>CAZEWA010000023.1:0-41402 GCA_964515685.1 uncultured Polyangiales bacterium | reverse complement strand
CGCTCGACCTCTCCATCTTCGATACGGACGAAGCGGCTCCCACGATTCCCGACGCGGCCGTCTATGACAACCCCGACGCCAACGCTTTCGATGTCGCGCCGACCACCCACAAAACCCAGGCCATCGAGCCGACTGACAGCGCGCCAGGCGCAATCGTTGTTTGGCGCGCACGGCTCATCTCGCACGCACAGCGCTATGGCGACCAAGCACTCGCAGCCTACAGTTCACTGCGAGACTACCTGCGGCAACAGCCACGTAAGCGTTTACTTGCTGTGGGAGGAGGCACAGCCGGCTTACTCCTCTGCGCCGTCATCCTGACTACGCTCATGACGCGCGGAACCGAAGCGCCCGCTGGACCGAAGCCCCCGCCCCTCGCGTCGTCGCCTGGAGCGGCGCAAGTGCCCGCATCCTCGGCACCGAGTGCCGACACGGCGCCCGTTGAGCCTGCGCGCGCTGTACTCGTACTGCCGACTACGCCCGCAGAATCAGGCGAACTCGACGACGACGCAGACGACACGCTCGATGGGCAGAGCGAGAGTCGGAAAGCGAGTCATCTCGTGAGCCAAGGACACTCCTTTCGCAAGCGTAAGCTCTATCCGAGCGCCAAGGCGCGCTACCAGGAAGCGCTCCTGCTCTTGCCCAACTACCCGCGCGCCCTCGTCGGACTTGCGCAAGTCGCCACAGCTCAAGGTCAACATCGCGACGCCATCGCGTTTGCCCAGAAGCTCGTGCAAATCCGCCCGACGAGCGCGAGCAATCAAATGTTGCTCGGCGACACGTACAGCAGCGCCAACATGCCGCGAGAGGCACGCGAAGCCTACGATCGCGCCGCGCGTGCCGGCAGCTCGGCCGCCAGAGCGCGTCTCAAGGCCATGCGCTGATTTTAGAGTCGATCTTAGTGTGTTGAGCCCGGCCCCCCTCGGTCGACTCCCGCCCAACTCGACGGAGCATCGCTGGCCGGAAACGACTCCCAGCCCGCCTCGTCGACCGCGTCCCAATCTCCCGGGCGTCCGATCTGCTGCGCGGCGCGTGCTCGAATCGCTTCGGCGGAGTCGGCTTTGGCCTGCGAGCGAGCCGAGGATCCCCGTGCCTGCAGAGCCAACTCGATGCGGTCTTCGAGTTTCTCCGTACGTTCCGCCAAGCGGAGCAGGAGAGAAGGCGCGCGTTCAGCAGCACGACGCAAGCCCGTGCTTACCGCGTGATGCCAGCGCTGGTTTTTGTTTTCGCTCAGGGTTGCCATGGCCGATAGCGTTGCATAAGCCAGGCCGCGCTCGCGCTTGCTGAACTAGAACGCAGAGCGCTGCACCGTGAGCTGTCTATCGAGGCAAAGTCTGCGCAGAGACCCAGGAGTGCCGGCCTTCTCGCCCCAGGTGGGCAATCCTGCCTCAAGCACAAGTGCCCCCGCTCTCGGCCCAAACCCGCGCACCCAGTCAAGCTCGTGTGAGCTTGCCCTGTAAGCCACGGCTGGCTCGCGACCCACTGCAGGCTTCGCACGCCTTCTGCGCATTCCACTGACAGCCCGATCTAGTCCCCACGCGATCGCGGTTCCGGTCAGGCTGCCCACCACGTCCCAGGCTACGTCCCGCGCCGAAGGATGACCGTGCCCCGCTGCATCCCAGCCTTCTTTGGCTAGTCCTAGGCTCAGTGCGAAAGAGAAACCGAACAGCGCACGGAAAGCCGGACGCTCAAACCAGAGCGCCGAGACCCCGTAGCCGCCTGCGCTCAATCCCAGGCTTGCTCCGAAATGCAGCCCTTTATCGCGCGAAAACCAGGGGTCATCCTCGGCTTTTACGGAGCGAGGACCGAGCGCGACCAGGGCCACGCTACACAGCAACACGCAGATCACTCCGACACGCCCCGACATCCATCCGGATTATACACATTCTGCTTGGACGTCCGCCCATTGCACGCCGCACACCCAATTCGGAGTGTCATTGTGCTTGCTCCCAGAACTACAATGACGAGACAAGCATCGACTCGGGGCAGCGCTGCAACATGTGGCTTTTCGGGTAAGGCGGGCGACCTTTCATCGTGGGCATCGTCATTGGTTCAATCGAGACAGGCCGTCGCCAGGCGGCGCAGATCCTCTCGCGCGGAGTAGGCCGTTGGCTCACGCTTCTATGTATCGCGCTGGTGTTTTTAGGGCCAAGTGCGGCGGAAGCCCAGTCGACCCCGAACAGGTCGCGCGACCTTGAGCTAGGCACGGCTGCAAACGGCCTGTGCGGCTTGGTGACGCTCGGCATGCCTACCTGTACCCCGGAAGTGCTCACGGTCGCTGTCACCACAGGCTACGGCTACACAGAGAGTCTCGGCAGCGTGCCGGGCTCGCATCATCGTTTCACAGGGACAGCGAGCGCCGGCTTCGCGCCTCTGCCGTGGCTAGCGCTAGCGTTGTCGCTCGATGGTCGTCTCGACACGCATCCCAAGGACACACTCGGGACGAATCGAACGGCCACGGGCAATCCTCGTTTGTATGCGCGTGCAGGACGGGCTTTGCCCAAGGACCTGACGATAGGCGGAGAAGCCGCCATTTGGTTTCCAGGCCACGACGCGCCGTCCTTCGATATTCGCGCGACCACGCTCGACCTCAAGACATTGCTTGCCTGGGCTCCGCGTAAGCAGCAGTTCACCTTGCTGACCAACGTGGGTTTTCGGATTGATAGCAGTGCGAACAGTGCGCCCGACCTGCGGCGCACACGCGCCGGGGACCGCGTCGCGCTCGGGCTCAGTGACTCCCATGCATTTCTAATTGGGGTGGGCGGCGCCTATCAGGTCACCCCAATCATCCAAGCGTTCGGTGAAGCAGGCGCGGACCTCTTGTTCGGCTCGAAAGCCCCTCGTCTCGGCGAATCGCCGTTACGTATGAGTGCGGGCGCTCGATACTTCTTCCACGAACACAAGCTGGCAGCCGAGTTCACGATCACAGCCTTGCTGAGTGGACGTCCAGGTCTCAAGCCGACCGATCCACTCGTCCCTACCGAACCGCGCATCATGTTTACCGCCGGCGTTCGCTACAACGCGTGGCAGCGCCCGCGGCCAGCACCCGTGGGAGACCTCGAGGCCGAGAAGAAGCCTGTCGTGCTCAAGACGACCGAGTCCATCTCGGGCATCATCCTCGACGACACCGGAGCACCGCTGCCTGAGGCTGTGGTCAAGGTGGTCGACCCAAATGCCGAATCCGAACAGTTCGCCGTCACCAACCGCAGCGGACGCTACGTGCTGAAGGACCTGCCCTTTGGCCCCGCGACGCTTGAAGCGTCTGCAGTCGGCTTCCAGGCCCAGAACTGGGAAACCGACGTCTACGCAGAGATGCCTGAACAAGGCACGCGCACGCTCGTGCCGGAAGTAAGCGAGGGCGCACTGCTCCGAGGCCTCGTCCGAAGCTTCGGAAGCACGCCGCTCATCGCTCAGGTCACGGTCACCGACCGCCGCGGTAAGCAGGCGGCACGCGTCACCACGGACGAGCAAGGGCGCTTCGAAATCTCGCTGCCTCAAGGCAAGTATCGCGTGGTGGTCAAAGCAAACGGCTACAAGCAGCATCGCGTGCAAGTCGACGTCGCAGGCGGCGGCGTATCGATTCTGAATGTCGATATGCGGCAGGAATGATGCGGCTCTATCAGGCGTAGGCGACGATGGAGGCAAAGGTCGACCCTGCGCCCGCATTGCAAGCTGAGCACCGTCAGAATCCCAGACTGACTCGACGCCCGTCGCACACTTTTGGCTAGCCGACATCGAGCAAATCCAGCCCGTCGTGGTTCTTTTTCGCCGCGTCTCGGGATTTCGGTTGCTAGGACGTTGCCTTCTAGTCGCGGGTCGAAATCACGGCCGAGCCCTGATTCCCGCTGACATCCTAATCCCTACATCAGTCATAGGAGTGTGGAATGCAGCGTCGTTCTACTCGTCTCGTCACCATACTGAATTTTATGCTGCTCGCAGCATGCAACGGCGAACTCACAGCCGATCCTGCCGCCGAGGCTCAGGCCGGCGCTCTCGGAACGCCCGTAGGTGAGCTCAATCAAGCGAACCAAGATCGAGATGTCGACGCAGACAGCGATGCGGACGGCAGCACGCCAGCTGCAGTCGCAGAAACCTGGGAAGGCATGCGCGTAGGTACGAACTTTTGGTTCCTCAGTAGCTGGGGCGAAGAAGCTTGGAAGCCGAACGTAGACTTCGCGACCACGACGGATCCCTGGAATCCTGCCTTCATCGCCGACCTCGAAGAGGCCAACTACGCCGTCTACCGGTTCATGGACTTCGGAGGGACCAATCACTCGAAGATTCGAGATTGGTCTGAGCGGACGCAAATGGACAGCAAGGACAACCAGTCAGGTGGCGACGTCGAGGGCCGTGGCATCGCCTACGAGTGGATGTTCGACCTGTGTAATCGCATGCAGAAAGCCTGCTGGATCACGGTCCCGCACCTCGCCATCGAGACCTACGAGAAGGACCCGACGAACAACCACTTCACCGAGCTCGCAAAGCTGGCCAAGGAGAATCTCGATCCCGGCCTGACTTTGTACATCGAGTACTCGAATGAGACTTGGAACTACGGCTTCGAGCAAGCTCACTACTGCAAGAAGCGAGGCGAAGAGCTCAAGTTCGACGAAGACCCTTATGCCGCTGCCTTCAAGTTCCATGTTTTTGCGTCATCCCGCATGAACGATGCCTTCGTGAAGGTCTTCGGAAATCAAAGTGCACGTGTGAAGTGGGTAGTCGCAGGGCAGCTCAGCCAAGCGTACGGCACCGAGAAGCAAGTCGACGCGCTACGTGACCCGAAGATCAATCTCGGCGCGCGCATGCCCGCCTACTATTCCATCTCGAACTACGTGGGTTCCGACAACAAAATCGACGGCGCCTCGAGCACGATGCCCGCTGATTTCCGCGCTGGCATCAAGGACACACTCAAGTGGACCGATGACGCGATTGCCCAGATCAAGGGGACCGGAATGCAGCTCGTCTCCTACGAAGGTGGGCAGCACTTACTGAAGAACGCAGACACGTTCTCCCGAAATCCTGTGACCTACGACCTGTACAAAGAGTGGCTCGACGCGATGACCTCGAAGTTCATCCTGACGATGCACTACGCGAACAGCGGCTCGTACGCGGATAACGGTGCCTGGGGTGCCAAGGAGAAAACGGGCCAGGCGATAAGTGAGTCGCCCAAGGCACGGGCTCTTCGCGATTGGATAGCCGCACATCCCACCGAATAGCCGGTTGGCGCGTACGAGGGGCCTACCCCTTGTGCTTGCATCCTACTCGCAGGAAAAACGTTCGAGCCCACGCCGGTGCATCCGGAAGGGTTCGAATGTTTTGCATGAACTCTGCGAATCGCTGAGCGTTCATCGCGGGTCCAATAAACGAAATCGACCCGAAGATGCGTTCGAGCGTCTGCGCGTCAACTGGGTGCTCGTCACTGAAGCTGAGCTCGCGTGTAAGCTCCACCTGCGCCGTCTTGAAAAACTGCACCGAGGTGTTCGCCACATTGCGCGGTCTGCGCGGCGCGGCCTCCTCCATCGTTCGCACGACGCCCCGCATGAAAGGGGTGTCCGCGAGCTCGCAGGTCAGGAGCGCAAGCGTTCCCCCTGTCGCGAGGACCCTGGCAATTTCGCGACCAGACAGCTCCGCGTCCAAAAAGTGCAGCGCATCCGCGACGATGACGAGATCGAAGCTGCCTTCGGGAAATGGCAGCGATTCCGCGGTCCCGTGCACGGCGCGAACCTGTAATCCGTGGCGCGCGGCAAGCTGAGCGAGGCATGCAAGCATTGCAGCTGCAGGCTCTATCGCAACGACCTCACAACCCCGTGCGGCGAGCGGCAACGCCAAGTGCCCGATGCCCGCACCGATATCGAGCACGCGCAATGAATCTCCCGTACACGAAGCCAGTAAGGCGTCTACCAACGCGCTGGGATAGGCGGGACGCGCTTCGTACGCGGCGACCATTTTGTTGAACACCCAGGCGGCCTTGTCTTCGAGTCGAACTTTACGTCGTCCTAACCCCATGCAGAGACGCTCCTAGCGCAGCCTTTGTGCGAAGACAAATAGGAGCGTGTGCCTTGAATAGGCCTCTGGTTCCACACAATGTGAAGCAAGCGTCGGCACGGACAAGCCACACGAGGGCGCACAGTAAGGCACAGCATGGCCGGCTCCGACTCACACGCAACATCGAACAGCCGCCCCCGCACCTCCGTGCGACACGCGCGCTGGCTGTGGCTGCCCTTCGCGCTGTGCGTAGCGGTCGCAGCCTACGCGGTGGTCGGTTTCGTGCTCGTGCCTAAAGCTGTTCACTACGCAGCCACACAGTTCGTTCGCGAACACTACGGACGCACACTCTCTATCGGCTCGGTTCACGCCAACCCATTTCGGCTCACATTGGAGATCAAGCAGCTATCGCTACCGGACCGCGATGACCAGCCGATGCTAGCTGCAGATAAGCTGGCCCTCGATTTCGAGGCTTGGGCCTCACTATGGGAGCGAGCCTACGTACTGAAAAGCTTTTCCCTGCTGCGCCCGTACGTGCGCGCGGTGGCCCGTAAGGGAGGCACGTTTAACCTCCAGGACTTAATTCTTCCGCCCGAAAAAGACGCGCCCGAGAAAAACGAAGGCCTGCCTGCTCTCTGGGTTCAGAGCCTGCATCTAGACCAGGGAGCCATCGATTTTATCGATTTAGCGCGACGAGAAGCGTTCAGCCAAGGCTTGGCTCCGATCTCGTTCGTGCTCAAGAATTTCCGAACCACCCCCAGAGGAGGCGACTTTCAACTGACCGCAAAAGGCGAGCAGGGCGCACATTTCGCATGGAAAGGAAAACTCGCCCTGAGCCCGCGCATCGAATCGATTGGTTCCGTGTCGATTCGTGAACTGCAAGTGACAAGTCTCGCTGACTACCTTGGCGATGCCCTTCCCTTCGCGATGCCCAATGGCACAGTGGAGCTCACAGCCAACTACCGCATGCGCATCGCAGACGTCCCGCAGGCCGAGGTCAAGCTGACCCGCGCAGCCATCCTGCAGACTAGCCTGCGCGCACGTAACGAATCGCAGACCTTGGTCAAGATCCCGAAGATTTTGGTCTCGGATGCGACGCTGATACTCGAGACCAAGCGCCTCGACATCCGCGATGTGTTGCTCGAGGGCATCCAGGTAAGCGCGAGTCTTGAAGCCGATAAGACGCTGAACCTCGAGCGCCTGTTCGCCGCCAAGGCAAGCCCAGGCGCTGCGCCGAAAACGCTGGAACCCGTGAAGCGCGCTGTCACCGAACCCGACTGGGCCTTACAGATTGCGCGCATGAGACTCACGCGGGCTCAGATTGATGCAGAGGATCGGGCGATTGCCCCCGGAACACGCATCGAACTCAGCAACATGCAAGCCGAGCTCAACGACGTCAGTCTCGACCTTGCCAAGCCTGTGCGCGTGTCCTTCGAGACGCATCTCAATCGGGATGCGGGCACCATCAAAGCGGAAGGGTCCATCCGGCCAGCGCCTTTCGCAGCCAAGCTCGAGATAGCAATCCGCGAAGTCGACCTCGCGCTGGCGCAGCCCTATCTAGCGCCTTACGCGGCGCTCACGATTCAAGATGGCACGCTCGATACCCAAGGCACGCTCACATTCGACGCATCGCTTCGCTTCGCTGGCCAACTCTCGCTCAACAACCTCGTGACCGTCGACAACGCCCTGCGTCAGGATCTCTTGCGCGTCCGGCGCCTGGAAGCACAGCGGCTCGTGTTCCAACAGAATCCCGACACGCTGACTATCGATCAGGTGTTGGTCGACAAGCCGTTTGCCAAGGTCGTCTTGAGCAACAAACAGGTCCTCAATCTCAGCGAGGTCTTTTCGCCGTCAGAGGCGGAAGCCAAGACGACACCGCGGACGACAGCCCGCAAGAAGCAGCCTGAGCGCGAAGAGAGCACATCCAGTGTCGATGCCACTCCGAGCATGGTCATCCACGTGGGGAAGGTCGCGTTCTCAGACATGCGTCTCAATTTCTCCGACTACTACGTGCAGCCCAATTTTTCGGCGGATATCCGGGCTCTCTCGGGAGCCCTCAAGGGACTTTCCACCGACCCGCGTTCTCGAGCGAGCGTGAAGCTCAAGGGACACCTCGGCGACAACTCTCCCGTCGTGATCTCAGGTAGATCTCAACCCTTCGCGTTCAAAAAATTCACCGACTTGAGCATCGAATGCGAGAACATCGCCCTGCCCGTGTTCAACCCCTACTCGGGGCGCTTTGCGGGTTACAACATCACGCGTGGCGAGCTTTCCACCAACCTGCGCTACCAAATCACAAACAGTAAGCTCGAGGCATCTCATCACATACGCATCTCCCAACTCACCTGGGGCGAGAAAACAGAAACCAAGGAGAAGGCCCCCCTCCCGGTCAAGCTCGCCACGGTGCTGCTGCGCGACCGCGATGGCGTCATCTCGCTCGATGTTCCCGTGAAGGGCACGCTCGACGATCCGAGCTTCCGCGTGGGGCCCATCATCTGGCAAGTCGTAAAAAACATCATCGTCAAGGCAGCCACTGCGCCGTTCGACCTGCTTGGGTCGTTGTTCAAGGGAGCCGAAAAGGCGCGCTACGTGAGCTTCTCACCTGGCAAAGACCAGCTCAATTCCGAGGCCAAGCAGGGCCTCGCTTCATTGGGGAAGGCCATGCGCGAACGGCCCGATCTCAAGCTCGATGTACCGGTTGGAACCGTGGCCGACATGGACATCGAGGCCCTACGCGCCCACAAGTTTGAAGAGAGCCTCAAGCGTAGCGTAGCGGAATCACTCAGCCGCCGCGAAAAGCGCGATGGCGTTCCAGAATACACGGCGCTCGCACCCGATCAAAAGATCGAGGCGCTAGAGAAACTCCACAAGCGCCTGACAGGCAAGGAGCCACGCATTCCAGCGGCCCCGAAGACACCCGAAGGAACATCACGTAAAAGCGCGAAGGTCATGCAACAACAGTTTCAAGCCGACAAGCTCGCGGAGGAAGTCCGCAGCAAGGTACCCGTCGACAAGTCTGAGGTCGAAGCGCTCGGCCAGCGTCGCGGCGAAGCCATCGAGGCGGAGCTGCTCAAGGCAAGTCAGGTCGAGACCTCGCGCGTCTTTCTCTCTAAAAAGGGCAAAGTTACGCGGCAGGGCGAGGTCGTACGCTTCGAACTCCACATCAAGTGAACCGCCTCAGGGGCCTGCAGGCTCCTATGGCGGCAACGATTCGATGAACGCGCGCACGGCGGCAAGGCCGACCTCATCCACCTGCTCAGTGGCAATAGGAGGCATCTGCAGCGAGGATTCACCACGCTGCCCCATGCGCACAAACAGCTCGCTGCGCTCTGCATCGCCCGGCTCAATGATGTACAGGTCCGGCAAGATAGAGTTCGGCTGTCCCACCGTGGACACATACCCATTCGTCTCGCGAAGGCTTGAGAGCTTGCCCGCTTGCTCCCAGAAAATGGGGCCCCCGGTAAAAGGGAATTGCGTTTTAAGCTGAGTGAATACCTGGGACCAAGGGTTATGACAGTGCCCACAGTTTGCATGTAGATAGCCGAGCGCCTGTTGAGCCGTCTCATCTCCCGGCAACACACAAGGTTCGGCTGGGGGGTGGCTCAAGCGTCCCGCTTGCGCGAGAGCATCGGTGGTAAGCCCGCCCAGATTGTGCGTGAGCTGCAGTGCAGAGAACCCGAGCAAGGCATCCTCGAGGCCGCCGTGACAACGAATGCACGCCGCTGCGTCGGGGATATCGTGCTGTGTCCCGTTCGCGTTGAGCACGCCCTCGGGCACTGCAAACGCATCGGTACCGTCTTCAAGCCATTGGTACGACACCATGACCCAGCGACCTTGGCCCGTCTTTTCTATGAGGCGCGTCTCCACGCGGATGTCGGTAACCGAGAACTCCTTCCAAACCTTGGTACCCACCGGATAAATCCAGCGATCCATGTCCGACGTGTCGATCGTGGCGTCCTCAGGCAGCCGGACGAAGCGCCGCTTGTCGGCACCGTCAGACCAAAGCTTGTAGCGCGGCTCGAAGGCTGTGACGGCAGGGGCCATCTCGTCGGCTTCGACGTCTGCGAAGAGTCCGGTTTGTGAGAGCCACATCGGATACTCCACACCGGCATCGACCTCGGGATCGGCACCTTTCTTTGCGCCAGCCGCAATCCAGGCGGAGATCAGAGCGACCTGCTCGTCAGAGAGCGCCGGATAATTATCTGGCATCGGCACACCGCAGCGTGGCGTCCGCGAGAGCTTATTCAGGATCAAGCTTTCTTCCGGTTTGTACGGCACCACGCGGCGATAACCCGGCGGCGATTCTGGCGGTCCGCAGTGAATGCCCGCGGCAAGCACGCCCTTCTCTTCGAACCCAACCAAGTTCTTATACGCGAGCTCGCGCGTCGACATGTTGAGCTTGCCTAGGTTGTAGCCGATGGAACCAGGCACGTGACAGAACGCGCAATGCTCAGACAAAATCGCGTATACGTCGTCGAATGTGGTCTCCGCAGCTGCATCGCCGTCTGCGCCTGCGTCCGAAGCATCTTGCGCCGAGGCATCAGGCAGACTGGTGTCGAGTCCTCCGTTTGGAACGTCTGCATCGTCTGTACCGCTCGCATCCTGCTCAACCTGCGCGTCCAGGTGGCCTCCATCGAGGCCAACGTTTCCATCGCCCCAATCTCTCCCACTATCTTCAATGGTTGCGTCTTCGGCCCCGCCGGCATCCCGCGTCCGCGGGCCATTCTCCCCGCATGCTCCAGCGTGCAAGAAGCCGACTGCGCACAGAACGAGTCGTGCGCTTCGCCTCGCGTCTTTCAGCATTCTGTCCCCACAGTCGTGGCTCGCGAGACATCCTAGATGCGCCGCATCAGCCTGCGTCCATGGTGTCACAGTTTGACGCGTCGACTCAAACGCTGTCTGCAGAACACGACACACTCCGTCGCGCCGGACTCTGCAGATGCGAACGCCTTATATCGCCAACTCAGGATGGGCGCGCGGACACTACTTGCGCAAACGGGCGCGCGCTTGGGCGCTTCCCTTGCGGGCTGCCACCTGCCACGTCTCGCGTGCCAGCGCAGTTTTTCCCTGCACCTTATAGGCGTCCCCGAGCAGCACTTGATAGCTAAGCTGAGACGGGCGCTGCTGCACGAGCTGCTTGGCCAAGTTCACCGCTTGCTTGCCGTCGCGCTGCTGAATGGCCAACTGCAAAAGCCCCGCCATGGCGCGCGGATAGTTCGGATAGGCGTTCAGCGCTGCGCGATACTTGTTGCGCGCTGGACCGAGCTTCCCCTTTTTGCGGAGCGCGTGCCCTTCGTCGATGAGCTTGTCGGCCTTGGCGGCCGCAGCCTTCCGCGTGGTATCTGTTTCGGTGTCGGTTGCGTCGTCGTCGACTTCGTCCGCCGCTTGCCCCTGCACCTCCGCGGCCTCGGGCGCCATTGCAGGCTCGGGTGCTTGGGCGGTTGCGGCCTGCGTTACTGGGCTGGCTTGTTCTTCCGCAGTCTTCTCAGCTTGGGAGGCAAACGCCGCGGATGCGCTCTCAGGCAACGCAATGCTGCCTTCGGCGGCATCGCCTGCCGGAGCGCGCAACCACAGAAAGATCCCTGCGAAGGCGATGGGCCCCGCCCACACCGCGTGCCGCCAAGGTGATTTGCGCCGGAGCGCCGATGGCGGCCGCGACTCTGTACGTTCGTCGAAGCCTAGCTGCGCCTGCGGCATACGCAGCACGGCGTGAGCATCTCGTTCGGGCTCACCGAAGCTGGGCTGCAGCACGGACAGCGCATCAGACGTCTGCGCGGGCAACGCCACATCCACGGCAGCAGGCTGCACGTTCGCTTGGCCTGACTGAGGAACGCCTCCGAGCTTAGGCGTGGGCAAGCCAAATAGGGTTGCGCTCGCGCGCTTGCCGGGGGCGGGCAAGCCTGTCGCGAGCATGGGAGCCGTTGGTTTGCGAGGCGCGCCCTGGGGTGCGACGTAGACGTGCGCCGGAGTATCCGCGAGGGAGATGGTGTCATCCTCGCCCGGCTTTCGTGCCGCTGCAGCTACCGGCGCAGGCTTCAGCTCGGCAAAGCTCAATGTGGCGTCTGCACTGGTGGGAACGGGCTTCAGCACGGGCGTACCCGCGCCGGGAGCGTCCTCCCGAAACTCCGCTGGAACGGTCCAGCCCTCACGCGGCGTTGGTCGATGGGACACTTGCTTCGCTACCCTGCTCTCATGAGTATAGCTTCCCGACCTCGCGCGCCTCATGCAGATCCAACATCCCGCGCGGCGTTTTAGACGAAAGAAACTTCCTGCACGCACCTGTGAGGCCCATGTCGAAGACCAACACACATGGTTTAGCGCTGTGTGTTCGGTGAGCTTCGCCTCACAGCCTCTGCGGCAGCCACTCAGCCATGCGCTCAGCCATCATCAGCGTGGGTAGGTGGATATTGCTCGAAGGAATCGTGGGCATCAGGCTCGCGTCCACCACAAACAAGCCCTGGAGGCCAAACACCTCGCCTCGCCCATCGACGGCCGCATCGAGCCCTGGCCGAACTCCCATCGGCACCGTGCCAGACGGGTGGTACCCCGAATCACATAAGGTCGGAATCACCGCATCGAGCAAGCGATCGCGCCGCAAAATCGCAGGGAACGGCAGCACCGGGCGGCCCATCGCAGAGAGCGCCTTGGTCTGCAACAAATCGAAACAGCGCTGCAAGGCCTTGCGCGCCATCTCGCGATCTTGCGGGTCCTCGAAGAAGTGCTGTCGGATCACAGGAGCCGAACGCGGATTCGCGTCAGGAAAACGAATGAGACCCGTGCCGCGCGGTTTGCCCACCGCGGTCACCAAGCCAAAGAGCGGCAACTTGCGCTTGAGCATGCTGAAAGAAGCCGGCTGAAGCAGCATATCGGCGCAGTGATCCACGAGGCCCGACGGGAAACGCAAGAGCGTTTGCACGATGGGCGCCTCAAAATCCACGCGCACACCACGCCGCGCGAGCACGAAGATTCCGGTTCCTGGGTGGTCGAGCAACTTGCGCCCCACGGCAGGCGCATCGAATACAAGCTCACATTGCAAGCGCGCGACTTCGGCTTTGGGCCCCACGCCCGAACGCAAGAGTACCCCCGGCGTATTGATGGCGCCTGCACACAGGATGACGTGCGGGGTCTCGATGACCTCGATTCGGCCTGCACGCTCGACCTCCACCCCGCGCACACTGCGATTCGTGAACAACACCCTTCGTACGAGGGTATCCGCACGTATCTGCAGGTTCTCGCGCGCTCGCACTTGCGGCGTGAGATAGGCCTCGGCCGCGCTGATCCTGCGGTTGTCGATCTTGTTCATCGCGTGCGGACCAAAGCCCACTTTTTTTGGCGCGTTGGCATCAGGACACGGCGTGTATCCACGCTCGGCGCAGGCTTCGAGAAAGGCCGCTTGAAAGGGCGCAAGTTCCTCTTTGCGATGACGCCGAATGGGCAGCGGCCCATCGGTGCCGTGATAGTTGTCGGCAAAGTCCATGTCGCGTTCGAGCCGCTTGAACGCAGGCAAACACCCGTCAAACGACCAATCAGACAAGCCGAGCGCTGCCCATTCGTCGAAATCCTCGGGCTGCCCGCGCAATGCGATGCACGTGTTGACCGCAGATGAGCCACCCACCACACGCCCACGCGGCAAGGCAAACTCGACGCCACGCTCACTCGGATGATGGCGATAGCCCCAATCGTGCGCGGTCATGGAGTTCTTGCGTCCATCGCGCAAATCCGAAGGAAGAGCCGCACTCAGATAATCTGGTCCGGCTTCGATCAAAATGATTTCGCGCTCAAGAGCCGCGCTCAAGCGATGCGCCAGCACTGCACCGCTCGACCCCGCTCCAACTATGACAAGAGGACCCACCATTCTGGAAAGCATACAGCGGAGCCGAGAAACGCCTAGCAGTATACCACGGTCCGGTACGTCTCGTGTTTCACCGCCTCGCACTGTTGCGCACGCGAGAGGGCTTCGATACCTTGAGTAAACGCCACGCACTTCGTCGATTTGGCGTCGTGGCGCGTTCGTTTCATTTCCGCACGACTTGGCACAAGGGTCGACGCGGATCTGGCCACTCAGCACTGCGGTGACGTCTCCTACGCGATCGGGTTGTCCAATGAATGGGCTTGTAAGTCTACTCTCTTGTAAAACGGCCTTGCGCTTCACGAGGCCACTTTTGCCAGCACTTCTTGTCCCGCTCGTAGCTTGCGGCGGCGGGGGCGGCGGCAACCCTACCCCCGCAGAAACGGGAGACGCAGATATTCGCGAGGATGGCGGCGTTCCCAGCGAGAACGACGCAGGCGATGGAACGGCGACCACGCAAAGTCTGGCGCTGAGCCCGCTCAAGCCGACGCATACCGTAGGCGTAGACGGCCTCCCCACAATTACCTTCACGGCAACCGTCACGCCAGAAGGTGGGGCAAAACCGGCCGTAAAGTGGTCCTCAGACCATCCCGAGCTCGGGTCTATCGACCCCAAGACGGGCGTCTTTACGCCATCAGGTGCTGCGGGCACTGTGACTATCACAGTCAGCCTGGGCTCTCGCAGTGTGTCGACCACGCTCGAGCTGCGCGTGGAGTCGGCGCAAGAAGGGGATCCAGAAGCCGGCGAGGTCGTCGGCGGCGCAGGCGGCATAGGCGGCGTGGGCGGTGAAGGCGGCGGCACGATCATCACAGACCAAGACCTGCGTGCAGCGCTCGACGCAGCGCCCACCACGGACGCCACATTGTCTTGGCTCTACCCGTACGATCAAACCGTGTGGCCGCGGGGGTTACCCGCGCCGCTGATGCAGTGGAAGCACGGCGCTCACGCAGCCAAGGCGGTCAAAGTCCGCATCGAGGTCGATTCGAGCTTCGTCTACGAAGGGTATTTCGGTCCGCCCGAAGCGCTGCCCCCAGGCACCCCTATCACGCGTCTGCCTATCCCGCGTCAGGTCTGGAAAAACGCGCTGGTTTCGGGCTCCGAGATGCGTGTCTCGCTCACCATCGCCGCAGACGATGGCGCTGGCGGCTACGCGGCGTTCAAGCCGAGTTCAGACCTCACCTGGCGTATCGCGCCCGGTTCACTCAAGGGCACCGTCTACTACAACACCTACGGCTCAAAGCTTGCGAAGCAAATGAAGGGCATCGGCGGCCGTTTCGGCGGCGCCACACTGGCTATCCGTGGCAACTCCTATGAACCCGTGCTGGTCGCGGGCTACACCACGGGCACCGACGACGACGAAGAAGAAGACCTCACTGGGTGCCGCGTATGCCACACCATCTCTGGCGACGGCTCGCTGATGATCGTCCAGCAAGAGGACAACTTGGTTAGCTCCAAGTACTCGCTCACGAACATGAATGCGGAGACGGTTTATCCGGCTGGCGATAACGGCAAATTCGGTTGGGCTGCCCTTTCGCCCGACGGGACGATCGCCCTCGGCAATGCAGGCCCTCCCGGCAATAACTTCTCGAACCTCGCGAGCCTAGACGAGACCGCGCTCTATCGCGTCGCCGATGGTGCCCCTCTCACCGCAAACGGACTCTCAGAGTTCGTCACGCGCGCCGCAACTCCAGTCTTCTCCGTCGATGGAACGCGGGCTGCCTTCAACTTCGACAGCGGTCCCGGTACAGCCGGCATTTCCGGCGATGGTCGCAGCTTGGTGATGATGGATCTCAAGCAGGACAGCGCCGACGCCTACACGTTCTCTAACCCCGTCGAGCTCTACCGAACCACCGAGAACGACCACCGCCCAGGCTGGCCCTTCTTCTTGCCCGACGGCAGCGGCGTCATCTTCGAAGTCGAAAGCCAAGCAGGTCAGGACGAAGACGACCGCAAAGAAGTCTTCGTCACCCGCGGCGGCGCTCAGGGCAAGCTCTGGTGGGCAGACCTCCAAGGCAACGCGCATCCGCTCGACAGGCTCAACGGCGAGGGTTACCTGCCCTCGGGCCCCAACGGCCACGACGATGACACCCGACTCCAGTACGAACCCACCGTCGCGCCCATCGTGGCGGGTGGCTACGCCTGGGTGGTTTTCACGAGTCGTCGGCTGTACGGCAACGTGGCCACACGCGATCCGCGCGACAGCGACCCGCGCTACGTAGACATCACCGAGGGCAACCCAGACGGCCCCACCACCAAGAAGCTCTGGGTGGCTGCCATCGACATGCCTCCGAAGCCCGGTACGGACCCGAGCCATCCCGCCTTCTACCTACCCGCGCAAGAGCTTTTTGCGGGGAACTCTCGCGGTTTCTGGGTGCCCGATGCCTGCCGCGAGAACGGCAATACCTGCGAAAGCGGCGACGAATGCTGCGGTGGCTATTGCCGTGCGAACAGCGAGGGCGCCTTCCTCTGCACCGATGAGCTGCCTCCAGCAACTTGCGCCGAGGAATACGAGACCTGCCAAACCGATACCGATTGCTGCGATTCCGACACCGGCCGGCTGACCTGCATCGCCGGGCGCTGCGCGCAGCAGCTCATCCTGTTCTGAGCCAAGAGCCAGTCCGAGCGCTGTCCCTCCCGCCTTAAAAGGCACGCTTGTCTTGTGGCCGGGAGGGCTCCGTACTACCCCACGCGGCGATGGAGCACTTCGGCCAACACGTCCCCCTTTATTGGGTTTTACCCTTCGCTCTCCTGCTCGCGTGCATCGCGATCCTGCCTCTCACGGTAGGTCACTGGTGGGAGCACAATCGGAACAAGGGCATCGTGGTGCTGCTCCTCTCGGCACCGGTCGCCGTGTACCTCTGGACGGCGCACCGCGAAGGCCTGGCGCACAGCACCCTCGAGTATGTGTCCTTCCTCGCTCTGCTCGGGTCGCTGTACACCATCGCCGGCGGAATCCACATTTCAGGGGATCTGCAAGCTTCCCCACGCAACAACACCATCATGTTGGGCCTGGGCGCCATCCTCGCAAACCTGGTCGGCACCACCGGCGCGAGCATGCTGCTGATCCGCGTGCTCCTGAAGACGAACAGCGAACGCAAAAAGGTAGGCCACACGCCGTTCTTCTTCATCCTGATCGTCTCGAACTGCGCAGGCTTGCTCACACCACTCGGCGACCCCCCCCTCTTCCTTGGCTATCTGCGCGGGGTTCCGTTCACCTGGACCTTTGGCCTGTTTCCGTTCTGGCTCGGCGCCATGGCCTACCTGCTTACGCTCTACTACTTCGTCGACGCGCGCGCGCTTCGCGCTGAGGCAGCCCATGACCTCAAGCGCGACGCCACGGAGATCGAGCCCGTACGCGCGCAAGGACTGCTCAACGTTGTGCTGCTCGGCGGCGTTATCGGCGCCATCTTCCTCGACACACCCTATCGCGAGCTCGCGATGGTGCTGCTCGCCCTGGTAAGCGTCTTCGTGGCGCCAAAAGAGCCGCGCGCAAAGAACAACTTCAACTACGGTCCCATCCTCGAGGTCGCGGTGCTGTTTGCGGGCATCTTCGTCACGATGGTGCCCGCCTTGGCCCTGCTCGAAGCACGCGGAGGCGAGCTCGGCTTGAGCTCACCCACGCACTTCTTCTTGGTCACGGGTGGACTCTCGTCGGTACTCGACAACGCCCCCACGTACCTCACGTTCCTGTCCACTGTCCAAGGCATGAACCTAGGCAACGACGTGGTGGGCGTACCCAACATTTTTCTCGTCGCCATCAGCTTGGGCGCCGTGTTCATGGGAGCCAATACGTACATCGGCAACGGCCCCAACTTCATGGTCAAGGCCATCGCGGAAGAGAGTGGCGTAGAGATGCCTTCCTTCTTTGGCTACGCCGCCAAAGCGACTCTGACGCTCACGCCCATCTACATCGGCGTGGTGCTCTTCCTCAGCCGCTGAGCGCTGCCTGAGCGCCAGGAAACCAGGGCGCCGTCTCCGGGAAGCGCTGCTTCAGCATGTCCCCTACCGCAATGCGCGCGCGGATCTTGCGCAGCGTGGCGTAATGCCCAACCAGGGCTCGGTTGAAGAACACGAGGTCCTTTGAGGGTTGGAACGAAGCCATGTTGCGCATGGTCGCCGGAACAAGCTTGGTCAGGACCTCTTGCTCGAAGCGCGCTGAGCCAAAGTCGAAAGGCTCCGTGGCTGCGAGAATCGGCAAGGCCAGCCAGTCTCGCCAGAGCTTATAGAAGTCTTCCGAAACCTGGGGACCGCCTTCACGCCGAATGCCGAGCGCATGCAGGGTCTCTTCGACCCGAGTGTAGTCCTCGCGCAGTCCCTCCAAGATCAAGCGACCGTAACCTTCAGGCACGATGGGCTCGAGGCGCTTTACGCACCCGAAATCGTACATGACGACGGTTCCATCTTTTCGAAAGGCAAAGTTTGCGGGATTCGGGTCGGCGTGAATCGTGCCGAACTCGAATATCTGGCTGTCCATCGCCTGCCATAGGTGATGCCCGCACAGGTCGCGCTGTTCGCGCGTGTAGCCTAGCCCATCGAAATCACGGATATGATCGCCAGGCTCGTAGGCGAGCGTCAACACGCGCTTGGCCGAGCGATGCCCTATCACCTCGGGCACGACAACAAACGGATGCCGAGCATGAAAAGTCCGAAACGCACGCACGTTGTCGGACTCATTGCAGTAGTCGAGCTCCTCGTGCATGCGCTCGCTAATCTCGTTGAAGCTTGCATCGAGCGCGCGCTTGTCGACCCGCAGCACACCACTCGCCAGCAAGGCAAACTTCAAGTGTCGCATGTCGGAATTGACCGCAGCATCGACCCCAGGATACTGCACCTTGCAGATCACATCGCGGCCATCGACACGCGCTCGATGCACCTGACCTATCGACGCGGCAGCGAAAGGAACTGGCTCGAAGTCGTCGAACAGGCGCGCCAAAGGCTGATCGAACTCCGCTTGAATCTGCGCCTCGATGACTGAAAAATCGACGGGAGGCGCCTCCCGCTGCAGCGACTGCAAGGCATCCGCTATCTCCTTGGGTAAGAGATCGGCGGCCATGGATGCCATCTGCCCCATCTTCATGGCAGCGCCCTTGAGCTGACCGAGCGTGGCCGCGATTTGCTCGCCCACGCGCGCAAGATTCTCGCGCTCGGCCTGTTCGGCTCGCTCCTCTGACAGGAACATGCGCTTCACGCGCTCCTTGGCAAAGTTGCCCGCCACAGAAGCAGACAGACCAGCAAGCTTTAAGAAGCGGCCGCCACCCGAGGGTGGCTTTCCTTGATCCGACATATTGTGCCTATCCCGGTACGAACGAAGCGGGCAAACCTTATGGCGAATGGCTCGCGCTATCAACGATCCGACGCGGAACCTCGCCGAATTGCGAGCCAGACAACGCACTTTTCCAGCTTTAGAGCCTCGACCTACCCCAAGCCCGCCTTGCCGCGGCCCCCGCGCGTGGCTCACACCGCGAACCGCATGGTATGGCTCGCTGCATGTCCATCCAAGACCAGGTTGTAGTTATCACCGGTTGCTCCTCTGGCATTGGCCAGGCACTCGCGCGTGAGTTCAAAAGTCGTGGCCATCGGGTGTTCGCCAGCGCGCGCTCGGAGAGCTCGCTCGCGGGCCTAGACACCGAAAAGGTCGCCCTCGATGTCACCCGTGAGGACTCGGTCGCTCAAGCCATTCAGCATGTAATCGAACGTGCAGGGCGCATCGACATCTTGATCAACAACGCCGGTTTCAATCTGGTCGGCCCGCTCGCAGAAGCTCCCCTCGATGGCGTGCGCCGCATCTTCGAAACCAATGTCACCGGACTCTTGGCCGTGACGCAGGCTGTGTTCCCGCACATGGCAGCGCAGCATAAAGGTCGTATCGTCAACATCGGCAGCGTGGTCGGCCTCTTGCCCACCCCCTTTGCCGGCCCCTATTGCGCCACGAAGTCAGCAGTCCACATGCTGAGCGAAGTCCTGCGCATGGAATGCGCGCCGTTTGGCGTGGACGTCATCGTGGTGCAGCCCGGGGGAGTACGCTCCAAGCTCTCAGACACCGCCATGGGCGGCCTCGAGCGCTATGCCCAACCGAGCTCGCTATTTCGCTCCGTGTACCCCTTCATCCAAAAGCGCGCCCAGGCCTCGCAACAAAAGCCCATGGACACCGACGTGTTCGCAAGCCGCGTGGCCAATGGCATCCTCTCAGACTCGCCTCCCCGTCTGATCCGCGAAGGCCGCGGCGCGCAGATCTACCCATCCCTGAGTCGACTTCCCGCGCAAGCTCGCGACCGCCTACTCAGTAAGATGTTTGGCCTCGACAAGCTCACAGGCCCCTCGCGCTAGGCAGACGCTTCGCAGTCTCATTGCAGTCGTTTACAACTCAAAGTTGCTCTACAAAAACCGAGTCCACCCATGGCAGCTAGCAGTCTTCTCGCGCTCATCGACGATATCGCCACCATTCTGGACGATGTCGCCGTGCTCACCAAGGTTGCCACCAAGAAGACCGCCGGTGTGCTCGGCGATGATCTCGCACTCAACGCCCAACAGGTCACGGGTGTCCACGCCGATCGTGAGCTGCCCGTCGTGTGGGCCGTCGCCAAAGGCTCGGTGCGCAACAAGCTCGTCCTGGTGCCCCTCGCGCTCGCCATCAGCGCCTTCATCCCCTGGGCCGTAACTCCCTTGCTTATGGTAGGCGGCGCTTTTCTGTGCTTCGAAGGCTGCGAGAAAATAGCCCACCATTTTTTCCATGCGAAGGATCCAGAGCCCACGCCCAGCGAAGCTGCAGAGCGCCTCGCGTCGAGCGACCGCGGCGCCCTCGAGCAAGAGAAGATTCGTGGTGCGATTCGCACCGACTTCATTCTTTCCGCGGAAATCGTCACGATTGCGCTAGGAACCGTGGCCGAGCAACCCTTCGTCAAGCAGCTCGGTGTCCTCGTGGGCATCTCGGCATTGATGACCGTAGGCGTGTACGGACTCGTGGCGGGCATCGTCAAGCTCGACGACCTCGGACTTCACTTGTTCGAAACGGGAACCGGCATCAAGCGAAGCGCCGGCACTTTCATCCTGCGCGCCGCCCCCTACTTGATGAAGGGGCTGTCCATCGCTGGGACCGCTGCGATGTTCTTGGTAGGCGGCGGCATTTTGGCGCACGGTATCCCCGGCGCTGAGGCGCTGTTCGAGAGGCTAGCGCTAGCCACCGAGCCCCTCCCCGCGCTTGGACCTGTGCTCGCCCCCCTCGTCCCCACACTGCTCCATGCGGTCATTGGAATGACGGTAGGTGCAGTGTGTTTACTGGCCTTCTCCCTCATCCAACAGGCCAGGGCGCGCTGACAGGCGACCGGAGCGCCGCTACGTGCGGGTGCCGCGCGACACGCACTCAACGCAGCGGAGCTGCGGGCACAAACGGCACCTGCGGCCCAGCATTGGTGAAGCCCTGGGGCGTGAAGGTTCCCTCAGGCGCTTGCACCTCTGCCGCGCGCAAAGCTTCTTCGCGCTCCTGGGCCTCTCTGCGCGCCACGGCTGCTGCGAGCCGCTCGGCTTCGTCCGCACGAACGGGCGGTCCGATATTACGATCTTGGCGCAGCGCCCTTTTGAACTGCGTGTTTCGCACATGCACGACCGGTGCATCGCGCAGGTTCCAGTAGCGGACCGACGTCCAGCCCGCTGGCAACGAAGGCTCTAGCCAATCGAAGAGCCTGCGCGCGTCGAGCGGCGAAAGGTTGGCGCAACCGTGGGACTTCACAGCGCCGAATCTATCGTGCCAATAGGCCGCATGCAGCGCGTTGTGTGCCTGGAAAAACAGGACCCAGGGCACTCGATTCACGTAGTAAGGCGAATCATCGTAGGGCTGCGACTTCATGGTGATAGCCGTGGCCTTCCCCCACACCGGATAGTTGCCCCGCGGCGTGTTGTTCGGCGGACGCCCGGACGAGGTCAGCGTCGCGAACACCGGCCTATCGCGCTCGTAGGCGACCACCACCTGCTCCGCCAAATCCATGTCGATCCACTGTGGATGCTCGCCCGTGTCCTGAGGGCGTTCGATGCGGCGCACTTCGTTGAGGTGGTCCGCTTTCATGTAGCGCCCCTCCCCGATTTGCACCCAGCGCGCCCGGCCCTCGCCTTCCTCAGCGAGGATCGAGACACGCGTTCGCCGCGGAAGCTCCTCGAGCTTCTTGCCTTTCGGCGCGTCGTACACGGGCGCATTCTTCGGCGTGACCCAGCCAAAGGGAAAGTGTTCGTCGGCGCTCAGCACGACGCCTTCCCAAGCAGAGAACTGCTTGAGTTCCGTGGTGCTCTGAACCGGCAGCACCTTGCCCTCGATACTCACATAGTACTTTGTGCCCTCGAACTCGATGTTCGGCTGCACGACCCGCAGCGCCACGGTATCGCCGCGTCCGAGCTGTCGCTCTGGCTCCTCGCCCGCGCGCAATGCGTCTTCTGTGGCCCACATCGGGGAGAAGCTTCCCTCCGCGACCACGACCATCACGTAGCGGTAGGGCACAGGGGAATCGGGCAACACCGAGATGACGGGCTCGCGCGTCTCTGGCAGCTTGGTGGCCTGGGTATCCGACGAGCACAGATAACCGAAGGGCTCGACCGCGTAATACGTACTGCTATTGCAGTACGGCGCGTAGGGCAGGTCGACCTTGCCGCGCACCCGCAGACGGGTCCCGCGCGCCACGTTCCCCACCAAGGGCGCGGTATAGATCGGGCGAGCGTATACGTTCGTATCCCAATCTCCATTGGCAGGCAGCACCTCGACCACCTGGATAGGCGCCGGGGAAAGCTCGGGCTCGGGGGCCAAGGCAGGAGGCACGTACGGCCTAATCTGTAGCCCAACAAGCGCCCACATCAGCGACATTCCGAACGACATCGGACTCATCTTATCACGGCTTCGGAAGAAGCTCAGGCTTTGCCGTACGGGCGCGCTAGAGCCACATTAGCCCCACGTTTTTATGCTCAAAATCACCACATGGAACGTCAACGGGATCCGCGCCCGCAGGGAGCAGGTGCTCTCCTGGCTCGAGCTCGAGCAACCCGATGTGCTCTGCCTGCAGGAAGTAAAAGCCGCGCGTGAGAAGGTTCCCCCTGAGCTGCGCGAGCTCCCCGGCTACGCATCCTACTTTCATGGCCACGGTGGGTACTCGGGCGTGGCATTGCTGTTCAAGCGCTCAACCTTCTCCCCTATACCAAGCTTCAGCCACCCGGAGTTCGACCGCGAAACCCGCATCGTGCTGGCACGGGCCGGAGACATCACATTCGCCTCGATTTACGTACCCAACGGGGGCAAGGATTTCGGCGCCAAGGTGCGATTTCTCGATGCACTCGACGCGCTGGCCCAACGGGCGCAAGAGGCCGGTGAGAAATTAATCCTATGTGGGGACCTCAATGTCACACGCGAACCAAGGGATGTGCACGAAAGCCTGCGAAATGCCGAGCAGATTGGGCAAACGAGCGGCGAACGCATGCAGCTCGCCCGCCTGATTGGGCGCGACCTCGTAGACCTTTCAAGGCAGTTCGAGCCCGAAAACGACCATCTCTACACCTGGTGGGCACCTTGGCGCAACAGCCGCGCACGCAACATCGGTTGGCGCCTGGACTACATCCTGTGCAGCCTATCGCTCGCGAAACACGCCGTAACTTGCACTCACCATCGCGAGTTCGGCACGAGCGATCACGGTCCGGTGCAAGCAGTATTCGACATACGGATTCCTCGTAGCGATTCGGAAGACGAGAGCGACCCACCTGAGGTCTCCACAAACAACGTCCCCGCGCAGCTCAGCTTGTTCTGAGCAGTTCTCACCGATGGCTGGAGCACACCATGGCATTGGCGTCGTCTATTCCCTGGTGGAAACGCACCACAGTCTACCAGATTTACCCGCGTTCCTTCGCCGACTCCAATGGCGATGGCATCGGTGATTTGCGCGGCGTCATCGGCAAGCTCGACTACTTGAAGGAACTCGGAATCGAAACGCTGTGGCTCTCACCGTTTTACGACAGCCCACAAGCGGACTTCGGCTACGACATCCGAGACTACTTCAACGTTGCGAAAGAATACGGCACGCTGGACGATGCGCGCGAGCTCATCGCGCAGGTCCACGCCCGCGACATGAGGATTGTGTTCGACATGGTGCTGAATCACACCTCGGACCAGCACGGATGGTTCAAGGAGTCGCGCAGCTCGCGAACGAATGCAAAGCGCGACTGGTATATCTGGCGCCCCGGACGCGGTCCGCGTGGCAAGAAGCGACCCAACAACTGGCGCGCCATGATCGGCGGAAGCGGTTGGCACTGGGATGAAGCCACTGAGGAGTTCTATTGGGCGAGCTTTTTACCGTTTCAGCCCGACCTGAACTACCGCAATCCCGAGGTGAAAGAGACGATGCTCAACGTGGTGCGCCACTGGCTACGTCAGGGCGTCGACGGCCTTCGGCTCGATGTATTCAACGCCGTCTACAAAGACGCGTCGTTTGCGAACAATCCGTTTTCCCTGCGCCCGATTCCCTCGGAAAGTAATCCCCACGGATTCTTTCAATATCACGTTCACACGATAGACCATCCCGATACGCTGCTGTTTGCGCGTGAGCTGCGACGGGTCGTGGATGAGTTTGGTGATCCGCCGAGATTCTTGGTAGGTGAAGTGTTCGGCGACCCCGTCACATTGCGTCGCTATTGCGGCGCCGAGGCCGACGGACTCCACCTGGTGTTTCTCTTCAAAACTTTGCGCATGCGCTTTGCTGCCAAGGACGTGCGCGAGCTCGTACGCGAAATCGAACATGCCTTTCCAGAGCCGTACACACCGACCTACGTGTTCGGAAATCATGATAGGCCGCGTATCTTGCACAGGCTCGACGGCCATCATTACAAAGCCAAACTATTCGCCGCGCTGCAGCTGACGGTACGAGGCGTGCCCTTCGTGTATTACGGCGAAGAAATCGGCATGGGCCACCATGAGATTCCTCTGGTGCACGGCCTCGATCCCATCGCAATCAGGCATCGTTGGGTGCCACAGTGGCTGGCGCGCTTCCTGACGCGTTTTGGCATGCTGCTCAATCGCGACGAATGCCGATCCCCCATGCAATGGCACGCTGGACCGCACGCGGGCTTCTCCGCAGGTCACACAAAGCCTTGGCTCGCACTTCATCCAGCGGCGAGCGACACCAATGTCGATACACAGACAGCCGACCCGGAGTCGCTTCTCTCCTGCTACCGGGGTCTTTTGGCCCTGCGGAAACAGAGCCACGCTCTCAGCGAAGGTGATTTGACTCTTCTGAGCGAAGGCGCACACCCTCACCGCCTGCCAGCCCATGTAGTCGGCTACCGACGAAGCTTCTCGGGTAACGGGCAGCGCGAAAACGCCTCGGTGCTACTTAACTTCAGCCGGCGCGAAGTCCCGCTCGCGCTGCGCGACGTGTTGAACGAGCATACAAACGACCGCCGCGCCTTCTCTGTATTCTCTACACACGATGCAAAGATCGCTACGATGGACGGCACCTTCACACTGAAGCCTTTCGAAGGCATCGTGATCCTGCATTAATGCGCTAACGCGTGGCGGCGCGTCCGAGAGGTACAAACCATGCGCCATTCGCGTCGCAGGCCCCACACTCGCTAGCCTATCAATGCCCGCAGTGCTCTGTCGAACGACCAGTCTTCCATCTTATGTAGCTGCATTTTCCAGCCGCGCGAAGACTCTGGATGTGCCCCGAAGTACATGTCCCACCAGGCAGCTGATCCGCCGGTTAGCGTAGGCTTCGAGCGCCAAGGCTTCTGCACCGTGTAGTGGACAATCTTCACCTTCCCTTCGATGTGCGCGGCGAGTCCTGTATGCCCGCGCAAGAATTGGTAGATGAAGTGGTGCATGTTGTAACCGGCAGGCAATCGATGCTCGGGCGCCGACGCGTACCAGTCTGGATAAAACGTATTCAGAAACCCCTGATCTCCGCCGTCATAGCTCTCTGACGCGAACAGAGTCTCCATCATGCGATCGAAGGTCTCTTGCTTCGGCTCGATGACCATCACGCCCGAGTTAAAATGATCCGGTAAAAGAAAATCGGGGGCGGCTGCGAGCGCGGGACGCTCGAATAGATCATCAACATTGTCGAGCACGATGGTGTCCGCATCGAGCAGCACGACCTTATCCAGATCACTGAACGAAAAGGCCTGCAGCTTCGTAAACGTGTTCGCAAAGCGCGCAAACAACTGCTGACCTTGGACGGCGGGATTGCACAAGGGCAGAACCTCACGAATCTCCCACCCCTGAGATGCGAGTAGGCCTCGTGCGCTCTCAGGCACGTCGGCTGTCACCATCGCGATTCTCGGATGCTGTGTACGCGTTCGGTCCAAGGATTTGCCTAGCGCTTCCACGCCCGGCACATAACCGTCCCCGTTGCACAGCGTCGTGACGTACGCACAACCCATCACCACCTCCCTTCTTTCGTGACACCCTTGTGAAAGGAGTGCCAGGAAGATGCGTGAACGGCGCCCGAGAGTTCACGAGCCGACTACAAAGAGGGATTCATCCCTTACCTTTACGCTGCAGGCGATTACCTATCCAACGCCGAGAGCGCTGCTACTTTTTGGCGACTTTCTCCAGACCCGGCAGGGGCTTCAACCTCGGCTCAAGCACAATCTCGATGCGCCGATTCTTCTGCTTGTTCTTCTCGTTGCTATTGCGCGCGACGGGGTCGTACTCGCTATAGCCTGCCGCAACGAGTTGCTCGGGCTTGAGCCCGCCTTTGAGGAGAGCCTGCGTAACGTTCACGGCACGCGCTGACGAAAGCTCCCAGTTGCTCGCGAACTTCTCCTTCACCACCGGAACGTTGTCAGTGTGACCCGCCACGATGAAGCGTCGGTCGCGCATGCCGCGCAAGATCTTGGCGACTTCCACGATGGCTTCCTTGCCCTGCTCCGTGAGGTCGGCGCTGCCCGACGGAAACAACACTTGGGCTGGCAGCTCCACGATCATGCGGCCACGCCGAAACGTGACCTGGAGCCTTCCGCTGTCGATCATCTTCTGCAGCTGAGCCGTCATGGCTTTGAACTCAGCCAGCTGCTCCTGTGCGACGCTCCGTTCCTGGCTCAACTCGTCGAGCTGAATCTGGAGCGACGCCAACTCGGTATTGGCTTCCGTCAGCTTAACCTTCGCCTGCGATAGCTGCTCGGCACGCTCATCGTTGTCGCGCACCAAATCATTTATGCGTGCGAGGTTTTCGGTCTCTGATTTCTGAAGACGCTCGAGCTGCGCCTCGGTGCCTTTCAGCGCAGAGTCCGCTTTGTTGCGCTGATTCTGGGCATCGAACGTCAAATAGCCCAAGCCACAGGTCGTCGCGATCAAGAGTGCACTCACGCCCACCAATGCTCTCGAAGATTTTCGTGCACCCTGGGCATCCGTGCCGAAGTCGCTGCGATTTCCCTCTGACGATCCGGTTTGGTTCATGCGCCCCCCTCACTGCTCACCAAAAGAAGACGCATGCTAACGCCGTTGTTCGCGAAAGGCACCCGCTGTCGACTGGCATCAGGTTCGAAAGACCACACAAATGACTCGCGCGCGACGCTGGTGAGATAAAGCTTCCAGCGCACTGAACAGGGCTTGGGCCAGGCCGTCAATTGTCCGTCGTCTCATCGCACAAGAGAGGACATGAAGGTAGACTGGACCGCCTGCTTCGAAGGGAACGCGAGATGAGAAGAGGATTTTTGGCATGCCTGCTCCTCCTGGGCGCCGCATCGGTTGCAATGGTTTATCGCCCGGCATCGGCGCAGCCAGCGCAGCTCAAAGAGCTCACTGCATCCCCAGCATTTTGGCGTGGCTTTAGGCCTCTCGTCATCGCATTTGGCGACGGTGATCCTGCGCGTGCTGTGAGCTACCTGCGCGCCGGCACCAAGATCTTGCGCTCTGTGGACGCAAACCTCGACCTCGACGAGGCCACCAAGACCTTCCAGGACAAGTCCCAGAAGCACATGGAGCAGTTCGACCTGCGCTCGTTCTTCAAGCTCTTGCCAGAAGCGGATGGTAGCTATCGCTACTTTGCCTTCAAAGGCGACGCCATGCCGGACTCCTATCGCGTTCGCGCGGCGCGCGGCACGGACTTCGAGGTCAGCGCGACCAGCAAGCGCCGGGACTTCGGCGCTTCTTCCGGCATGTTTCGTATGCGCCAGGTCAAAGATGACGACCAACGCTATGTTTTGCATTGGCGCACTGGCGCGGGTTTTGGCGAGGTCTCCTGGTCTTCCATCGTCGCAGCGCTCTCGGACGCGGTGGCACTCTTCGATCCGCCTAGCGCCGACGCCGAGACTCCACTCGTGCTGCAGGCCGCCGAGACGTTCCTGAAGCGGAGCCAACCCGACCTCGGTCCGGAAGACCGCGCCGTTCTTGCAGTGCTTTGGGGCAGCTTTCCGGAAGTCGCGAAAGTACTCGCAGCGGTGGCTACAGCCGAAGACGTCATCGGCACGCACGACAAAGAAACGGGCGTTACACAGGTTCGTTGGCATTCACGCTGGAACGTCAAGGGTCTGTCCGAGGACTATCCGAAGCTCGCGGGATACTTCAAAGACCTAGGAAAAATCGCCGCGGTAAAAATGCGCATTCTCGATGGCAACGGCCACAAGTTGTGCGACGTCACAGCCGATACAGAACGCATGCAGAGCCGGATTGAAGCCTACGTTCGCAACGGGAAGGTGATTCCCTCGAAGAAGGGCGCTCCGATACTCGATAGGCCCGCTCGCTTCGAGAAAATGCGTGCTCACGTAGATCTGCATTTTCAAGCCTACAACGTGCACATCTACGTGAACGACCTACGCATCGAGATGTCTTACGACGAACATCCCACTGGCGCTGCGTTTTCCGCGCAGATCGTCCAGAGCCCTCGCGTCTTCGTGCGCGGCGCAGCGTTTGGCATCGTTCCCACAGGCATGCTCGACTGGTTCATTCCGGGCGACATGGAAGGGCTCGCGCGCAAGCTCTTCGACATCGCGACCCAAGGCAACGACGGCCAAGGCATCGCTGCGCGCTACCGCTTCGAGCGCCCGGAAGGAGGCCTCTCGACCCTCGACGGCAGCCTCGGCATCGAGGTGCTCGACAGTGCTCTCATCCGGTTCGCCATGGCCATCGCAGCCGAGCGCGTCGTTCCCGACAAGAAGCAAACCGACGACATCAAGCGTCTGGGAGTCGCCTACCGCGACGCCGTAGACGCCGACATCGTGCGCTTTGGCAAGCACGGACGACTGCCGAGTGTCCCCCTCACACAAGCGCATCGCCCTGCAACCCTGCCTGAGGCACTGCCTGCGGCTGTCACACCCTGAGCGCTCTCCCCTACGCTCGGCCTGGCACGCGTCCAAGGCGCAACATGTCGGGAAACACCTCCGGCTTGTAGATAGAAGTGCCCAACAGCATGCGCACGCAATCCTGCAGCCCCTCCGTGAGCGCAGGGTGCGGATGCAACATCTCCGCAAGCTCACGGATGGAACGCCCCTTGCGCAGGGTCGGCGAGACGCTCTCGATCATCGTCGATGCGTGGGGACCCAGCGCGCGCATGCCTAAAAGTTTTGCATCGTCATCGTCGCTCACGAGCAGCTTCACGAAGCCTTCGGTGGAACGCATCGCAATCGCCCGATTGACCAGCCCGTACCCGTAAACCGCCACGCGATAGCCAAGTCCACGTTGTTGGGCCATCCGCTCGTTCAGACCGATCGCTGCCACCTCGGGGTCGAGGAACATGATGGTAGAGAGATTCTCGTAGGACAATCTCGGCGGGTTTGCCTGCGCGATGCGCTCAGCTGCGTGCCGGCCCTCTATCTCGCCAACATTGACCAGTGCGATGTCCTCCGTCACATCGCCCACCGCATAGATGTGCGACAGCGAGCTCTGCGTGTCGTCGTTGACGATGGACCCACTAGGCTTGAGTTGCACGCCGATCTCGCTCAAGCCCAGCCCCTGCGTATTAGGCACGCGGCCGACCGAGATTAAAGCCACGTCGACGCGAATGCGCTCGCGGCGCCCCCCTGCCTGCTCAATTTCATAGTCGACCTGGCCATCGACCACCTGCATCGAGACCAAGCGCGCACCGCGATGTACGGTCACGCCCTTCGCCTCCAAGTTGCGAGCACATACCCCGGCGACGTCTTCGTCTTCGAACGGCAAGATGCGTGCGGCGCGGTCGATGATGTAAACCTTTGTCTGCCCATAATTCGCAAAAATGGTCGCGAATTCACAGCCGACCACGCCTGCGCCCACCACGACCATGCTGCGGGGAAACGCCTTGAGCTCCATCACGTGGTCCGACGTGAGGATGTGCGTACCGTCTACCGCGATGCCATCGAGGGCACGTGGTCGGGAGCCCGTTGCGATCACGAAGTGCTTGGCGTGCACCTGGGCCGTGGTCCCGTCCCGCCCGCGGACTAAAAGCGCGTGAGGCGAGAGAAAACGGGCACTACCCGCAACGAGCTGAATCGCCCGCCCATTTTGATCCCTCCGCGACAGCTGCGACAGCTGCTTTTCGAGCTGAGCCTCTTTCTCCTGGCACGCATCCGCAACGCAGCCCGCGATTTGCTTGTAGTCGAGCTCTACACCTTGCGCGCGGTAGCCTCGGTCTGCCCGCAAAACGCGCAGATAGTCACGCGAGAGTTCCCACAAGGTCTTCGAGGAAAGTGCGCCATCGTGCACCCCAGCGCCGCCAAGGCGCCCCTGCTCCACCAGGCACACTCGCATGCCAAAGTCGTAGCAGCGTGTCGCCGCCGCAAACCCAGCTGGACCACCCCCGACCACGCACACATCAAAGTCTTCCACGGGCTGAAGTTTAGCCCAGGATGTGCGCCAACAGATACCCCGAACGCATGTAGGTTTAGCGCCCGACGGCGCATTCGCGTCCCTGCGGCCGACACCGTTGCGATGGAACAGGGTGCCCTGTATAGCCGTGCCATGAACATGCGACGCGTATCTGAAGTCGTGAAAACCCGACGCTCTGTGCGGGCCTTCTTGAGCTCTCCGGTGCCCATGCAGGACCTACGCGAAGCTCTAGAGACTGCCTCTTTTGCACCTTCAGGCGGCAACCTGCAGCCGTGGCAGATCCACGTCGTGACGGGCGCGGCCCTGAGTCGCTTCGTCGCGCAGATGCAAACTCGCCTGAGCGAAGGCCCGACCGACACAGAAGAGTACAAGGTCTACCCGGACAATCTTTGGGAGCCCTACCGCAGCCGCCGCTTTGAGCTGGGCGAAGCCATGTATCGGGCTCTCGAGATTCCGCGGGACGACAAGCAGGCCCGTCTCGCGCGCTTCGCTGCGAACTTCAGATTCTTTGGTGCTCCGGTAGGATTGTTTTGTTTCGTCGATCGGCGCATGAACGCGCCGCAGTGGGCCGACCTCGGGATGTATCTGCAGACCCTGATGCTCTTGCTCGAGGAGCGAGGACTCGCAAGCTGCGCGCAGGAAAGCTGGTCAGCTTACCATCGGACTGTCAGCGACTTCGTGCACAGCGACCCCGCCCACATGCTGTTCTGCGGCATGGCTGTGGGCTATGCAGACACCGCACATCCCGTGAATCACTTTGCGCGCGAGCGCGCCCCGCTCGAAACCTTTGCAACGTTCCACGAGACCTGAACGGAAGACGTATCGGCTTCCCTGCAGGTGGCGCTTGGGATTTCTGCATCGCCCGTAGTATCGTGAAAGAGTGCGCGTTCGTGGAACATGCCATGTGTACCAAGCCATCGATTTAGGCTTTGCCATCGACTTGGAACACGCCGAGCGCCTGCTCTCCGTCGACCCGATACAACAAACCTTTAAAAAGCCGCGGCGTGCTACCGAGGCAGCCCAACTCCAGCGCCATTCCCTGCGCACTTCGCAGAGTGGTTTTCCCGTGCAAATCGGCCATTTTCGGACAGAAGGCCCGGTGGACATCGTACTCTGGGAGTTCGGTGCCGCCACGATAGGCTACAAAATTCCTATCGATGCGGCTCTCACGGACCTAGTCAGCCTATCAGATCAGCTCTGGGATCACGCAGCCCTTATCGAGGACGCGCGCCGTCGCGCAGAACATCTACTGCAAACCATGAGGCAAGCCGTCGACAAGCCCATGCTCGGCAAGCGTATGGAAGACTACGTCGTCTTCGAGGTTCGCCTACCAGATGGGGAAGCCGTCAGCGAGCTCTGGTCGCGCCACGCGGCCGTCACCGCCAGCATCCTTCGAGCGGAACCCCTGACTCTCTCGGAGCAGGAGATAGCCGAAGCCCTGAGTCTGCGTTGTGCATATCTTCCTGACGAAATCGCGCTAATCGACTGGTTTGCCGCGCTGCTCGTGGGCGACGACATGGAAGACGAACGCCTTGTACTTGAGCTAACGGTGGCCGAACTTCTCGAACTACGCACCTTGGACGAGCAACTCGATAGAGGAGTCGATGCAGCCTATGGCGTGCTGACGCGGAAGCGCAACTGGCTCGACTCCATGCGCATGCGCGGGCTCGATCTGGCAGAAATATCTCAAATTCAGGCCGACGCCGCCGTCTTGTTCGAAGGCGTAGACAACGCTCTCAAGCTGCTTGGCGATCAGTATCTGGCGCGGCTGTACCGCATCGCATCGGAACGATTTCACCTTCCCCAATGGGATGCTGCAATAGAACGAAAGATGCGTGTTTTAGACGGTATCTACGAAAAGCTTACGACCCGCGTGTCGAGCCGCCGCTTCGAATTGTTGGAGCTGGTGATCATCGTGCTTATCGCCATTTCCACCATCATTCCATTTGTTCCAAATCCTTGGGGCGCTCGCTAGTATCGAGCGATTGGTAGGCATACAGACGTCTGTGTGGCCGACTCCTTGCACAAATCCGGCTCACGACAGCGAGAAACGCGACGCAGACGCCATCGATCGGTCGATGAAGGTCATGCGGTTAGGCTCGCGTGTCGGGGGGATTACACGATGGAAGACCTGGCGACATCTGTGCGTGTGTGGTGGACGGCGCTCGTCGTCCTCGCGGTGTGCAACGTGTGCTTTTGGGCGTACGCAACTGTGGCGTTTATGCGCCGGAGGCGCACCGCTCCCGAAGCCGAGACGGCGCGCTTTCCCCACGTACTTCTCTCCGGGGGCTACGTGTTTGGCACCGCGTTTCTGTGGCTCTTGCCGCGCTCATGCATGCATCGCTACTGTCTTGTGGACACGTGGCTGTCAGGCGCTCTGGTGGGACGCAGCGTCCAGACTTTCGCCGAGCTGTGCTTTCTACTGCAATGGACCTTGCTGCTTCGAGAGTTCGCCCGCGCGGAACGCTCCTCCTTCGGCACACAGGTCGCGCGCATGATTCTTCCGCTGGGTCTGGGCGCGCAGGTCTGCGCGTGGTTTGCTGTTGTTACCCAGAACCACGCAGGTCTCGCCGCTGAACAAGCGATATGGGCCATCATTGCAAGCTCCACGGCGCTGGCTCTCACTGACCTCTGGAAGAGAGCGTTCAGCCCATTACGCGGCTTCATCGCACTCTGCATTTTGTGCTGCATCGTGTTTGTCGTCTACGCCTGGGTAATCGAGGTGCCCCTGCATCTGGCTCGTTATCGCGCCGACGAAGCGCAAGGCCTTGTATACCTGACCTGGAGCCAGGGCTTTGCCGATGCAACTTCCCGCACCGTGGTGGCCCGGGATTTTGGTGCCTGGCGTGCGCAAATGGGCTGGACTGCAGTATACGCGAGCGCGGCCCTTTGGCTCAGCATCTCATTTATGCATGCCCCGCTTTCGCACCGGTCCTTCCAACCCCGCGTAACGGCAATCCGCGAGCCGCTACCGAGACTGTCAGAGCTTCCCACCAATCCGCGGCGCATGCTGAAAAGCTAAATCTGCACGACGGCTACGCGGGGCGTCGTCACTGTGCGCGATAGCGTCGCACCACGGCCGCATGCTGACCTCGCGTACGCTGGACCTGGTTTTTGAGTCCTACCAAAGTCTCGTAGGGAACGTTCTTCGACGCCATACGCACAGCCCAGTCTGGATGATTTCCGCCAGGTTCCACGCGCATCTGAAAGTCGACTGCCGTCGTCTTGTCGTCGATCTTCTTGAGCGTGAAGGTTGATTCGCAATCCTTGATGCGAACCACCCTGGACACCTCAGGCTTCTCCTTCGACAGGCAGACAAGCTTTACCTGATACGCTTCCCCAGGCGAAGACACCACCACGGTGCGCTTCATCACCAGGTCACGGTCGCGAACTGGCCAGGTCTGATGCGAGCGAGAATAGACAACGGTTGTGTTGTCATCGATGACGCGCAACACCTCTGCCTCCGAGACATCTTTCGCCCACTCCTTTGAGCGCGCGTCATCCAGAATCACGGCGAGCACCTCGAGGATGGGCCCCACGACCTGCGCCTGCCCACGGTACATGGGGATCGAGCGCCCACTTATTTCCTTGGCACTCACCGCGATGCCGCTCTTCTTTTCGAGCATCTTCCAGCCTAAAGCCTCTTGAGCCGAGCCGGACGAGAGGGAGGCCGACGACACCAGGCCCACGGAGAGAGCGACAGTGAGGAAGCGAGTGCGCATCCGACTACTATGCGTCGCGAGCAGGTCTCGGCAAATCAACCTGACTGTCTCAACATGAGGGCACAGACCCGCTCACAAACGTACGTGGGCTTGGTGTCTGGCCTATCGCGCAACCATCAGGGTTCGATCACTATCTCGACACGTCTGCTTTGCGCGTTGGTCGCGAGCGGACTTGCGACACCATGGGCCGCTGTTTCCACGCGACTTGGGTCCACTCCCTTTTTAACCAAGTACTTTTTCACGGATGCTGCGCGCGCTTCCGACAAGGCCTGGTTCGCATCTTCATTTCCTCGTGGATCAGCGTACCCCTTGAGTGTCGCTTTAGCGTTGCCATCTTCCTGCAGCGCCCTCACAGCACGGTCCAGTTCATCCCTGCTACGCGGTCGGTCCGAATTGGTTGCAAACTGGACGGTAAAGCTCTCTGCCGCGGTCGCCTGTTGCCTGCCGCCTACGCCATCTTCATCGCGTTCAGGGCGGACAGCTTGCGCAGGTTGCGCTTGTGGCTCCGAGGGCTCCTCTATAACGGGAGCAGCTTCGGTTGGCGGTAAGGCTCGCTCGGCCGCTTCTTGGCCCGTGACCTGCTTGTCGGCGTTGTCTATCGTCGCGCTGCCTGTGCGCTGAGACTCATTGTCTAGCGGTGCGGGCGCGATCTCAGCCCCTCGTCGCTGGCGATCGGTGTCTCCTGGAGTCTCCGCTGCTGGCGCGGGACGATTCGCTTCACGTGGCGCGATGCGGTCTGACTCGCCCCGTCGAAACAGCCCGAACAGCAACAGTCCACCCAAGGCTAGGCCCAGCCACATCCAGCCATTCTTCTTTCTTCCTGCGCTGCCGGCCGCCGGTGCAAAACTCGGCACCGCCGAAGTCACCTTGTGCGACTCATTGCGTGTGGGGGCATCGCCGAGAGCCACCGGTGGCTCTGTGAACGACGGTGTGTTGTACGAATGCGTTTCGACCGCACGATCCATGTACGAAACCTTCCCGGGGCGGGCTTCCGCATCAGACCGGCTCAACAGCGAAGAGAGATTGCCCGGAAGAAGTCCGGATGCTTTGCGCCCTTCGATGTTCAAGAACTGCGAGAGGCCGCGGGCGTCCAGGTGCCTGCTCTGGCTCTCCTTTTTAATCGCACCCAGCACGAGCGGTGCGGCGAGTCCAAGCAGCGTCGTGGCCGAAGAGCGACTTACGCCGCTTTGCCCGGAAAACGTCTCAAGCACCGTGTCGAGTTTGCTGCCAAAGATTCGCCCAAGAAGGCCTTTACCTGCCTGCGCCAGCTTGTCTGTAGCTGCTCGATCGGAAACCACTGAGCCGAGCTCGCCTGCATCCACATGCGGCACCGTTCCACCTTGAAAGGCTTCCAGCAGCTCGCTCGCTTTGTTCTCGGTCGAGAACAAAGACGCGAGACCCGCCATGGAAAGTGGGACGGCCCCTTCGAGGCCCTTGCGCGTTGCAGACTGACTCTCATTGAGCTGAGAACTCAGGCGCTCCACAGAGTCGCCTCGCCATGCGAGCCCTATGATGTCCATGACACTATTCATCGGCGCACCTCCTAGCTTACTTTCCTTCACCCTGGAGCCAGGACAGTGCTTCGGCAACGGATGCTTCCTGAGCTGGGACAGCCGACGAGTACGCAGCACTTCCGCTTGCTAATACCTGCAAGCGGTCGAATATGACTATCTGCGTTCGACTCTCTCGCAAGGTGCGACGCACCGTCGCGCGGTCGCGAAGACTCGAACACCGAGAGCTTCACGAAGAGCGCCTGCGCGCATGGTTTCGACTGCTAGCGCACGAGCCTGCGCAACGCGTGATTCCTAAGCGAATCTGCAAGCAACGACGGCGGATCCATGTCGTCGCGCCCTTGCAAGAGACGCCTCAGCCTCCAGGCCGCAAAGCCGGTCGTCCACGCGACATCGGCGAGCACAGCGTACGCAACGCCGTGACTCTTCATGAAGTAGCGATGGCGAGAATCGAACACGTATTGCGGACGTCGCTTGGGCGGGCCCGAACGGTCGGTCACTCCCGTGCTTTGTCCCGCAATATGCATGACGCGACTCTCGGGGACGTACCAACAGCTGAAACCGACGCGAAAGGCACGTAGGCAGAAGTCTGTTTCTTCGTAGTAGAGAAAAAACTCCTCATCCATCAAGCCGATGTCGTTCAGCACCTCGCGCCGCACCATCATGCTTGCGCCCGGGAGCCAGTCCACACGGGCGGCCTCATTCCCCATGGTCACGGGCACCACCCAGCGCGAGAGAAGGCGCGTCACCGCCCCTAAACGTATGCCGCTCTCGAGTTCTCCAAGCACGCTCGGAAAGCGAAACGCGGTCGACCACGGACTCCCATCTGGGTTGAGCAAGCAACTGCCGACGATGCCAACCTTAGGATGATCCGACAGGTAGTTTTTCAGCGCGGAAGTGGCCCCCGGCTGCACCTGGCAGTCCGGATTGAGCAACCAAAAATACTGGGGTGGCACTTCCATGCGCAGCGCCTCGCGCAGGACTACGTTGTTTCCGAACGCGTAGCCGCCGTTGCGCGGAGAAGGCACGCACATTGCGAAATGAGACAGCTCTTTCTCTCGAATCGCCGCATCGAGCAGCTCAAGCGATCCATCCTTCGAGTCGTTGTCGACGACGACAGCCCGGAGACTAGGCTCTCGCTCGATCTCCTGTGCTAGCGAACGCAGGCACTCCACAGCGAGAGGCCCAGTTCGATAGTTTACGATCACCACGCAAATCGAGCACCCCTCGAGAAACTTGTGAATGTCCTCTAGCTGCACCTCATGTGCTCCTTTCTTCCGCGTATCCGTCACAACTCTTCCGCGTATCCGTCACAACGAAAGCGTCCCCATATTCTCAGGTGCGTGCCCCTCCGCCGCTCCTGCCTTGAGGTGCGCATTGACGAGCTCAGCGACAAAATCGACGTTCGCATCTTGCAACATACTTGAATGCCCTCCGGGAGCATCGAAGACGCTCAGCTGCGTGAGACACCCTTCCCAGCCGAGTAGAGGCGACAGGAAGTTGTCGACGTAGGGCGTATCGTCGATGGGAGTGCCATCGAATATGGGACTTTTCTGCGTGGCGCGCACAAGGATGACCGGTCCTCGATAGGGCTCGCGCTGCACATACTCGCGCTCGGCAAAGCGGAGAATGACCTGCACCGGAATGCCTCGTAGGGCCTCCGGAATCTGAAGATTTCTGTCCAGACAAAAGCGAAACAGCTGCATACGAGCACGATTTTTCTGCCTTGTCAGCCTCGTACCGATTTCGTAACGCACGGTGTTTCTGCCCTTCATCCAGACGAGACGCGCTAGGTTTTGGGCCTGCGCGAGCGAGATGCGGCTCGAACGACGGGTCTCTGATTGCAGCGCTCGGCGCAGACTCGAGGCACGGGCAACAGCGCGACTTCTGGGCGTCGCGTGCACATGCGCCGCATCCAACAAGACCACGATTTGCACCTGCTCGTTAGCCTTCTCCAAGCGTCGCGCCACCTCTAGAGCAATGAAACCACCGATGCACAGGCCACCCAAACAGTAGGGCCCATGCGGTTGCGCACGTCGGATGACATCCGTGTAATACGCCGCGACGTCGTCGAGGCGCGAGTGCAGCATGGGATGCGCCACAGTCGCCTTCGGCTGCACGCCGTAGACCTTGCGCCCATCGCCAATCCTTTGGGCCAGCGCCAGATAAGGGATGGTTTCGCCCTCGCCATCGTGCACGAAGAACACGGGGCGTGTGTCGTCTCCATCGCGTAAGACGACGAGAGGCAGTCGCAAATCGCTCTCTCGAGCATCGATCACGGCGCCAAGCGCCTCCACGCTCGGGTCCGTCAAGAGCGTACTTAGAGGCAACGTGCGCCCAAACACGCGCTCTATCTCGGTCATCAATTCGACCGTCAAAAGCGAGCTCCCGCCCACATCGAAAAAGCTGTCGCGGATGCCGATGGGATGCTCGACGCGAAGCACGCGCTGCCACACTTCGACGAGCTTACGCTCAGTCTGCGTTGTCGGCGGGTGGTACTCGCGCATCGCTTCCAGGTCCTTCAGCGTCGGCATGGGTAAGGCGCTGCGGTCGAGCTTTTGATTCATGTTTACGGGCAAGGTGCCAAGACACACAATCACAGACGGCACCATGTAATCCGGCAGCTTCCTCTGACAAATCCCGCGCAGCTGCCGCACAAACCCGGGCCGGGCATCGTCACTGGCTACGTAGGCAACCAGACTCGGCTCTCCGCTGCCCAGGTCCTTCGCCACGACTACGCATTCCTTCACTCCTGAAACCGCGCGCAACGTGGCTTCGATTTCCCCAAGCTCGATGCGCATTCCGCGCAGCTTGATCTGAAAATCGGCGCGGCCGAGCATCTCGAGCCTACCCTCGTTATCAAGGCGGCCTAGATCGCCTGTACGATAGAAGCGCTGCCCTTCGAGCCAAAGAAAGCGTTCCTGGGTCAGGTCATCGCGCTTCAGATAGCCGAGCGCTATCCCTGTGCCGCTAAAGTAGATTTCCCCTATCGTCCCCGGCTCGCACGCCTCCATGCGCTCATTGAGGAGCTTGATAGCGACGCCCTTGAAGGGATGCCCCACGTAGTTCCTGCCCACGGACGCGAGGCGCGTGATCTCGAAGGTGCACCCCATGCAGCTTATCTCGGTACAGCCGTAGATGACGTAGAGCTCGGCCTCTCGAAACAGCCCCTTTAACTGCTCCATCAGATCATGCGAAACGAGGTCTCCTCCAGAGGACACGTGACGCAGACCGTCGAACAGGGCGACATCGAGCCCATTCTCTTTTACGTAAGCCACAAATTTTCGCAGCAGACTCGGAGAGGCGTGGAGAATCGTGCTGCGCCTCAGCGTTTCGATGAGACGCTTGAAGTCGAGCACATGCTCGCGCTCGAGCACAACGAGCTCCCCGCCTGCCACCAGAGGCGAGAACATCTCGAACATGGTGATACTGAATGTCGAGCGTGCCATGGCTGGCATCACATCCGTTTTCGAGAAGCCATACCGCTCGCTCGAGACTTGAATGTGGTGACTGAGGTTTCGGTGACTAACCATCACCCCCTTGGGCTTGCCAGTCGTGCCTGAGGTATAGATAATGTAGGCAGTTTCGTCGCTCGAAAGCACCGCGCGTTCTGCCACAAAGGGTTCGCTGGGTGCGTGAGCAAGATCCTCCACAAACCATGTCGCTTCAATCCGTGGCAGCTGAGCCTTGAGACCGCGCTGGGTGAGCAACACGGAGGGCGTGACCTCATCCACGATGGCGGTGAGTCTTTCGAGTGGATACGATGGGTCGAGCGGAACGTAGATTGCTCCCGAGCTCAAGACTCCGAGCAAACAAACGACCGTCTCAAAACTAGGCTGCAAGCATACGACGACTGAGCTTCCCGGCCCCACGCCTGCCTGCTGCAACTTGGTAGCTAAAGCTTCTACGCGTCGCCCCAGCTCGCCATAGGACATGCTCTGGCCGCGAAATGACACAGCCACAGCTTGGGCTTGGTTTCGACAGTGCTCACGAACAAGAATGTGGACAGGAACGGGCGCAGATGCAGAAGCATGCCTATCCCCCAAGGCGTTTTCGGTGTCCACCCACATGACTCCTCCCCCGCAGGCGCCCCTCAGACACGCTGCCGTGCCTGGGCCCTCCACAGGATGCGCCCCACCCCCGCTCATTGTCGAGCATGTGCGAACATAATCGCAACAAGGCCGCGGCTCCCCAATCTGTAAACAATACGCGCTTTCATTTGCCTGAGCGTTGAGAAGCACAAAAGGAAGATTTTTGTTCGCTGAACGTAGGCCGATGTGGAGAATCAACGTGCGGAGATGACACGAAGCGTGCGCCTCCGTGGGAATGTGGAAGAAGTAGACGCATAGGGCATGCGTGTTCTCCGGGGGGACTCGCTATAAAGGTTGGAGGAAGTTGTGAGCTCTCAGAACGCTTCTCTGGGGATTCAGCGCGTGGCATCAGTTCACCTGTTCGTTCGCGATTTGGAACGGAGCAGGGACCACTACATTCGGCAGCTCGATTTTGCGGAAACCGCGGTCAGCACATTGGACTTCGAGCAACAACACCATGCGCGGGCCAGCGTGCTCGAAGCAGGGGGCGCGCGTCTGGTATTCATGGAACCCATCGGGTCTGCTGGGGAGAGCTTCGAGTGGCTCCAGAAGCACCCAGAAGGCGTCGGCCGCGTAGTCTTTGAAGTTGCGGACGTAGCGCGCGCATTTGCACTGCTCACCGAACGGGGAGCAACCCACGTGACCGGCATGGAGCGGGAAGAGGTGGAAGGCGGTCAGGTCGCGTGGTTCGACATCGCAACCGCTCTCGGCGACACGCTATTTCGCTTCGTGCAGTACCATGGGGACACTCCGATGATGCCCAAGCTGCAGCGGCATGCGACACCGCGCGGGGGAGAGAACCGGTTGCAGGTAACCGGCATCGACCACATCACGGCCAACTATCTGACGCTGAAGCCGGTGGTGATGTGGCTAGAGCAAGTGATGGGCTTTGCGTCCTACTGGGACGTCGCCTTCCACACCCAAGACGTCAAACCAGACGAGGCCAAGGGTGGCTCAGGTCTGCGCTCAATTGTGATGTGGGATCCGGACTCTGGCTTCAAGCTCGCCAACAACGAACCGGCGGCTCCCGCCTACAAGGCCTCCCAAATTTACGTATTCTGCGAGGACCATCGCGGCCCCGGCATTCAACATATCGCGCTCGCCGTCAACGATATCGTGAGCACAGTCGGCGAGCTGCGGAAGCAGGGCGTGCCTTTCCAGGCCACTCCCAGCACCTACTACGATTTGCTGCCGGATAGGCTTCAGGAGCTGGGCATCAAGCAGATCGACGAGGATGTCGACCTACTGCGTGAGCTTCAGATCCTCGTGGATGGGCATTCGCCTGGCCGTTACCTGCTGCAGATCTTCATGCGGGAGGCTTCGCACCTGTTCCACGATCCGAACGCAGGCCCCTTGTTTATCGAGCTTGTGCAGCGCAAGGGCGACAAGGGATTCGGCGCAGGAAACTTTCGTGCCCTGTTCGAGAGCATTGAGCGGCAGCACGAACTGGAAGGCCGAGCTGGCTCCTAACTAACTATCGGGCGT
>CAZEWA010000022.1:1371-41688 GCA_964515685.1 uncultured Polyangiales bacterium | reverse complement strand
GTACAAGAAGCCCAGGCAGAGCTTTCGCATGTACAGCCCAAGGAAGTGCTGCACGTGGGCGTGCTCACCACAATCGCAGCGTCCACCGTGCAAGGCCTGCTCCGCGATTTCCTGCGCTCGCAGACGGGGATTGTGCTCGAGCTCTTCGAAGGCACCGAACGCGATTTACACAATCGCCTGCGCAGCGAGCGGCTCGACCTCGCCTGGACACTCGAGCGACCTGAGCAACGTGGTCACTCGGAATTTCTCTACGAAGAGGGCTATCTGTTGGCCATCGCCTCCCACCATGCGCTTTCGCGCCGCAGCAGCCTGCATGTGAGCGAGCTCGCCGCCGAGCCCACCATCGTGCGCACACGCTGTGAGCTACTGAGCGAAACCAGCCGTTTCTTTACGAGCCACAACGTGCGACCGCGTCTCGTGTACCGCACGGAACAGGACGAGCGCGCGCTCGCAATGGTGGGAGCAGGTCTCGGCATCACGGTCATGCCGGAGCACTACCAAGCCCGAGGCGTGACGCGGGTTCCGCTGGTGGGCTTTTCGGAGCGCAGGCGTCTGGCTCTCGTGCGCCCTTCCGGGCGACGCAAGCGCGCGCAGAAAGAAAGTGCGACCCGATTTACGGAATTTGCGACGAGTCAGGCCTTCGGAAAGCGCCCGTAAACACGGAAAGGAAGCACTCGGCATAGCCTCGGCGGCCTAGCTTTGGCATGACCCAAACGCGGGCCTCTGGCCACGAAGCGCTTGCCTCCCTTACCCTCGGTGGTTACAGGAACCTTGTGGGCCTCACCTTCCTCACGCTTTTGCTCGCACCGTTCCTGGAGCTCTACTTGCTCGTGCGCATCGGCCGCGAAATCGGCGCCTTGCCCGTGCTCGCGCTCCTGCTCGCAACGGCCATGTTGGGCTCGTACATCGTGCGACTCAAGGGGCAGCGCGTGATGGCACAAGCTCAGGCGGCTCTGGCCCAGGGCCAAGTCCCTGAGGAAAACATCTTCGGCAGTGCTCTGGTGCTGCTTGGCGGAATCCTGCTCATCATTCCGGGAGTGCTCTCCGACGCGCTGGGCATTCTCCTGCTCGTGCCGTGGACGCGTGCCATGTTCATGCGTTTCTTGCGCGGCGCCGTGGAGCGACGGAACACGATAGGCAACGTGCACGTGCAGTCCTTCAACTTTGGCTTTCCGCACTCGGTGGGCGGCGCATCCTCGGATTCGCAGCACACGCGACCACAGCGGGAAGTGCGCAGTCAACGTCCGAGCGCTGCGCCTGAGAGCCGTGTATCTCGCGCTCCCACGACCGTCGGACACGGCCCAGGTAGGCCCACGGTGGTTGTCGAAACAGAAGGCGAAGAGGTTTGCTCGCGCACGCAGTGACAGCTCGCAGTGAGCGTGAACCTGCCCTAGCTCGCCATCTTCCAGCGCCAGCCCGGACGCTCTGCAAGCCAGGCGCACAGCTTCTCAAAGGGCAGTGGGCGCGACAGCAAAAAGCCCTGTGCGTAGCGCCCGCCGAGGCGCTTCAGGCGCGCGAGCTCCTCCGGGCGCTCCACACCCTCCGCCACCACGCTCAGCCCGAGGTCCGTGCCCAGGCTCAAGATGGTCGCGCAGATTTCTTCGCCCGCTGCGTGCTCGAGGTCACGCACGAACGAGCCATCGATCTTCAGTGTATCGATGGAAAACCGCCGGAGATACTGCAGGGACGAATAGCCCGTCCCGAAGTCATCCATCGACAAGCTCACTCCGTGTCCGCGCAAGCGCGCGAAAATCCGGGCGGCAGTCTCGGTGTCTTTCAGAAGACCACTTTCCGTGATCTCGAGGCTCAGGTAGCTGGCGGGCAAGTCGTAGCGAGCGAGAGCCTGCTCCACGCGCTCGCAAAGGTCGCGCTGCGCAAGCTGCGCCACTGACAAATTGACTCCCATGCGGAACGGCGCGGCATCGGGGAACGAGTTCTTCAAGGCCGCCGCATCACGACAGGCAAGCTGCAACACGCACTCGCCGAGCTGATCGATGAGACCAGCTTCTTCGGCGATGGGTATGAAGACGCCTGGGCTTACCATGCCGCGCTTGGGGTGTGGCCAGCGGGCCAGCCCCTCGAAGCCGACCACAACGCCACTCTCCACGTCGACGATGGGCTGGTAGTGCACCTCGAGGGCCTGCGCATCGAGCGCCCGCCTGAGATCCATCTCGAGTTCAAGCCGCTCTGCCATGTTGGTCTGCGCCGTGGGGTCGAAGCTGTCCGCGCGCTCGCCCCCCTTCGCCTTCGCCTCGTACATCGCGATATCGGCTTCGCGCAAAATGTCTTCGGGTCGCAAAGCCTCTCTGCCTGCAACCCCGCGCGAGATACCGACGCTCGCACCCACGGCCACGCGCTGGCCCTCCACTTCGACCGGCTGCGTGAGGGCCCCGAGCACTTCGGCTGCCACCTCATCTGCCTCTTCCGTGCGCTCGAGATCCTCGAGCAAAATCACAAACTCATCGCCTCCCAAGCGAGCAATCGTGTCCTCTGGCCTCACGGCTTCGCGCAAGATACGCGAAACCTTCAGCAGCAAGAGATCGCCGAGCGCATGGCCCAAGCTGTCGTTGATGACCTTGAAGCGATCGAGATCGACCAAGAGCACGGCAAACTCGCGCTTCCTGCGGCGTGCGCGCTCCTGGGCCTGCGCGAGGCGTTCCATGAAGAGCACGCGATTGGGGAGGCCCGTCAGCGCATCCGAAAAGGCCAGTCTGCGCAGCTGGGCTTCCGACGTGCGTTGCTCGGTCACGTCGGTTATCCAGCCGGTCATGCACTGGCCGTGACCGTTGGCGTCGTTGCTCAACTTACCGCCGGCTTCGACCCAGACGTACGAGCCATCTTTACGCCGTAGCCTGTGCGCATGTTCAAACCGAGGACTGCGGCCACTCCGGTGTTCTTCGATGGCACGCTTCAAGTGTTCGACATCCTCGGGATGCACGCGGTCGAACCACTCGGTGATTCGCGAGCTTTGCTCGCCACCCGAAGTACCGAGCAGCTTGGCAAAGCGCCCCGAGAAGAAGGAGCTGCCCGAGTTGAGGTCCCACTCCCAGAGCACATCCTCGGCCTCTTTCAGCGCGCGATCAAAGCGCTGCTCCATGACAGCCAGCTTCTTTTGCGAAGCAAGCCGAGCGTCGCGTGCAGCACCGAGTACTACGCCTAGCAAACCCAGAAGGCAGGCCGGGACGAGCGCCGGGCTGTGCTGCGCAAGAGGCACTGAGGCGACAAATGCAACGCCGTGAAACACGGTAAGGATCCCGCTCACAGTCAGAGCGCCGCGCACGCCGAAGTAATGCGCGGCCACAAAAATCGGGACCGCAAGCAACACGCCCAGCGATACCTGGTAGCCGAGCCCGAAGACGAGAAATAGCGCTGCGTACAAAAGCAAGACGCCAGCTACCCTAAGGCTATGTTTCTTCGCTCCCTTTGTCATGCACAGGCCGCGAAGCGCTCACGCATCCACGATAGAAACTCGGAGGCCGTCTGGGGCTTCGCAAAATAGAAACCCTGCGCCTGCGGACAGCCGAGTCCCTTGAGGATCTCCCACTGTTTCTGCGTTTCAACCCCCTCGGCTACCGCCGTCACACCGAGATTACGCGCCAGGTTGATCATGGAACGCACGAGCTGGACTCCGCCCTCGCTGGTCTCCAGGCCGTGCACGAAGGCAGTCTCGATCTTCAGATAGTCGAAGCGGAAGCGATGCACGTAGCTGAGCGAGGAATACCCCGTTCCGAAGTCGTCCATACACAGCTTCACGCCGCGCTCACGAAGCCTGGTGAACAGTGCTGCTCCCACAGGCACCTGTTCGAGAATCAGGTCTTCGGTCACTTCGATGCACAGTCGTGATGGATCGAGTCCGGAACCGTCGAGCACCATCTCGATGCGCGTTGCGAGGTCCGCGCGCTGGAGCTGGCGCGGCGATAGGTTGACGTTTACGGTCCAGCTCGCGTGTCGGGCAATCTTGGTCATGCGACGACCGAGCTCGCAGGCGCGGCTGAGCACCAGGTCGCCGAGGTCCATGATGAGCCCGGTCTCTTCCGCGAGCTCTACGAAATCCTTGGGCAGCAACGTGCCGTGACGCGGATGGTGCCAGCGCGGAAGCGCTTCGACGCCGGCGAAGTTGCCGTGACGGTCGACCATGGGCTGAAAATAGACCTCGAGCTGCCCGCTAGCGAGACCGCTGCGCAGCTCGTTCTCGAGGGTCAAGCGCTCCACCGCCTGCAGACGCATGGAAGGGTCGAACAGCGCCCACTGGCCTCTGCCCAGCGCCTTGGCGCGGTACATGGCGGTATCGGCATCTCGCACTACATCGGCCGCTGTGTTGTAGCTGCCGGAGACCACCACGATGCCGATGCTCGCGCCGACCGTCACAGGCCGACCTTGCACGACCACAGGCTCCATCAAGGCACTGCGCGCACGCGCAGCCACATCGATGGCGTCGTCTGAGCTTTCGATCTCGTTGAGCAACACCGCGAACTCGTCGCCCCCAAGGCGGGCCACCGTGTCTTCATCGCGTATGCATGCAGACAGCCGCTCAGCGACCGCATACAGGAGCGCGTCTCCTGCTGAATGGGACAGGCTGTCGTTCACCAACTTGAAGCGGTCGAGGTCGATGAGCAGCACCGCGGCCTGCCTTCCCTCGACTTCGCGGCTTCGCACCAAGCTCTGCGTCAGCCGATCCATGAACAAGCTGCGGTTGGCGAGCCCCGTCAGTGAATCGCGAAATGCATGAAAACGCAGCTCTTGCTCAGCGGATTTACGCTCGCGAATGTCGCGCACCCAGGCGGTGACTAAAACCTTCTCCGCAAGCACGGCGCGCGACAGACGTACTTCTACCCACAGATAGCTGTCGTCGGCATGCTTGAGCCGATGCTCGAACGCGAGGCGCTCGACCTTGCCGCTCGCGAGGTCTGCCAGCGCCTGCTTGAACATCGGCACGTCTTCGGGATGAACGCGATCGAGCACGAAGGCTTCGCGCGTACCGCTCGCACTTCGTGACAGCCCGAGCAGCTCCTGGAAGCGCTGGGAGTAATGTGCCTCACCGGACTCGCTCCACAGCTCCCACAGAGCTTCCTGCGCGGCGCGACCAAAGCGCTCGTGACGCTGTGCGCAGTCGCGCTGCCGCCTTCGGCTCTCCGCCAAGTGGCCAAGCCAATAGGCAGCGGCAACACCGGAACCCAGTGTTAAAAAGCTTCCATATGACAAAACGGAGAACACGGTGGTGATAACCCCGAGACAGTTTTATCAGTGTTGGAAGGTCGGCTGATCACGCTTTCGCAATATCGCCCCACTGCAATGCAAATAGCGGTGACACGAGGGCGCACGTCTCCACCTACGCACACCTTAGTGCCGGTCGCTTGCTGTGATCTCCGCTACGATCCGCTCGCCATATCGCGCTATTCGACATGCTCCTAGGCCAGCCACCTGGTTTAAGCCTTCACGATCGAGCTCGCTTTTGCTCAGCCCGACAAGGTCGTTGAGGCAGTGTCCAGGCAGGACGACTTGGGGATCGACGCCGCGTTGCTGCGCTTCTTTGGCCCGGAAGTCCGTAAGTGCGCGCTTTCTCTGCTTGCGACGTTCGACCTCCGCTGGGCTCAGCGTCGGGCCCAATTGCGAGCGAATGTCTTCCTCGGGCGCGTCTCGCAGCGCGCGCGCGCGGGTGAGCGCCTCCTGCAAACGCGCACTGTGAATCGCGTTCTTCGTACCGAGCAAACGTGTGAGCTGGCTTGCCTCTACGTCTTCGATCTCAGCGAGCCGCGACAGCACTTCGTTGGGGAAAAGACGCCCGGCGGGCACATCGAGCTCGCGCGCCAAGCGTTCGCGCTCGGCAAACAGCTCACTCAAGCGAGCACGTTCGAGCGCGGGTCGCGCGAGCGCCCCCTTGAGGCGGGTCCAAGGCGGGATTTCCGCTGGTTTCTTGTGGGCTTCGCTGAGCACGTAGGCGCACTCTTCGCGCACCTCAGGCTCGATGTCCTGCGCGCGAACCTGCGCGAGTAACACATCGGCGAGCATCTCGAGGTGGCGCACATCCTCTGCAAGATAGCGAAACGCCCCCTCATCGAACGGACGCGCGCCCCAGTCGGCCTGCTGCTTGTCCTTCGCTAAATCGAGCTGGAAGTACGACGCGAGCAGGCTCGCGAGGCCCGTGGACTTGAGCCCCAAGAAGCGCGCTGCCACCGCGGTGTCGAACACGCGACCGAGCTTCACGCCATGTGCAAACAACACCCGCGCATCGAAGGAGGCGTCGTGGACAATCTTTTCGGGACCATCGGCGCCGAGCAAACCTTCGAACCAAGGCAGCACATCCGCTGCCAGGGTGTCGACCAGGACCACCTGATCCCCCCAAGCAAACTGCACGACGCACAGGCGCGTGCGGTAACGGAACAAGCCGTCGCCTTCGGTGTCGAACCCGAGGCGCGGGCAGGCACGCATCTGCGCGACGGCCTTTCGCGCCTCGTTTTCATCGGTGATCAACACTGCCCCAGTGGGAAGTTCCACAAGCTCTACGTTCACGCTTCCTCGCGCTCCGGCTGCTCCGCTTGAATCTGTCGCACCGCAGCGAGGACCGCCTGGCGCCCACGCACGCGCTCGAAATCGAGCAACTCTGACAGCAGGCCCATGCCCTCAGGCGAGTCGAGCACCTGCTTCAGCTGCGCGGGCACGGCGATGGTGAAGGGCAACAGCTCGCTCTCGCTCAGCAGGTCCACCGTGACACCGAGCGCCCGCGCCAGGTCACGCACATGGTTGATGCTCGGATCCGCCACCTGTCCGGCCTCGAGCCGCGCAATCGTGCGCGGGCTTATCCCGACCTTGGCGGCGAGGTCCGGCTGACTGAGACCGCGCACCTTGCGCAGCGTGCGCAAATTGATGGCGATGACGTCCTTGGTGCTCATCGGCGGACAATAGTGGCTATTTCGGAGCCGACAAGCGGACCCAAGCGGCAACCTCGTGAAATGCGCGCACGTCCTCGCCGCGGTGTGCGTGAAACACGTAGTCCTGGAAAATCTTGCCCTGTTGCTCGATGTTTCCGAGTGCGAACTCCGCGAGCAAGCTGCGCGGATCGTCGTGCGGTGTGTACGCATACGGATCGCGCACGCCGGCTGCGTACAGCGCTTGCAACATGGCGCCTCTTCGGGTGACCGCCACCCCGCGCTGACGCTGCCACACGTGAATCGCCTCATGGGCGAGCACGGAGGCCGCCAACGGATTGTCGAGGTCGACCTCCGCGTCGGGCCGCCGCTCGCGATACAGGCTGCGCACCAGACTGATGCGCGCCCCGTAAGGAGACCAACAACGCGCGCCGAGCGAAGTGCCAAGCCGGATAGGCTCGAGGTCGAGTGCCTCACCAAAGTAGCCCGCCAAAAAACGGAGCTCACCATGTGTAAGACGCCGCACAGCTAGGTGCGCAGGGTCTCGAGCACGTCGAAGTAGTTGGGGAAGGTCTTCGAGACGCAGCCCGGATCTTCGATGACCACTCCCTGGGCGCGCAGGCCCAGCAAGGCAAAGCTCATCGCCATACGATGGTCGTCGTAGGTGCGCACCGAGCCCGGCTGCACCTGGCTCGGATACACCACGAAACCGTCGGCTTCTTCCTCTGCGTGCACGCCGAGCCGCTTGAGCTCACACACCACAGCGCCCACGCGATCGGTCTCCTTCTTGCGGATGAACCCGATGCCCGTGACGCGCGTCGGCGTCGACGCAAAGGGCGCTACCACGGCCAAGGTCTGCGCCACATCGGAGAGATCCGCCATGTCGACCTCGACCCCCTTTAGCTGTCCGTTTTCGGGGCCGTGTACTTCAGTGAAGCCTTCGCCCTCGACCACGCGGCAGCCCATCTTTTGCAGGATGTGCGCGAGGCCGCGGTCGCCCTGCAAGGAGCGCGTGCCGAGGCCGTCGACGCGCGCCCGACCTCCGCAGATCGCTGCGGCTGCAAAGAAATACGAAGCCGCCGAGGCATCCGGCTCCACGCGATAGGCGCGCCCTGTGTAAGTTTGTCCGCCTGGGATAACGAAGCGCCGCTCGCCCTCACGCTCGACCACCGCGCCAAAGTCCCGCATGGCTTGCGCGGTCATGTCCAGGTAGGGCCGAGAGACGAGCTCACCTTCGATGTCGATGACGAGCCCCCTGGGCATACAGGGTGCGCCCATCATCAGTCCGCTGATGTATTGCGAGCTGATGTGCCCCGGCAACGTGACCTGCCCACCCTCGAGTGAGCCGCCGTGTACGCGCAGCGGAATGCAATCTGGCTCACCCAGCGTCTCAACCTTTACGCCGAGGCTGGCCAGGGCGCGCAGCAAGGGCGCGATGGGGCGCTCACGCATGCGAGGCACGCCGTCGATTTCGTATATTCCGCGTCCGAGCGCCATCAACACCGGCAAAAACCGGGCAGCGGTTCCGGCATTGCCCACGAAGCACTGCGCCGCCTCGGCCGTGACATGGCCGCCCGCCCCCTGCACACGCAGCGTGGCCTTCGCCTCGTCGGCCTCGACCGGCACACCCAGGGCGCGCAACGACGCGGCCATGTAGCGCGTGTCGTCGCTGAAGAGGGCGCCGCTCACTTCGGAATCGCCACGAGCCAAGGCCGCGAGCACCAAGACGCGGTTCGTGTAGCTCTTGGAGCCCACCACCGGTACATCGGCATCAATGGGTTTTTGCAGGGGAAGGATGGGGCGTACGTCGCTCATGGGTCCGAGAAGACTAGCACTCCCGAAAAGAAGCTCGATGAGAGTTGCCGTTCCGGATTCACCTCGGCCTCACTCCGTACTACCTTGGGCCTGAAATGACGGGCCCACGCAAAGCACGCCGCGGGAAGCTCGATACGCTCGCGAACTTGGTGCGCGAGGTCTATCCGAGCAAGGAGCCCGAAAACGCCGCGGCCATCCGCGTCTTTGCCTGGTGGCGGCGAGCGGTGCCAGAGCGCGTTTTCATGCGAGCGCGGCCAGTACGCCTGCAAAACGGCGTACTTTGGGTGCACACGGCCACGAGCGCCTGGGCCTCGGAGCTCGAGCACGTCAAAGAACAACTTTTGGCATCCGTGCAGAAGCACGCCCCGGACGCGCGCGTAAAGGGCCTGCGCTTTCGAGTGGGCCCGCTGCCCGAGCTTCCCACCACCACCCGCCCCGAGACCCCTCGCGCAGCACCGATTCCCGTGGCCATCCTGCCGGAAAGCCTGGCCCGCGCGCTGGCCGCCATCGACGACGACGCCCTGCGGGATGCCATCGGCCAGGCCGCAAGCGTGGCCTTGGCCCGTGCAGCCGAGGGGCGCTCGCGTGACCCGAAGCGCGACCCTTCCCACAGGTGATCGTGAGCGCACGTGGCAAAAAGCCCAGCGTTTTGCGCGCCGCCTCGCTAGCGCCTGCCTGCGCTTGGCTTCTCATGGCGCAACTTACAGCGGCTTGCCTGGACGCGGCCCCCTTCCCGCTCCCCACCGAAGCGCCCGCTCCACGCCCAGCGCCAAACGTTGTGGCGCAGGTCTTTCTCGACGAGTGGCTCGACGTCGGAAGCGGTGCGCGTTGCCGCGTGGAGCATGCCGAACAAGTGCTCACCGAGCCGCTGTCCGAAGCTACGGGCATGCGGGTGTTGCCGGATTTGCACGCGCTCAGTCTCAGCGTCGTCTGCAAAGACCGAAGCGACGCGTACCTGCCACTCGACCACGCGCTCCCCCGCGATGCACTGTGGTTTTTGCGCGACGAAGACGGCCTCCCGCGCGCACCCTCGCTGCGCACCAAGCTCAACTTGAGCACGCCGCAACCACTCGTGTTCGAGCTCTCTCGCCGGCAGACGGCGCTCCCCGCGACACGCAGCTTCGATCTCGAAACGGGCCACGCCTTATTTTCAAGCCACGGCGATAAGCTCTTCAAGCTGAGCCTCGAATCGGCGGGCGAACAACGCCAAGTTCTCTTGCGTCATCGGGCTTCGGATGCGGCACTCGATGCATGGCTCAGCGCGCTCGTCGCGGCCTTTTCGGGCGAACGAACAGGCCCTTTGCCTCTGCCCGAAAAGGATCTCAAACAGCTACGCGAACTCTACCGCAGCCTGCGCGAACGCTTTCTGCCCACGCGCCTCACACTCGACGACCTGCGCTTCACCGAGGAGCAGGCCTTGCGCGTAACACTCACGCTCGACCGTCCGCGCGCCCACGATGCGCCATCCCCCGTGGCCACGCTGCGCTTTCTATTGCCCGGCAATTCGGCGCGTTACTTCGAAGACGCGCGCCTGATCGACGTGAGCGATGGTCGCAAGACGGTTGCCTGCCAAGAAGCTAGCTCCGCATTGCGAGCACGCGCGCCCGATCTGCAGCCCCAAGGTGCCGAAGAGAGCTGTAACCTGCTCGGCCTCGCCCTCCCCGTACGCTGCGACAAACTGCCCGACGACCTCAAGCGCGATGCCATAGCCCTGCGCACGCGCTGCGTGCCGGAGCTCGAACACATAGCGCGCATCACCGCCAACACGCTGAACGTTCCCGCCGATTTCCAAGTGACTCTGCGCCGAGGTCGTAAATCCACCGGCTTCGATCACAGCCCGCGCTTTGTGCTCTCACTCTTCGGCAACGGCGCCGCGGTGTTCCATGGTCGCAGCTTCGTCAATGGCATCGGTCGCAGCGATGGCCGCACCTCTCAACGCCTACTTCAGCGCCTCATGGCGCAACTCAAGGAGCTGGGCTGGTTTGAACGCCGCGGTGGCGAGTGGAGTTCGACCGGCTGCTCCACCGACAATCCTCGCGGCGATGTGCTCACCGCGCGCGCCCACGGCAAGGAACGCATGGTGCTCGACCGCGACGGCTGCCGCGGCCCGTTCAGCGCAGGCGAGCTGAGCAGTCTGAGTTCGCTCATTGAGCTCGTAGGGGGCGTATCTGGCTGGATAGAGCCGGAACGCGAGCTCGACCGCAGCCAGGTCAGCGAATGGATCGTGAACGCGGACTAGTCTGAACGGGGGCTGCACAAGCGCTCGAACCTGCGGCTACTGCGCGCTTGCGACTTCCGCCAGCCTTCGCGCGCACCGGAGCGTCCTTCGCGGACTCCTCTTTCATCGCCACTTCGAGCACGGCATCGTGCGCCTTACGCAAAAGCCGAATGAACTCCGTTTCTTCAGCTTCGGTGAGCCCAACCATGTAGGGCTCGAGTGCGCTGTCGACGATTTGGCATAGGGTACGCTCCAAGGCGCGGCCCTTCGCCGTCACTTGCACGAAGCGCTGGCGCTTGTCGGCGGGATCTACCCGCGTTGTGACGAGCCCGTCTCCCGACATCTCGCGAATCAGTCGACTCGCCGCTGCTGGATCGATGGCTGCGTCGATGGCCAGTTCGTTTTGGGGAACTTCTTCGTCATGAACCAGTCTGAATAAGACCATGTACAAGTGAAGGGAACTTCCCACCAAGGCGAGGCGCTTATTGACGGCCAGCGCACAGAAGCGGCGCATCTTCGTCATCAGCAATTGGATCTGGCGATGGGCCTCGGAGGAGAGCATGTTCGCCCCCAACTTAGTCTCGCACCTGCCTGCGATCAACCGCGTCCGGGCACATTCATTGAAATTTCAATAAAATTGCAGCGATCCAAATATCCGGAGCGAGAACGGGAAACGCCATAAAAATGAGCTTGACCGATCGGCCCACCCATCCCATATCGTTGAGACTTCAATGATACGAACTCCCTCCATCATCGGGTCGTCCCTGATCGTGGCGTCACTTGTTTACGGCGAGCTGCCGGCCCACGCACAGGTTGCCCAAGACAGTGTCCCCGCGACGGCGCCCGCCGCCGCTCCATCCCAGGCCGTTCCGGTTCAAGCCGCTCCGGTTCAAGCCGCGCCCACTCAGGCGGCCCCAGAGGCCACTCCTACGAGTGCCCCGCAGCCTGCCCCGGCCGCCGTGTCCGTGCCAGCGCCCAATCAGGTAAAGGCCGCCCCGGTCAGCGCAAAGAACTCGACGGTCCAAGCCGAGCAGGACGAGGCGGCGCGCGAGCTCGCGGAAAAGCTCGCGCCCACGCCAGGCGGTCTCACAGCTGACGAAGTGGTGCAGAAGACCATCGCCAACTCGCCCCAACTGCAAAAGAGCCAGCTCGAAGCCGACAAGGCCGCCGCCAACAAGGCCCGCGCCAAGCTTGCCTTCGCGCCGCGCATCGATCTGATGGGCAACTACACGCGGTTGTCGAACATCCGGCTGATGAACTTCGAGGCCCTAGCAGGCGGCGCGGACATGGAGGGAATGGAGCCGGCACCGGCACCGCGTTCCTGGGTGGACGGGAAAAACCCGGGCTTGTTCGGTCCGTACCTCGACCAGTTTACGGCCAAGGCCACGCTGACCCTGCCCATCACCGACTGGTTTTTGACCATCCTTCCGACCTACCGCGGTGCGGCCCTGATCGGCGACGTGGCCGTAGAACAGCGCAAGGCCCAGGAGCTTCAGGTCTCTCACGAAGCGCGCATCGCCTTCTACGACTATGTCCATGCTCGTGGCGGCGAGGCCGTGGCTCTCGCTTCGGTGAAGGTGCTCGACGCCAGTGTGCAGGACCTCCAAGCCTTGGTACAGGTCGGTGCCTCGACACCGACTGCTCTGGCCCGTGCTCGCGCCGCGCGCGCCAACGCCGAAGCCATGGCCGTGCACATGAATGGCATGGTTCAAGTGACCCTACAACGGCTATCCCAGCTTACCGGTGAGAGCATCCCCCGAGAGCGCGGCATCGGCGAAGAGCTCATCGGTATTGAGCTCGGAGAGCCGCCCGCGCTCGAACAGGTCGTTCAAGAAGCGAAGACTTCGCGCCCCGAGCTTCAAGCGCTGCGTATGCTCGAGCAGGCACGCAAGCACTTCGCTCGAGCCAAGCGCGGCGCGGTGCTGCCGCGCATCAGCGCTGGCGCCGGCTCGATGTACGCGAACCCCAACCAGCGCTACATCCCACTCGAAAACAAGTGGAAGCACACCTGGGATGTGGGCGTGACCGTGGCTTGGTCACCCAACGACGCTTCCTACGCGTACACGCAAGCGCAGGATGCCGACACCGAACTGCGCATGGTGGAAGAGGACCTGCGCGGTTTCGAGCAAGCCATCGCCATCGAGTCTGCGGGCGCCGTCTCGGGCTTCCACGCTGCCACGGCAGCCATCCACGCCAAGACCGAGGCACTCGAAGCAGCACGCGCCTATCACGCGGATCAGCGCGCGTTGCTGTTGGCAGGCGCTGCCACGCCGAACGACGTGTTGCTCGCCGAACGCGACCTCACCGCCGCCGCCCTCGAGTGGGTCGACGCCTTCATCAACGGCCGTCGCGCGCAAGCCAATCTTTTGAAAGCACAAGGAAAGACGGGGCTCTCTAGCCCTGGACCGAAAGCCGCAGGGAGCACGCCATGAATCGCTTCATTCTTACCGCCAACGCCGGTGCCATCGTGCTTGCTTTGACGGCGTGTCATCAGGAAAACGAGAAGCTCACGCAGCTTCCCTCGAGCGAAGCCGCCGCCGTTGTGGCCACGGTCGCTGTGGAGAGCGCCAAGGTCACGCGCGAGCAGCTGTCGCGCGCGGTCATCGCCACGGGTACCACCGAGCCCGCACGCGAGGCCAACCTCGGCCCACAAATGACAGCGCGTATCGCCAGGATCCTCGTCAAAGAGGGCGACCATGTGAAGGTCGGCGCGGCGCTCGCACAGCTCGACACGGTGGAAGCTTCGCTGCGCCTGCAGCAGGTCACCGCCAACGCCGCTTCCACGCGCAGCCAGTACGACCTCGCGAAGTCCGAGTATGAGCGCCTGGCTCCCCTCGCCGAGCGCGGCACCGTCACGCCTCAGCAGCTCGAGCGCCTCGCAAGTCAGCGCGACGCCCTCAAGGCCGGCGCCGACGCGGCCACGGTCGCGGAAGCCGACGCCAAGCGCAACATGACCAACACCGCCGTGCGCGCACCGTTCCCCGGCATCGTCTCGAAGGTGCAGATGGACGTGGGCGAGATTGCCACGATGATGCCGCCCAGCGTGATTCTGCGCTTGGTCGACCTCTCGAGCGTCGACGTGCGCGTGCGCGTGCACGAACGCGAGCTTGCACGTGTGGTGCTCGGCGACGCCGTCGACGCGCGCTTCCCCAGCAGTGGGCAAACCGCCAAGGGCATCGTCACCTTCATCAGTCCCGAGATCGACCCACGCACGCGCAACGCCGAAGTGGTCACGCGCATCCCGAACGCCGACGGCGTACTGCGCGCCGGTATGTTCGCCGAAATCGAGATCAAGCCCAAGGGCGCCCAGGACGCGCTCGTGATTCCGAGCACTGCGGTCGCTGGAACCGGCGACAACCGCTTCATCTTCGCCATCAACGGCAGCACGGTAGAGCGACGCAAGGTGCGCATCGCCGCCATCGACAGCAACCGCGTAGAGATCCTCGAAGGCCTCAACGAAGGCGATGCCATCGTAGCGAGCGGGCTCGGACGCTTGAGCGACGGCGCACCTATCTCCCTCGCAGGTGCCGCACCTGCTGCCCCTACGGCGAATGCAGCCGAGCCCGCTGACACCACGCAAAAGGCGCAAGCCACCGGAGCCACCCCGTGAAAATCTCCGACACCTCGATCAAGCGCCCCGTCTTCACCACGATGATCATGTTGGCCATCGTGGTGTTCGGCGGCGTGATGTACTCCCGACTCTCAGTCGATATGTATCCGAAGATCGACTTCCCCATCGTCACGATCACCGTCGTGTATCCCGGTGCGGATCCTGAGACGATGGAAACCAAGGTCGCCGACAAGATCGAAGAGGCCGTCAACAGCCTCAGCGGGATTGATCAGCTGCGCTCCACCAGCCTCGAAGGTGTGGCGCAGGTGTTCGTACAGTTCGATCTTGCCGTCGATCTCGACACCGCCGCACAAGACGTACGCGACCGCGTCGCAAGCATCCAACGCGACCTGCCGCCTGCCGCAGAGCAGCCCGTGGTCGAGAAGCTCGACATGGGTGCGGCACCCATCATGCAGATCGCCGTTTACGGCACTGCGGACGACGTCACGCTGGCGAACTTCACCGAAGACGTGCTCAAGCCCGGTCTCGAGCGCATCGACGGCGTAGGCCAGCTCGAGCTTATCGGTAGCCGCGAACGCGAAGCGCACGTGTGGATCGACCCGGAGCGCCTCCGCACCTACGGGCTTACCGTCGCAGAGGTCGGTCAGGCCCTACGCATGCAGAGCATCGACTTGCCCGGTGGCCGTTTGACCCGTGGCAGCGAAGAGCTCGTGGTGCGTACCAACGCCCAGGCGAGCTCGGTAGAAGACCTGGGCAACGTCGTCATCTCGAGCAGCAACGGCGCGGTCATTCGCGTCCGCGATGTCGCAGAGGTGGAAGACGGCCTCGAAGAGCAGCGCTCGGTAGCGAGCGTCGACGGCAAGAACGCGGTGGCCATCGTGGTCCGCAAGCAGTCGGACGCGAACACCATCGTGGTGGCCGACGCGGTCAAGAAAGCCCTGCCCAAGCTGCAGGATCTTGCTCCGCCTGGCACCAGGGTCGAGGTCTTGCTCGACAACTCCACCAACATCCGCAGCTCCATCGAGACCGTTCAGCTCGACTTGATGCTCGGCGCCCTCCTGGCCGTCGCCATCATCTTCCTGTTCCTGCGCGACGCGCGCGCCACGTTCATCAGCGCGCTCGCGCTTCCCACGTCGGTTATCGGAACCTTCGCCTTCATCAAAATGATGGGCTTCACGCTCAACATGATGACCACGTTGGCGCTCTCCCTTTCGATCGGCATTCTGATCGATGACGCTATCGTCGTTATCGAGAACATCGTTCGTCACCGAACCGAGCTCAAAGAAAGCGCCTTCGAAGCTGCGCAGAAGGGCACGGCCGAAATCGGCCTCGCTGTTCTCGCAACCACGCTGAGTATCGTCGCCGTGTTCGTCCCCGTGGCGTTCATGGACGGTATGGTCGGTCAGTTCTTCTTCGAGTTCGGCCTTACGGTTGCGTTCGCGGTGATGCTCTCCCTGTTCATCTCGTTCACGCTGACCCCCATGCTGTCGGCGCGCATGCTCACGGCGCATCACGGGACGCCCACGGGCATCTCGGGCGCCATCGAGAGCGTCCTTATGGGCCTCGACAACGGGTACCGCGCGATCATTCGCTGGGCGCTCAACAACCGCTTCATCACGGTGTCGGTTGCTATCGCAAGCCTCGTGGGAGCCTTCTCCCTTGCCGGCAAGCTCGGCGCCGAGTTCGTTCCTGCTGAAGACCGCGGTCAGTTCAACGTCCTCATCGAGCTGCCCACCGGTAGCTCGCTCGCGCAGTCGTCCGAGATAGCCTTCGATCTCGCCGAAATCGCGCGCACCGTGCCTGGCGTACTCTCCACCTTCACGACCGTCGGTGGTGGCGCCCAGGAAAAGGTGAACAGCGCGAGCATGATCGTCACGCTCGAGCACAAGTCCCAGCGCGCCTTCTCGCAAGAAGACGTGATGGCTTTCTTGCGCCGCAAGCTCGGCGGCAAGCCAGGTGTGCTCGTCTCCATCGAAGCCCTCGCCATGGTCAGCGCCGGCGGCATGCGCAACGCACCCGTGCAGTACAACCTGCGCGGCGACAATCTCGAAGAACTCGAGAAGGCTGCCATCGCCATCACGGATCGCCTCAAGCAGACGCCCGGCTTTGCCGACGTGGACATCACGTACCGCTCCGGTAAACCGCAAATCGACGTCGACATCGACCGCACGCGTGCAGCCGATCTCGGCGTCCAGGCCATGCAGATTGCGTCCACCGTACGTACACTGGTGGCAGGCGACGAGGCGACCGAGTTCGAGAGCCACGGCGACCGCTACAAGGTTCGCGTGCAGCTTCCCGAACATCTGCGCACGTCCACCGACATCATCGCGCGCTCCCAGGTGCGCACGGCCACGGGCGAGTTGGTCGACATTGGTTCACTCGGCGAAATCCGCGAGAGCCAGGGTCCAAGCCAGATCGACCGTCAGTCGCGCCAACGCCAGGTCACCATTCTCGCAAGCCTTGAAGACAAGGCGCTCGGCGACGCCCTCGCCGAGGTGGAAGCCATCGCGGCCGAAGTTACGCCCCCGAGCATCATCCGCGCGGTCGCAGGCTTTGGTGAGCGCATGGAGGAGTCGAACAAGAGCATGGGCATCTCGATGATGCTCGCCATCATCTGCATCTACATGATCTTGGCGTCGCAGTTCGAGAGCTTTATCCACCCCTTCACCATCATGGTGTCCCTGCCGTTCGCCTTCATCGGCGCCTTCGGCGGCCTGTATCTCGGCGAAATGCGTCTCAGTATCTTCGCCATGATCGGATTCATCATGTTGATGGGTCTCGTTACGAAAAACGCCATCTTGCTCGTGGACTACGCTGTGCAGTTACGCCAGCGAGGCCAGGGCGTGAAGGAAGCTCTCGAGAACGCGGGCGCCACACGTCTTCGTCCTATTCTCATGACCACCGCAGCCATGGTGTTCGGCATGATCCCCGTCGCCATCGGCCACGGTGACGGTGGCGAGGTTCGCGCTCCCATGGGCGTCGCCGTGATCGGCGGTCTCATCACATCCACGTTCCTCACGCTCGTCGTGGTGCCCGTGGTGTACACGTTCATGGAAGCCATCAGTCAGTTCGCTTTGCGCATCGTGCAGAAGTTCTCCCACGCGGAAGAGCCTCATCACTCGGAAGCTCCTGCTGCTGCGCACCAAGACGCCATCGTCGCCGAAGAATAGTCGGCAAGTCTTCGCGCCACGAAAAACGGCCCGCGCTTCTAAAGCGTGGGCCGTTTCATTTAAGCTCGGCGCTTGCGTCCTAGCGTGCCGACAAGAGACTGAGAATCAGAACTGTCCGTACGGCTTCTTGGGCGCGGTCTTCAAGTACTCGTACATCGACTCGACCTCTGCGTCCGTGAACTGCTTCGTGTACGCAATCGGCATGGGCGGACCGATGTTCACTCCATCTGGCCGCACACCATCGCGCATCGCCTTGGTGAAGTCAGACAGCGTCCAGCCAGCAAGACCCGAGTCATCGAAGGTCAGGTTCTTTGCAGGCAACCAGGCGGGATCTCCGCCCTGGATAGGACCACCCGAGAGACCTGCGCCGTGACAACCCACGCAGGTACCGGCGAGGTGCTTACCAAGCTCGAGGCTGACGGCTGCCACGTTCGGCGGATACAGCGGGCGCTTGCTCACGTGATCGATAACTTCAGCGGAGATGGGCACCTCACCCTGCGCGAGAAGCATCGAGAAAATAGGGCCGAATTCGATCTCTTGGTCGGGACGGTCGACGGCAGGCAGGTTCTGAATAAAGGCGGCAATATCCGAGACCTCTTGATCCGAGAAATTGGCGAAGTCCCGTGACGGCATGCTCGTCGCACGACCGTCAGGCTTCACGCCGTGGCGAATGATGCGAATCCAATCCTCGCTCTTGTAGTCCTTGGTTTTACCGCCGCGCGTGATGTTGGGCGCAGCCCACGTACCCATCACCGGATTCTCGATGATCACCTTCCCACCCATGTCGTCGCCATGACAGTCCGCACAGGCTGCACGGCTCGACAGGTAGTGCTTGCCGCGTTCGATAGCGCGCTCAAGCGCGATGGCAGCGAGGTCAACACCCTGCAGCGGATCGGCGTGCTCTTCCCCCGCCGCGCCTTCCACCGCTCCCTCGCCTGAAGCCAACAGGGCCCTGCGTTCGGCGCGCAGCGCTTCGACCTCTGCGTCGCTCAGAGGAAACGGTATCGGCACCGGATCCACCTTAACCTCGTAGGTCTTATCCAAGCGCGCCTGAGCAGCCGATTTGAAATAGGCACCACCGATGCCCGCGACAACGAGTAACCCCGCCAGAGTCCCAGCAATCCACTTCAGCACTCGCATACACGTCCGCTCCTTGTCACGCCGAATAAAGTCGCCTGTGCCTACCGTGGCCGCCCAGGGTCAGAGACGTCACGAAAGCAGCTGGATACCTTTTCAGCGCCCCTCTCGGATTAGGTCACAGATTGCGGAGCAGCACAGTAAAATCTGCGGGAAGCACCTGAAAAACAGCGCAGATTGTAGCAAGTGCAGTTGGCTGAAAGCCGCAGGGAGGTGGCGCGGACCTGTGCTCAAGGCGAACGCCTTTAGGCCCAGTACCCCTGCATCCTGCTGAAAAATCGCGAGCCGACCCCGCAGGCGGGCAGACCCGCGATTTAGCGCGCCGCCGGATTGAGCGCGTAGGTCGTCTCGAGGCTAGCCTGCCCAAGGATGCGCCCGCGCAGGGCCCGCTTCACATCGGGGCCACCAAAGTGTCCGCTCAGCCCCAAACTCTCCGCGTCAATCGCGTAGAGCGTGAAGACGTAGCGGTGGCGGCGCTCATCGTTGAAGGGCGGCCAGGGACCGTCGTAGCCGCCGTAGTGCCCCGCCATGGCGTCGTCGCCGGCAAACCAGCTCGTGTAGTCGTTCAAGCCGCGCAGGCCGTAGTCGAGGCGAATGCCAGGCTTGCCGCGCGCAACGAGCCCGTCTGCGTCGAGCCCCTCCGCAAGCTCCGTGATGGACTTGGGAATATCGACCAAAACCCAATGGTAAAAGTCCGTCCGCGCCAGGTTATACGGCACAGTGCGGTCTTTTTGGTTCGCATCGTCCGCTTGGCTCGGTGCATCCAAATCCACACAAAGCAGAGTGTAGGAGAGCGTGCCGGCGGGAGCGCCTGACCACGCGAGGTGAGGGCTGCGATTGGGTCCAGGCACAGGTCCCTCCGCTGAAGGAACCCCCATCGCGTTCTCTGCAGGAATGGCTTGCCCTGGCTGGAGTGACTTGCTGGTTAGCTTCATACGCTGTCCTTCCCTCTACCTGGTGATTCCAGAAAGCCCCCGCCCCCCTTTCTTGCTGGGGCACGATGAACTTCAGTTAAGGCATAGCAGGCGAGCGCACCCAAATGAAAAACAATGGTGCGCCGCAAAAATTAGGGTTCGAAACCGCCACTGACCTCAAGCCTCAGACCGCTCCCCGGGACAGCCCGGAAGCGAGTTCTCGCGTAAGGCTCGTGACGGCTTCGACCGCAGCAGCGCGGTCCTTGGCACGCTCGACGGCTTGCACGAGCGCACTCCCGACGACTACGCCGTCGGCATAGGCAGAAAGCTTCTGCACGTCCTCGCGATTGCGTACACCAAAGCCGACCACGACGGGCTTGTTGGTTTGCTCCTGGACGGTACGCGCGCGCGCAGCCGCTTCGTCGAAGTTGGCGCTCTTTGCGCCTGTGACACCCGTCAGAGACACATAGTAGATAAATGCATCCGCTACGCTGGCCGCGCGTTGCACCCGTGGCTCCGAGCTTGTCGGCGCGACGAGCGGCACGAAGCCAAGCCCCGCACGCAGCAAGGGCTCGCGCAGCGAAGCACACTCCTCGGGTGGCAGATCCACGACGAGCATCGCGTCGACGCCGGCCTTCGCGGCATCCTTGCACAGGCGCTCTTCACCGTAGGCGAGGATGGGATTGTAGTAGCCGAAGAGCACGATTGGAATATCGCTCTTCTGCCGAATCTGGGCCGCGATTTCCAAGGTTTTCGGCAGCGTCATTCCGGCGCGTAGCGCGCGCTCGCTCGCATGCTGAATCGCCGGACCATCTGCTGTGGGGTCGCTGAAAGGCACCCCGAGTTCGAGGATGTCCGCACCGGAAGCCGCCGCCGCCAGCGCGACTTGCACGGTCGTTTCAGCGTCTGGATCGCCGGAACAAAAATACGTGACGAGTAGAGCGCGCTGCTCGCGCTTGCCCTGCGCGAACACCTCCATGATTCGACGCATCAGTGAGACTCCTTCTTTCCTTCGGAGAGCACGCGCAGGATGGTGTTCATATCCTTGTCGCCTCGCCCCGAGAGGCACACGACCACATCTTTGTTAGGCCCAAGCTGCTTGCCTAGCTCCGGCAGATAGGCGATGGCATGGCTCGATTCGAGCGCAGCCAAGATGCCTTCCGTGCGCGCCAGCAGCTGAAAGCCGCGGATCGCTTGCTCGTCGGTCACCGACACGTATTTCGCACGCCCGCTATCGCGCAAAAACGCATGTTCCGGTCCCACGCTCGGATAATCGAGGCCTGCGCTGATCGAGTGAGTTTCGATCACCTGGCCGTCGGCGTCCTGCAGCACGTAGCTCTTCATGCCGTGAAGCACGCCGATTTTCCCACCGTTGAGAGTTGCCGCATGCTTGCCCGTGGGGATGCCTTCGCCTGCTGCTTCTACGCCGAAAAGCTGCACGCCTTCGTCTTTCAGAAACTCGCTGAACATGCCTATCGCATTGGAGCCACCACCAATACATGCGAGCACCGCATCAGGCAACTTGCCCTCCGCTTCGAGAAACTGTGCGCGCGCCTCACGGGAAATCACCGACTGAAAGTCACGCACCATGTCAGGGTAAGGGTGCGGACCGGCCGCCGTGCCCACGCAGTAGTAAGTGGTCCGCACGTTGGTGACCCAGTCGCGCATGGCTTCGTTCATCGCGTCCTTGAGCGTGCGCGAGCCAGAAGTCACTGAATGCACCTTGGCGCCGAGTAGGTTCATGCGCAGCACGTTGGGCGCCTGTCGCTCCACGTCCTCCGCTCCCATGAACACTTCGCAAGAAAGCCCGAGCAACGCACACACCGTAGCGGTGGCAACGCCGTGTTGACCTGCCCCAGTCTCTGCGATCACGCGCGGCTTGCCCATGCGCTTGGCAAGCAGGCCCTGGCCGATGGTGTTGTTGACCTTGTGGGCGCCTGTGTGACACAGATCTTCGCGCTTGAGCCACACGCGCGTACCCACTTCCTCTGACAGGCGACGCGCAAAATACAAAGGGGTCTCGCGCCCGACGTAATCGCGCAAAAGACGCAGCTTTTCGGCTTCGAATGCCGGGTCTCTGCGCGCCTCTTCGTAGGCGAGCGTGAGCTCGTCCAGAGCAGGCATCAAGGTTTCAGCTACGAAGCGTCCCCCGAAGGGGCCAAATCGACCGGGCAGCGCTGTTTCCATGACGGTACACGTAGCGCATACGTGCTGGCTCGAAAAGCCGCCTTTTACTCAGGATCTTGCATGGCTGCTCGCGCCACATGACTTGCAGAGTAAACGCGGCCTCAGCTCACAAAGAAACGGAGCGAACCGCCTCGACCAACGCTCTAACCAAGGCGCGATCTTTGATGCCGGGACCGGACTCGACCCCGCTCGCAGTATCGACACAGAACGGCCTCACCTGCCGCACAGCCTCCGCCACGTTTTCAGGCGTCAGGCCGCCGGCCAGCGTGACCTCACGTTCACGCGCAAGCTCGGCTGCCAACGCCCAGTCGAACGTGGCCCCCGTGCCTCCGGGCATGCCTGGCACATAGGCATCGAGCAGCACGTATTTGCCGCCAAAGCGCTGCGCTTCCTCGCGCACCCCCGGACCACGTACGCGCAGTGCCTTGTAAGCATGCGGCAGCAAGCGCGCGAGCATCTCAGGCGACTCGGCACCGTGGAGCTGCACGCACCCGAGACCCACCTGGTCCCGCACGCGCTCCACTTCGGACAACGTTGCATCGACAAACACGCCGACGATGAGCACCCGCTTACCGACTGCCTGCACGATGGCTCGAGCCATCTCTTCGTCGCAACGCCGCACCGACGACGGCCAGAAGTTGAGGCCGATAGCGTCGACTCCCTCTTCCACGCACATTTGAGCGTCCGCCACGGACGTCACGCCGCACACCTTTATTCGGGCCATCGCACGACGATAGCAGGACGCAGGAAAGGCTCCAAAACCTGGGATTGCCCTGCAAAAAAAGGCCTAGATCGAACGGCACGAAGCGAGCGCGGGTCAACTGGGGCCGCTATGCTGCGATCTACGACAGCTCGGCATTCGACCCGACCTTCCATGGAACGCGTGTGAACAACGTCCTGCAAGTGGTTCTCCTAGGTGTCATCGAAGGCATCACGGAGTTTCTGCCTATTTCTAGCACCGGGCACCTCCTCATCGCCGAAAAACTCGGCCTTGGCGCGCGCTCCGAAGTCTTCAACATCGGCATTCAAGCCGGCGCCATCTTGGCGGTCACCGTCATCTACTGGAGCCGCATTCGCTCGCTGTTGTCAGGCCTGCGCGAACCGCAAAACCGCGACTACGTGCAAAAGCTGTCGGGTGCCTTCGTGGTGACATCCGTGCTCGGGCTCTTGGTCAAGCGCCTTGGCTTCGAGCTACCCGAGAACGTCACACCCATTGCGTGGGCGCTAATTGTCGGCGGGTTCTGGATCTTCGCGGCCGAATGGTTCGCAAAGCAGCAGGCGCCCAATGCCCGCATAAGCTGGACCAGCGCCCTCGCCGTTGGGTTTTCGCAGGTGATGGCAGGCGTGTTCCCAGGCCTGAGCCGCTCGGGCGCGACCATCTTCACAGCCATGTTCACGGGCACGAGCGACCGCAAAGCCGCCACCGAATTCTCGTTCTTGCTCGGGATCCCCACCATGTACGCCGCCACTGGCTACGCCGTGCTCAAAGAGACGCAGCACGGCGTTTCCGGCGAAGACTGGAGCGCGCTTTTCATCGCGTTCGCGGTCTCCACCGTCACCGCCTTCATCGCAGTGAAGTGGCTCATGCGTTACATCCAGACCCACACGTTCACGGCCTTTGCGGTGTACCGCATCGTGTTCGGCGTGGGCCTGTTGTGGTGGCTTCCGTCAGGCTCGTAAACGGCAAGCACGGCGTTGCTCCGAGCGGTTTAACCAGCCCTTAGAAGAACCGGGCAGGCTCTCAGTCGAGCTTGAGGAGCTCTTTGACTTTGGCAATCACCTGCGGCGCCTGGATGGGCTTGGTGATGTAGGCATTGGCACCGAGCGCGAGCGCACGTGACCTATCTTCCTGCGAGCCCTCGGTCGTGATGATGATGATAGGCACGTCCTTGTGCACTTCATCGGAGCGAATCCGCTTCACCAACTTGAGCCCGTCCATGATCGGCATGTTGATGTCGGTAATGACGAGATCGAAACGCTGGCCCGCAAGCTTACGTAGACCGTCCACACCGTCATCCGCTTCGGTCACTTCTACTTCTCGCACACGCTGCAATGCGAACACTAGAAGCTGCCGCATCATGGGCGAGTCTTCGACTACCAGACATTGATACTGAGCCATTGCGCCTCACTTGAGGGACTCGCCGAGACCGGCGAGCGCACTGAGGAGATCGGGTTGTCGTTGATACAGGCGAGCCGCGAGCAATGCCGCAGCCGCGTGGGAGCCGAGCAGATGGAACAACTCCTGATCGACCTGTACCCACGCGTGCTTCTGTTCGAGCAGCGCCACTATCGAGATGACGCCGACCGTTTGTCCGTCCACCTGCATGGGTAGGACGGCTAGGGGCTCCTGCACCGTGCCCGCGCCCAGTGGATCGCCCTGACGGACGCTCGATACGCCGGTCGCACAGACCGTCCCCACCGCGCCCTGCCCCACGACCACAGGCGTAAGCTCGCTCTCTAGGATGCCCTCTGATCCCACCGGGATGGCGTGTGCACCATCATCGCTGAGGACGTAGATGCAGAAGCGTTCCGCGCCCACGAGCTGCGCCAACAACTCGCGGATGTGTTGCAGCACATGGGTCGGCTTGAGCGTGGAGTGTAACTGAAAGCTTGCGACATAGAGGTTCGCCAGGTCATTGAGCTCTTGCTCGATGGCTGCATAGCGCCCCTCATGACGCCGCGTGAGCTGCTCGAGCTGACTCGAGCGGTCGAGCAGATTGCGCTTCTCCTGTTCGAGACGCTCGATGGTGCGCAGCACATCGCGCATGGCATCGTCGCTCTTCACTTGCGTACGCAACGCGGCATTGTCGGCCTCGAGAAGCGCGACCCTGGCACGAAGATCGTCGTTCTCGTGCAACAGCTCTTCAGTGAACTCCACTCCCTTACGCAGGAAGGTCCTCACGAAGTTTTCGCGTTCGCGTGTCAGATCGGTTGGCGGTCGCGCGCTCGTGTTTCGGCTATTGTCGTCCATGACCCTTAACGTCCGTCCATGTTCCCATGCTCAAGCGCCATCACACAATTAGTTCCGCCACATGAGCGGATAGAGCGCCGAGCGGAAGGCTCTTATCGACCTCGCCCGTGCGCATCGCAGCCCCCGGCATGCCGTAAATCACGGCCGTTTCAGGGGCTTCGCAAAGCACCGTACCACCGCGCGCCTTAATCGCGACCACGCCGCGCGCTCCGTCGTCGCCCATGCCCGTCAAGACCACCCCGACCACGCGCTCGCCCGCAACCTCGGCTGCGCTGCGAAACAGTCTGTCTACGGAGGGAATGAAGCGGTCGCCCGGAGCCGGATCGACGACGCTCACAGCAAAGCCATTGCCGTATGTGACGACCTCCAGGCATTTTCCACCTGGGCACAGGAAGGCTTTGCCTGGTACGAGCGGTTCAAACTCTCGCGCTTCCGCCACGCGCAAGCCACCGAGTTTGTTGAGGCGCTCAGCGAAGGTGCGCGTGAAGCGCTCAGGCATGTGCTGGGCCACCACGACCGAAGCGTGACTGCCTGGCTTGAACTGAGAAAACATCTCGACCAAGGCGGTCGGGCCACCCGTGGAAGCCCCAATTACAACCAGCTTCCCCAACTGCATGTCGCGCTCCGTCGACACCATGGGTGTTGCGGCCGGCGCACGCTCCGGTGTGGCGACGGCAACCGGGTTTTTCAGGGCTCGACGCCGTGGATCCCGCCCGGCCGGCGTGAGCATCCGGACCATGGCCACCTTCTGCGCCAGCTCCTGCTGGATAGCCGAAAGGTCGGTCGCAATCGTCCGCGTAGGCTTGGCAATGAAGTCGAGAGCTCCGAGCTCGAGCGCACGAAACACGTTTTCCCGCGCGGAATTCCCGCTCACCACGACCACGGGCGTGGGCTGTCTCGCCATCAGGAGCCGCAAGAACGTAAAGCCGTCCATGCGCGGCATCTCGAGGTCGAGCGTGATGAGATCAGGCACGAGAGACGCCGCGAGACGCAGCGCCTCGTCGCCATCCGCGGCCTTCCCCACCACCTCTACGCCCTCCATATTGGCCAGAAGGTCACCTATCGTGCGGCGGTTGAAGGCCGAATCATCGACCACCATTACGCGCAACTTATCGCTCATGGATTGCCACCTCGAATAGGTCCCTCACCCGACGAGAGAGGCTTCCGGTACACCAGATCAGACGATAGATGCACGAGCTCAAAGGCCGTGGAGACGTTCAGGAGTGATTCACTGTGTCCCAGAAACAAGAAGCCTCCTGGTTGGAGTCGTTCGTAAAAGCCTTCGATGACCTTACGCCGCGAGGCGGTGTCGAAATAGATCAGCACGTTGCGACAGAAGACTGCATCGACTGCACCGATCACACTGTAGCGCGCCGCATCGAGAAGATTGAGGTGAGCAAAGTTGCACATCGCACGAATGTCCGCGCGAACGGTGCGACCTTCCGGTGATTCCAGAAAGTACGCGTGATAACTCGGCGGCATACTGCGAAAACTCGCGGTTCCGTAGGTGGCACGCCGCGCGACTTGGAGCACACGGCGGGAGATGTCGTTGCCGATCACGCGCACATCCCAGCCCTCGAAGAGACGCGACTCGCGGATCAGAATCGCGAGCGTATAGACCTCCTCGCCTGTCGAGCAGCCGGCACTCCAGATGGAGAGACGCTTCTGACGTGCACAGCGTGCATGCAGGACAGGCAAGACCTCTTGCTGGAACGCGCGGAGTTGGTATTCTTCTCGGAAGAGGTAGGTTTCATTGGTCGTCAGCACATCCACAGCGCGCTCGAGTTCAGCTCGTGCATCTGGATGGTACCGCAAGTAATGGTAGTAATCGGCGAAGTCCGTCACGCCGAGCAACTGAATCCGCTCCCGCAGCCTGCGCTCTAGCACGAACTGCATGTCATCCGGAAATCGGATGCCGCAAAAGTCGTTGACCAGGTCACGTAGCAAGCGGAACTCCTCGGGCTTGATGCGAGGGCCGCTATCTAAGAGAAGCGGCACGTTAGCTTCTCCCTTCGAGCTTCTCGAGCGCTTGCACGAGAGCTTCACGCGCGAGGTCGTCCGACTCCCTGGCGAGCGCCCGTTGCAGTGCGTCCTTGGCGTGGACTACAGACAGCTCGCCGAGCAATTCCCCTGACAGTTGCCTCACGTCCCAGGCGGGGTGTTCGAGAGCTGCGACCAGACGCTCGGGCGCTGCAGGATCCATGCAGTCTGAGAGTGCCGAAAGCGCCGTCTTGACCACTTCAGGATCGGCGTGCGCCAGGGCTCCATCGAGACGCTGGGCCAGGGCCTCCGGGTGCAGTTGACCGAGTGCGTCTACCGCAGCAATCGCTACGCCTGCATCGGCATCGCACACCAGTGCGAGTAGAGCATCGGCGGCCTGCGGTGACTCGGTTTGTCCGAGCGCGCGCGCCGCTGCCGCCCTCACCTGCGGAAACTCCGATGCCGCAGCGTGGACCAAGCCCTCCATGCCCGGACTTCCGCCAGACTCGTCGCGAACGCGCCCGAGTACCTGGGCCGCCACGATCTGCACTTCGATGTCTTCATCCGCCAATGCGAGCGCCACGAGACCTGCTGCCCGCTCGCCGCCGACTCGGCCCAGACCGAGCAAAGCTGCGCGACGCACTTCGCTGTCGTCAACCGACATCAAAACTTGAAGCAGATCGAGCGCCCGCGAGCCTCCCAATGTGGCCACCACGGGCGACAAAACCGCTCCCTGCGGTCCGTCGAGATTGACGCCCGCCAGGGCCCGTTCGACAGTTTCCGGTTCACGTTGGGCAAGCGCTTCGAGCGCGCCCGCAGCTGTACGGGCCACGACCGAATCTTGCGACAACGTGTGCGCGAGCAACGCCTGCGCATCTTCGGGCTGAGCCCACTGATTGAAGCAGCGCAGGGCGGCGCAAACCACGACCGCAGCCTCATCCTGCAAGGCTTCACGCAAAGCAGCCTGCGCCGCTGCTGCGCTACGCGAGCCGGAGGAAGCTTCTTCGAGCGCCAGATCCGCTGCCAACTCAAGCGCTACGGCCCGCTCTTGCGAATTCTCGAAACGGCGCGCGAGGGCGAGCAGCGGGCTCACCGCAGCAGGTCCCCAGGCTCGCAGTGAACGGGCCAACTGGGGCGAAGGGGTTTCGCGCGCAAGCTGCGTGACCACCCCCGAAAGCGCATCGAGATCTCGCGCGTGGACCAGCAGCTCACTCGCGGCTCGGCGGGTCTCCACCTCACACTCACTCTCGAACATGCCGCGCAGCGCGGTTCGCGCCTTGGCAGACAGGGCGAGAAGCCCCGTCGTCGCGGGTTCGCCCTGAGCGTCGAGCGTGGGCAGCAAGCGCACCAAGGCGAGCGACGCCGCGGCAACGACCTGCAGCGAAGAATCTTCGAGGGCATGTAGCAAAGGCGGCAGTGCCTGGTCACTACTCGTACGCCCTAGAGCGACCAGGGTCACGCGCCGCAGCAGACGCTCTTCGAGCAGGGGGGCAAGCTGCTCCCACTCGATCACTGCATCGCGACGATTCAGCGCGTCCAAAGCAGCCAAGCGCAGAAAGGGCTCTTTCGCCTGCAAGCGGCCTCGGATCACACGCTCGGCAGCGGCGCCGCCGATATGCGCCAGCGCTTCGATGGCTTCGCCCGCCACGTTCACATCGTCTGAGAGTGCCGCCTTGCCGAGTTCCTCGACAACCTCTTCACCGCCAGACTCTCCGAGCGCCTCGACCACGAACTTACGGGCGTGTTCCGGAACGCCGGGCAGCGCCGCAATCAACGCGGGCGCAGCCACATCTCCGAGCGCCTCGAGCACATCGAGTGCTGCGTTACGTAGTCCAACGTTCTCGCCTTGGCAGATGGCACTCACCAAGGGGGAGATCAGCGCAAGTTCCTCCGCCCGTACGATAGCCAACTGCACGGCTTCTTTGCGCACGCGCCAGTCGCTGTCTCCCAAGGCGCGCAGCAACAGCGCGCCCAGCTCACGCGTCGAGCCATGCGAAGCCGCCGCCAGCACCGCACGCCTGCGCGTCTCGGGGTCTGCGTCGTCCAAGCTCAGCTCCAGCACGTCCGTACTCATGTGCCGCCCCCGAGGCGTGGCGGCAGGATGCTCGGGTCCAGATCCCGCGCTGCCGACGTGACGATGGTAGTGTCGACGACGAACACGAGTCCGCCGTCGTACGCGTAGACATTTGCGATACCTCGGCGCGACGTACCGGTGCCGATCTCCGGCACGCTGCGTTGGTCTTCGCTGCCTGCGCCAAACACTTCGGTGACCACATCGACCACGAGCGCCACAGAGCTACCGCGCTCAGGAACGCGCACGATGATCCACTTGGTTCGGCGCGTGAGCTCGCAAGGTGGCAAGCCGAATCGCACTCGCAAATCGACCACGGGCAAGACATCCCCGCGATGATCGGCAACCCCGACCACCTCAGGCGGCGCGTGGGGCAAGGCCACGACCGGCAACGGATTGACGATCTCGCGGACCTTGGCGATCTCGACCGCATAGCGCACGTCGCCCACGAGAAAGCTGACCAGGTTCTTCGCCTGATCGTTGCGGTAGCGCGTGGCAAAATCGTTGCGTTTCATCGTTTAAGCAGGGGTTCGATGGCCAAAAGGATCAGGATATCGTTGGGATCGTCGCGATCTTGCGAAGACGAACGACCGAGCGTGCGCACAGCTCGAGGGCGCCCTATCCCCATCACGTACTCGTTCAAATCACCGCCCACAGCCGAGGCCAGCTCCACTTCGTCTTCGTAGAGCCGGTACACCTGCAACACTGAATCCACGAGCATCCCGAGCACTTCGTCTCCCGCGTCGATCAGAAGCACACGTGTGTGCTTGTCGACAGGGGCCTCAGCCACACGCAGTCGGCGCCGCAAATCGACGACGGTCGTCACTCGACCGCGAACCGAAACGATCCCAAGTACATCATAAGGCGCACGCGGCACGCGCGTGATTCCCGGTGGCTTCAGGATTTCCTGTACCCCCGCAAGCGGCACTGCGTAGGTTTCGCTCGCCAGACGAAACGCCAAGAACTCGTATGCCGTCTCGTCCGTTCGGGAGCGATGATCGACGTCGCGGTTCTCCTTGGCCGGCAACCCGGGCACGATCGACATGGACGCGTTGCTCACGAGTAGACCTCCTGTGAACGCAGGCGATCGGATGCGGAGGTCAGGACCTCCTCAAGGATCTGCGGTGTATCGATGACGAGGGTGACGGCTTGGTCTCCGAGGTCTGTGGCGCCCGCAAAGCCACGCACGCCAGACAGGCTGGCTCCGAGCGCTTTGATCACGATGTCCTGTTGCCCTAGCAGCAAGTCCACCACCATGCCGATGCGGCGCGAGCCAAGCTGACTGACCACGACGAACTTGCGGCCAGGACGCCCGGGGGGCGTGTTTTCGTCTATGCGGAATAGGTCCTTGAGCCGACAAAGCGGCAACGTGCCTCCGCGCAGCGTCATCACCTCGCGCCCCTCGACCGTGCGAATCGCCTTGGGATCGAGCAACAGCGCCTCGTGCACGTTGGAGAGCGGAATGGCGTAGGTCTGACCGCAGACCTTCACGACCAACGCGCTGATGATTGCCAGCGTGATGGGCAACGTGATGATGAAGGTCGTGCCTTTATCGATCGTGCTTCGCAGGTCGACGACGCCACCGAGCTTCGAGATGTTCGTCTTGACTACATCCATGCCGACGCCGCGACCCGACAGGTCGGTCACTTCCTCGCGTGTGCTGAAGCCCGGCGCGAAGATCAGGTTGAAGGCGTCTTCGCGCGACATCTCCCGACCTTCCTCGGCCGTGAACATGCCGCGCTGCACTCCGCGCGCGATGAGCTTGTCGGGGTCCATCCCGGCACCGTCGTCTCGCACCTCGATGAGCACGTGATTGCCCTTCTGGTACGCGATGAGCGAGAGCAAGCCGTGCACGGGTTTCCCGAGCTTTTTGCGCCGTTCCTTGGACTCGATACCGTGATCAATCGCGTTGCGTATGAGGTGCATGAGCGGGTCGCTCAGCTCCTCCACGATGAGCTTATCGACCTCGGTCTCCGCTCCCTTGACCTCGAGGCGAATCTCTTTTTTCGCATCGCGCGCCGCCTGGCGGACCACACGCGCCAACTTGTCGAACACCTGCCCGAGCGGCACCATGCGGACGTCGAGAATGCCGTCCTGCAGCTCCGTGAGATTGCGCTCGAAGCCCCGTGCGATGCGGTGCAGCTCGGCTGACATCGAGCGTAGCTCAGGCCGCTCGCGCAGCTTCTCCGTGATCTGGGCCACGGCACCGCGCACGATGGCAAGCTCGCCCACCACGTTCATCAAGTGGTCGAGCTTCTGGATGTTCACGCGGACCGTGTTGGCCACGGACCGCAGCGACAACGCATCCGCCCCAGACCTATCGAGTCCAGCCGGCGGCGCAGAATGAGAAAGAACGGCCGCTGGCGCCTCTTCTGCTGCCTCGAAGAGTTCCTGCGGCAAGAGCGTTGGCCGCCGCTCCACCGCGCGCCTCGGCACCACCTCGAGCACGGCATCCGCCTGACACAGGTTTTCGCGCAGCAGGGCCTCATCGGCGCGGCTTGCGAGCAGCACTTCGAGTTCGATGAGGTCATCGGTTCCGCCGCCGAGGCTCGGCAAGTACGTGATGAGCTCCGCCACAGACCGCGCGCGCGACTTGAGGTCTTCGAGCGCCGTGTCGATGGACGAGAGCGCAAAGCTCACTTTTAAACGGTAAAGCTGGAAGCCTTGCAGCACGTTTTGCCGCAATCGATGCTCCTCGTACTCCGTGAGCACGCTGAGCACGCTCTCACTGAGCTCGAACTCGCGTATCGCATCGCGCTCGTGAACCGGGCTGTCCGCCTCGAGTTCGGCGACCTGCTCTTCGTCGGGCGCAACTCCCCCCATCGGTACGTCAGACTCTTCGCTGTCGTTCACCAAGATGCGTTGAATGCGCTCTACGCCGTCGAACAGAATGTCGAGCGTGCGCTGGTCGATGTTCGCGCGTCCGAGGCGCAGATCATCGAGCAGGTTCTCTAGCGTATTGGCCAGATGCGAGAGCGGCCCCATGCCGAACATCCCCGCCAGGCCCTTGAGCGTGTGGACCGCGCGAAAGATGTCGTTCAGAAGGTTTGGATCAGAGCGCCCGTCTTTTTGCCCCTGCTCGAGTAAGAGTAAGTCGCGCGACAACGTCTCGACGATTTCCTGTGCCTCAGACAGGAATTCCTCGCGCACGCTCTCATTGTCATGACTGGAACCAGCCAAAGTTTCCCCCTACGCCCCTTTGGCCCGTCTCAGAGCGAGCCCGGCTCGCCTGTTCGACCTAACAACTTGAAAACCGTGGCGCGGAGGTCCTCCGGCTCAAAGGGCTTGGTAAGGTAGGCGTTCGCACCCAATGCGAGGCCTCGATCTCTATCTCGATCGGCCCCTTCAGTGCTGACGATGACGACCGGGGTCGAGCGCAGCGCGTCGCTCTTGCGGATGAACGAGATCAGTTCCAAGCCGTGGATGTCCGGCATGTTGATGTCGGTGACGACGATGTCGAATCGCTCACGCGGCAAAAGGCGCAGCGCCTCGAACCCGTTTGCTGCCTCGGTGACATCGAGCCCGCCTTCTTCGAGCGCTGCGCGCACAAACGCACGCATCGCAGGGGAGTCCTCCACAATCAAAACCCGTATTGACACGCCTGCTTCCCCTTCCTGAGCACGACGACGAAATGGTAACGCAATCCGCAATTGCTTTGAAAGAACGTGGGGAGCAATCGTGCTGTGCGAGCGTGAGGGCGCTCGACGTCCAATGTAGGCTCAGCGCCGCACAATGGGGCGTCTCACTCGGGAAACAGGCGCCCTGCGACGTTCCCAGGGACGTGGACCGCAACGAAGGCCGCCATGGCCGCGCGCGCCTGCTCGAGATCCCCAGGCTCCCAGCTCTCGCGGGCCACCGACAACCAGGACTCCGTCTGCGCCCAGCGCAGCTTCTCTAGCGCCCGTCCCGACAAGAGAAACGGCCCTCCGCCAAAACGCTTGGCGATCACTGCACCCACTTGAGGGTCGAAGTACGCGGAACGTCCCTCCGGCACCGTTTCTCCAGAGCGCCCGCAAGTGCCGAAGCGTGGGGCGGTTCCGAGCAGCGAAAGCGCGTAGAGCGTGAAGCACAGCAGACCTGAACGTTTGTCGTCCCCTTCGATGTCTAGCAACGTAAGGTACTGAACGGCCGCCAAGAACATCGACGTGTCGGGCACGCGTGCATCGTGCAGTTCCCGCAGGAGCAGCAGCGCGGCGGCGCCGAGCTGCATGCGCGTAAGATCACTGAGAATGTTCGAAAAACTTCGCTGAATCGAGGCAGAGGTCAGGGTCCACAACTCGCCGCGACCCTGGGTCAACTCTGCCCGGATGATGGCGTAAGGTTCGAGGGCCCCGGAAAACCTGCGCTTCGAGCCGCGCGCGCCGCGAGCAATCGCGCTCAGCTTGCCGAAATCACGCGTGAACAGGGTGACGATGCGGTCCGAATCCCGGTAGTCGACCGCGCGCAACAGCAGCGCGTCGCTCACATTCGCGCCGGACGGCTCGTTTTCGCTCAAACGACTGAGGGGAGCTCGAGAGCGGAGCTTACCCGAGAGAGTTCGAGCGGCGTGTTGCGCTGGCGGGCGTTGAACACGATGGAAAGTGCGAGCGTGAACAGAATGCCGAGGATTACCAAGGCGATGGCGATACCGAAGCGGCGGCCGCGTTCTGGTCCCTGCACAGAAGCGAGCATCGGCGCGGGAACGGAGGCGTTCACTGTGCGGCCCTGCCCAAAGCGCGCGAGCACCTCATTACAGGAGAGACCGAGCGCACGAGCGTAAGAGCGAAGAAATCCCCGCGCAAACACCTCGCCCGGCAACTCGTCAAAACGGTCGTCTTCGATGCGTTGCAACATCTTCAGGGGAACGCGCGTCATCTGCCCGAGTTCCTCGAGCGAGATATGGCGCAGCTCGCGCTCTCGCCGTAGGTAGGCCCCGATCGAATCCATTCCCCTCACTCCTTCAGTGCGACGCCTCGAGGTAACCTAGACACGCCCGCCCCGCCTCGCTGTCTGCAGACAGCTCCACGCACCGCTCGAAATCCGCGATTGCGTCCTGGCGGAGCCCGAGCCGTGCCCGAGCCTCCCCGCGTAGATGCCAAGCGTCTTGGAGATTCTTGCATCCCTCATCGGGAACTTCCAAGCCGCGTGTCAATGCTTCTTCTGCTCGCTCAAACTCACGTAGCGCAAGGTAGGTCTTACCCAGGCGGTAAAAACCCAAACAAAACCGGGCTTGCGACCGAACCGACTGCGTCAAAGCTGACACAGCGTCCGAATACTGACCTTTTTCGTAATATGCCCAGCCCAAGTTGCCCCAGGCCAGATAAGGCGTTCGGTTGACGATATTGGTCGCCGCCTCACGCAGAACGGCTATCGCATCATCGTAGCGCGCTTGGTGCACGTACACGACACCCAAGCTGTTCTGGACCTCTGCCACGAAGGGCGGGCCGTACTTGGGGTTCTTTTCTGCGAGCTTTTGCGAACGCTTCAGCTCGGTCTCTGCCTGAGACAGGTCGCCGCGCATCAAGTAAAGGTTGCCGAGCAGCTGGTGCGGCTCCGGATTGTTGCCGTCGATCTCGACCGACTTGAACAGGTGCTCGAAGGCTGCCGGAGTGTTCTGCTCGCCGAGTAGGCCGACCGCCAGCTCGTACTCTTTCTGAGCACGCAAAGCACTGTCCGCGGACGTGGAGCCGCCGCACGCGAAAATCGCGAGCACGGCACAGCTCGTCATCGCAAGTCTACAGCGGACCGCGCGCATGGTATGGCCAGCGCCCCCTCGGTTAACAAAGTTGGGGGGTGATTTACCGATATCCCCGCAGAAGGTCAACAGGTACTCCACTTTCGCACGGTCCCAGGGCAGCATGTTCGGGTCGACCACGGGGGAGAGGGGCTGCCTACCCGATATCCTTCGGCTCTGTCCCAGGTCAGGAACGATTCAAAATACTGTCACGGGTGCGGGTTCAGCAGTCCTTCACTCGCCCAGCGCACAGGAGCTTCGCTCCCGAAAAGCCACGCGGTTTTACACAAATGTTGGCCAAATCACGCAAAATGGCAGGCCGCTTGATGGCCTGGGCCGACCTCCCGAGGCAGGGGCCGCTCGCGGTCGCACAGTCCCGGCTGAGCCGCTGGGCAGCGCGGGTGAAACGGACAGCCCGAAGGCGGCGCTAGGGGGCTCGGGACATCCGACGCCAAAGGCAGTCCGCGGCGGGGGGCGTCTACGGCGCGCGGCCTGCCGCCCTTGGCGATCGTGGGGACGGCGCGCAGCAGAGCTTGCGTGTAGGGGTGCTTAGGAGTCTCGTACAGGGCCTCGGCCGGTCCAAGCTCCACGATTCGCCCCAAGTAGAGAACGGCAACGCGCTGGCTCATGAAGCGCACCACCGACAGATCGTGGGCGATGAACAGGTAGCTCAAGTTGAGGTCGTCCGAGAGGTCCTTGAGCAAGTTGACGATCTGCGCCTGCACCGACACGTCGAGCGCGCTGACCGGCTCATCGCAGACGAGCAACTTCGGGCGCACCGCGAGCGCACGCGCGATGCCGACGCGCTGGCGCTGCCCACCTGAAAACTCGTGGGGATAGCGGTCCATGTGCTCGGGCCTGAGCCCAACGCGACGCAAGAGCTCCGCGACCTGCGTCTGTTCCTCGTCTGCACTCGTCGCAAGACCGTGCAGGCGCAGGGGCTCGCCGATGGTCTTGCGCACGGTCAGGCGCGGATTGAGGGAGCCGTAGGGATCCTGGAAAACGATCTGCAGGTGGCGCCGCACGGGCCGCAAACCGCGAGCGCTCAGGGTGGTGAGCTCCTGCCCCTCAAAACGCACACTGCCCCGCGTGGGTGCGATGAGCTGCAGCACACAGCGCCCCAGGGTGCTCTTACCCGAGCCGCTTTCGCCCACGAGCCCCAGCGTCTCGCCGGGCGCGATGGAGAAACTCACCTCGCTCACCGCGTGCAGCTTCTTGCCGGAACCCCCGAACAAGCCGCCTCGCACCGTAAACTCTTTCGACAGCCCTTCGACTTCGAGCAACGCACTCACGGCATCCGCCTTTCCGAGTTCGCGTGAATACAAGCGGCCCTGCGTCCCGGCACAATCTCTCGCAACACGGGCTCCGCGCTGCGGCACTCGTCGCTCACCAGGCGGCACCTATCCTGGAAGCGACAGCCCTGAGGCAGGTGTCTGAGGTCCGGCACAAGCCCCGGGATGGCCGTCAGCCGACTCTTGCCGAGGTTGCCTACATAGCTCGGCACGCTCTCGAGCAAGCCGTTCGTGTAAGGATGGAGCGGCTCGCTGAAAAGCTCCGAGGTCTCGCTCTCTTCGACGATTTTTCCCGCGTACATGACGACCACGCGGTCCGTGTGCTCCGAGACTACGCCCAGATCGTGCGTGATGAGCAGAATGCTCATGCCCAGGTCGCGCTGCAGGTCCGAGAGCAAGTCGAGAATCTGCGCTTGGATGGTCACGTCGAGCGCGGTGGTGGGCTCGTCGGCGATGAGCAGGCGCGGTTCGGAGGCGAGCGCGATGGCTATCATCACGCGCTGCCGCATGCCGCCCGACAGCTCATGGGGATAGGCGTCGACGCGTTCCCTGGGAGCCGCGATGCCCACACGCTCGAGTAGCTCGATGGCCCGGGCGCGCGCCTCTTTGTTGCTTACCTTGCGATGCGCCTGCACCGCCTCGGCAATCTGCATGCCGACCGTAAACACCGGATTCAGGGCCGTCATGGGCTCCTGAAAAATCATGCCGACGCCCTGCCCTCGTACGGCACGCAGCGTGGTCTCGTCGGCTTGCGCGAGCTCTTTGCCGTCGAAGCGAATCGAACCGCTCGCCACACGCCCAAAGGGCTTGGGCAAAAGGCCCAAAACGCTGAGCGCGGTCACGCTCTTGCCGGAACCGCTCTCGCCGACCAAGCCGACGGTAGCGCCACGGGGAACCTGAAAGGAGATGCCGTCCACCGCGCGCAACTCTCCCGAATCGGTGCGGAACGACACCACCAAGTCGCGCACATCGAGAAGCGGCTCGGACATCGGGGCAAACCATACCAGGGAAACCCCGAAGGGCGCGAAATCCCGGGCGTACAGACCCGAGACAGCCAAGGGGCCGCTGTCTCGCTGTCCAGGGGCGCCGTTGACCTGCGACCTACCCTGCTACTCGCAGCTGATTTCCTCGACGGAAAGTCCAGCACGAGGTGCCTGGCTGAAGGCATCTGCCGGTACGTTCACGTTCACATCGAGGCTCGAAAAGCGCAAAAGCGCGTCGGCGTCGTTCACATAGTCGTCGATGCGTACGGTCTTGGGCAGTTCCACTCCAGAGCTCGTGACGGTGTAGTCCTCGTAGCGCACCCGGAACATGGCCTTGCCCGCGGCGTCCCAAACGCTGGCGCGCACCAGCCGCAGGCGCTGTTCCTCGGGAGGTTTCTGCACATCTTCGGCGTACACGCTGAGCTCGAGCTCCTGGCGGCTGCCGTCTTGGGCCTTGCGCTCGATGACGTAGCTTCCATCCCGGCACGCCATGCTCTCGTGATTGGCCTCGAGCAGCGGGCTTTCCCCCAACAGGATGCTCGCCACATCACGCCCCGACAGGGCGACGCCAATCATGCGCGCGATGTTGCGCTCACAGGCTTTCCCCGTGAGAAAGCGGTTGTCCTTGAAGTCGCTGAGCGCGAAGTTGTCGCCGTCGCTGGTAAGCGTCAGGGCCGGACCAAACTGTGTGACGGCATCGAAGCGCACCCGATCTGGGCGCTCCACGAACATCATCACGCGCCCCTTGATGCGCCCCTCACGCCCGCGCTGGTCGACGCGCGCCTCGGCGCGCAGCGAACGGAGGCCCGCTTTTTCCTGCTGTTGGCGCAAGAGAGCCTGCTTCGGGTCCGTGATGCGCGCGGCCGGACACGTGGCCGCGGTGGTACCGCAGGCCGCCGACATCAGGCCGAACACCAGCGCGAGTCCGACGGCTTGCTTCGTCGTACGCGCAAACAGCCGCTCCTCCGCCACGCTGGCTAAAGATGTCATCTCACGATTCCTTCGATCACGCGCAGCGCGAGCTCATGTCGCCCAAACGGCGGCATCACGTACGCTCCTGCCACGCGATCTTTCACTTGCGACAGCATCTCGCGCGCGATGGCGATGCCCTCGTTGCGCCCCAAGTCCCCCGAGCCTGCCTTGCGCATGCGCTCGCGGATGTGCTCGGGTATCTGCATACCGGGTACTTCGTTGTGCAGGAATTCGGCATTGCGATAGCTCGCCAGCGGCAAAATTCCCACCAAAACCGGGATTCCGAGCGGCTCGACGGCCTTGAGCATACGGTCGAGCACGTCCGGATCGTACACGGGCTGCGTCATCACGACCTCGGCGCCTGCATCGCGCTTTTGCCGCAAGCGATCGATCTCGTGGTCGAAGTCCGAAGCGCCCGGTTCGGCGCCTGTCGCACAGAAGAACTGCGTCGCGCCCCCGAGCGGCTTGCCCCCAGGATCGAAGCCGCGATTGAGCGCGCTCACCAGGCGCAAGAGTCCGATGGAGTCGGTGTCATAGACGGGCGTGGCATTCGGGAAATCGCCCATTTTTGGTGGATCGCCGGTGATGACCACCAGGTTCCGCACCCCGAGCTCGTGCGCCGCCAGCAAGAACGAGACCTGTCCCAGCAGATTGCGATCACGACAGGTGACGTGCATCAACGCAGGCAGGCCCACGTCCTCTTGGATGCGCAGGCACAGCGCGAGATTGCCCATGCGGGCCTGGGCGCGTGCGCCATCGGCCACGTTGATGACGTCGACGCCGCCCTCTTTCAGCGCACGGGATCCGTCGAGGGCTTGCGCCAAGGACAGCCCGGGCGGCGGATTGACCTCCACCGACACCAGGAACTTTTGCCCCAGCTTTTTGCCGATTTCGCCCTTTTCACGCGTGGCGACGACCTCCACACCAGGCGCCACGGCACTGCCAGATGTGCCTTGGGGGGCGCGATCGTCGCGCATGCCGCCGCCGCTCACCTCGAGGGTCTGGTGCCCCGCCGAGATCATGCGGGCCGCTGCGGCGATCTTGCGGATGTGCTCGGGCGTGGTGCCGCAGCAACCGCCCACACCGTGTACGCCCGCCTTGAACAAGCGCCGCGCGTAGAGCTGGAAGTACTCGGGCGTCGCCATGTACGCGAAGCGCCCTTCTACCTTCTGCGGCATGCCCGCATTGGGAATCGCCACCAAGGGCAGCCCAGGCGCACGCATGCGCGTGACCATCTCGTACACGCCAGCGGGCCCCGTCGCACAGTTCACGCCGATGGCATCGACGCCGAGCCGCTGCAGCAGCTCCGCCACCTGCTCCGGATGCCGACCATCGGCCGTGGTGCCCGCCTCATCGAACGACACACACGCGATGACAGGCACGCTGCTGCCCCCGGCCTCGCGCGCCGCTTCCACCGCCAGCGCAAGCTCATCCGGCTGGCGATAGGTCTCGAGCAACAGCGCGTCGACCCCTGCTTCGACCAGCGCCATGCACTGCTCGAGAAAGGCCGCTTTGACCTGCTGCACCGAGGTTTCTGGCGACGTTTCGAGCATCAGCCCGGTGGGCCCCACCGAACCCGCGACGAACGCCCTGCGCTGGGCTGCCTCGCGCGCCAGCACCACACCGGCGCGGTTGATGTCGCGCACCAGGGTCTGGAAGCCGTGACGGGCCAGCCGAAAGCGGTTGGCCCCGAACGTGTTGGTCTCGATGACCTGGGCCCCGGCGTCGACGAACTCCTGGTGCACCTTGCGCACCACATCGGGACGCGAGAGGTTCATCTCGTCGAAGCACTGAGAGTAGAGGTTACCACGCTCGTAGAGAGAGGTGCCCATGGCCCCGTCGAATACGAGACCGCCTTCGCGGAGCGCCGATCGAAAAGCTTCGGGTCGCGCCCCTACCTGTTCAGACATGGCCGATTCGTACCGCGCACCACGCGCGCTAGCAAACCCGCGGCCCTGGGTAGGTCAGATCCCAGCATCACCCTCGGGCATCTCGCTGCTGTTGGCACCGGGTCCAGGGGCGCCCGCGTTGATCCACTGGCGAACCAGGTCGATCTGGTCTTCCGGGAGGCCCGTAGGTGGCATAATGGTGCCGCAGCGCACGCCGTCCTTCTCGAGCTTCGCCATCAGGTAAGAACTGGCAGCGTCTGCAGGCGTCACCATCGGCGATGGGTTGGTCGGACAGGTCTGGGCCGCACCATTCCCATCCGCCCCTAGCAGCGCGGCATAGGATGCCTCGGGTGTGCTCAAGTCGAGCGCTGCCCAGGTTCCGCCAGGGAGGTGACAGGTCGCACAACTGGTAGCGAACACCATGTTAAACACGTTCTCAAACGTGGGCGGCACCGGCTCATCCCCCGCACAGGTCGGGAACTGATCGCCGATCTTCCCCGGCTTCCCAACCGAGAGGAACTTGGCGTTGGCCTCCACGATTGGCGAGCCACAGGCCAGCCAGCTACGC
>CAZEWA010000022.1:0-1271 GCA_964515685.1 uncultured Polyangiales bacterium | reverse complement strand
GAGGAACTTGGCGTTGGCCTCCACGATTGGCGAGCCACAGGCCAGCCAGCTACGCAGCTCTTCCCGCGCTTCGCCCTCGGAGATCGTACCGAGCTTCTCGCCGAGCACGCACTTGCCACCCGAAACGCTGTCGATCCGTTGGCCCAAGTCGAGCTTACGAAACGCTTCGCTCACGCCCTTGGGTGGCATGAGATCCTTTGCGACCTGCTTCCAGATGCTCTCGCGCTCCTGGAACACCCTGCGCTGACCGGCCCTCAAGCGTGCCAGGGCCGCCTCGTCGACCACGCCGACGCCAGCGTCGTTCTCTTCCGTGGCCGACAGCGGCTGAAGATCGAAGTTCAAGTGGGCCGGCGCACCCACGCGAAGCTCACCGGTGGCGCCTTCCGAGTGGCAGCTTGCGCAGGTCTTCACAATCACAGCCTGACCCGCGTACATGACCTGGCCGCCGACCAGTACGGGCCTGCGCCCTTCCGCCTCGTCCTTGCACTCGCCTAGGTCTTCACAAGCCGTTGACAGGCCCAAGAGACACAGGGCCGAGATCAGGATCGGGTCACTTCTCATTCGTCGCAATTGAGACCGACCTCACGCAGAGGTCAAGCACCCATCTGCACGGCGCTCATCAACGGAGATACGACGTCTAAAACTCGCGTGAGTTCAGCTGTTTAGCTCCCCCTCCCAGCGTGGGCTACTGGATCTCCTCGCCGGACCCCGGCCACGCTGCTCGGTTTCGAGAGGTTCCGGCGTAATTCCGCTGGCCTGACCGCCCTTTTCCGTTTAGACGCTGGCACCGCTCAACGGCGGCCGCCCCGTGTCTGCGGTTTGGCGGCTGACGCCGCACCGGATTTGGCTGCGGTGATGATGCGACTCCCGTCAAAAGGGGCTGTCTACATGGCGACTGAACCTGTTGTTATTCCGACCCTCGAGGATCCCATCACGGCCTCGGAACCATCCATCCCACCAGCGCTTGCGGGAGCACCTGGCCCCTACGACCTGGCACTTGCCGAGGGCGAGGAGCTCCGGAACCGGCCGCGCACGGCAGCGGGCCCCGTACAGGTCCTGAGGCAACACGCCAAGGGCCGCATGACGGTATGGGAGCGCATCGATGTGCTCCAAGACCGCGGTGAGAAGCCGGAAATCCTGTACCAAAACTGGGGTCCAAACCTCGATGGCGCATCCGTAGTCACGGCCGTGCTCCGCATCAATGGGCGCGACGTCGCGCTCTACGGCCACGACTTCACCGTGCGCGCCGGCTCGATGGACGCCACCAACGG
>CAZEWA010000021.1:26801-42501 GCA_964515685.1 uncultured Polyangiales bacterium | reverse complement strand
GTGCGCGTGAAGGCCTGCCCCTTGCCAGGTTTTACGAACTGGAAGTAGACGACTTCGAAGGGCACTCCGTCAAACTGCACCTTCACGCCCTTGCGGATATCCGAAGTTTCTAACATCGCTCACGATCCTTCTGCGTCAGTGGTTCGTACCTGGCGCTCCGCCAACAACGGGTGCTGGGGAAACTTTCATCTGTATCGCGCAAAGCCGTGACCATCACGGCTAAACACAAGAAAATCGAGCGGTTGGGCTCGGCGAACTGGCGATCACAGCGTTCAGCGCGATCGTAGCGCAGACCATAGCCGTTGACCTTTCGCCCGTGCGGATCTTCGGACGAGACCCCAGGTCGTGCTTTCAGGGAAAGCAGCCGTCTACATCTCGAGCGCTCGGAAAGCGCTACGGAAAATCGTAGGCGCACCGCGTCAGTGGGGCCAAAGACCCGGGTCGCACAGGGGGCCCAGGGGCTACTGACCCTCGATCGGAGGCCTGTTTTCCGCGCTCCGAGGCGGCTCTCCGCGCCGAGGCTCGAGCGGCCTTGGGGCCTGGACTGGGCTAGGGGTCCACAGGAAAAGTGTTTCCCCCAGCGCCTTTGGTCGCGGTCTGTGGGGTGGGTTTCCATGGGAGGCCGGAGGTTGTAGCTGATGCGCTTTCTGGTCAAGCCCTTGCATCCTGTTCTCTGCTTGGGTATGCACGCGGGCCATGCGTGAGGTCGACGAAGAGATCCGCGAGATCAAAAAGGAGATCATCGAGTCGCGTGGTCTTATCATCAAGACCAACAACCTCACGAATGCTCTCGGCGCGGACATCAAGGCGATAGCCAAACGTCAGGCGTCCCACGAGCGGCGGACGTGGTGGAACTCGGTGCTCGCCTATGGGCTCCTCGGTACGGCGTGCTTGTTCGGTTTCCGGCTCTTGCTCGACGTGAGCATTCGCGAGATGGAAGTCGAAAAGGAAAACCTCACCCAGGAAGTGAAGAGGCTGCGCGGGGCCGTGGACGAGGAGATGCGTCGCGCCGAAAAGCGTACGCAGGCCGAGAACAAGGCTGCGCAGTTTTACGATTTGGTGAAGCAGAAGCAGCGCGCTGAAGCCATCGAGCGTTGGGAAGAGCTGAGCAAAGAGCAGCTTTCTCCTGCCGAGCGTGCCGTATATCGCGATGTCGTTGCGCGCTTTCACTCAGAGCTGAGTCTGGAAGCCTATCAAAATGGTATCGAGCTCATCCGAACCGGGCGCTATGCCGAGGCCACGGAGAGCTTGCAGGATTCGATTCGCCTCGACGAAGGCGCAGCCCACGTTCCTGCCGTGCACTATCGGCTAGGCCAGTCGCTGAACAAGCTCGGGAAGTCGGTGCAGGCCAAGGCTCAGCTCGAGAAGGTGCTCGAGCAGAACAGCGACAAGGACATCCATGTGGATGCGACTTGGCTTTTGGCCCATGTGCTCGATGACCTGGGCGAGCTGGATGAGGCGCGCGCCCAGGTACGCAAGTTGATGGCGAAGTGGCCGCGTTCGGACTTGATGCCGGATGCGAGGCAGTATCTCGGGGCACTGAACCTCAAGGCGCTGCGCCCGAAGGACCAGCGCTAAGCGCGGCTTCAGGCGTCTTTCGTCTCCGCCAGCACCCAATCGAGATAGGGCGCGGAGCCACGCGCTACGTCGAGCGCGACGACCTCGCACACCTCGTAGGGGTGGAGTTCGCGCACGCGCTGCTCAAGCTTCTCGTAGCGCTCAGCACTCGTTTTGATGACCAAAAGCCACTCTTGGTCCTTCTGAATGGCACCCTGCCAGCGATATAGCGAGCGTACGCCCGGCACCATGTTCACGCAGGCCGCGAGGTGTCCATCGAGCAGTGCCGCGGCGATGCGTTCGCCAGTTTGTTCGTCTGGGACGGTGGAAAAGACGACCAGGGTTTGGGTAGGCATGGGTGATACTGTGATGACTCAGATGCGGTGGAGCTGCACGGCAAGATCGCGGTCGAAGATGGCGAGTTGCCCAGCTTCGAGCGGGGTGTAACCCGCGGGCACCTCGGGTCCGCCCGCGACCAGCATGACGTAGTGAACCTCAGGTGAGCCGGGGCGCCCTGGCTTCTCCTCGCTGCGCTCGACAGGTTCCTGCACGCCCTTGCGTTCGACGTAGCCGAACGGAGTACCGCGTTGCAGTGCGTACATCGCGCGGCCGTTGCAAAGGATCATGTTGAGCGTGCTGAGTTCGCGCGCCGAGCCGACTGCGGCATCGATGCGAGCCACTGCTGTGCGAATCGCCTCGACCATCACGCCGCTGCTGGGAAGCGCCGCTTCCAGTTGGCTCTGTGTGTGCAGCTCGCTCAAGATCAGATGAAAGAAGAGCTCACTGTCCGAGCTGCCGCGAATGTTCCGCTGCAAGAAATCGGGTAGCTCTGCGCGCAGCATCGCACCCACTTCGTCGAATGCCGTCAGCGTGCCCACATGCGCAAACAGCCACTGCCGAAAGCGGAACGGATGCGTATTGTCTACGCTAAATCCGCCTACCGTGGCCTGGCGCAGGTGCGCTACAGCACAGTCTGTTTTGAGATTTTCTGCGATGGTTTCCCAGTGAATGGGCTCTCCATCGGGCGTGGGCTGCTTCTTGTGCAGCACTTCATCGCCCTGATAAAACCCGATTCCCCAGGCTCCTCGCTGGTTCACCGGCAAACCCGCGATTGCGCGTCGCTCCTGGTTGAACGCATCACGCAAGCGATCTGCGCGGTTTGCCATGTATCCGATCAAGCGCGCCATAGGCTTAAACCTCGCTGGTTCAAAGCTTGCCCCTTTGCTGGGGTCACGTCTATGTCGATGACAATCTCAGGACAGGTCCTTGTTCCCCGGTTCGTTCTCACCGTCTGGGGAGTGTGCCGATTCCACCTCTTTTAAAGTAGCGAGGTCGCGCGCCAAAACCGCGCGCTTGCTCGCCAGGAACCACACGTGCAGTAACAGCATCGCGCCTGCCGTTCCCAAAAGAATGGCGAGCAGTGTGTCGATGCGAAGCTGGACGAGAGCTGACATCTCGAACGACTGTACCATGGCTGTACCGTGTAGCGCCGCGCAAAAACGCTTGTTTTTTGAGGCAGATGTGCGCGTCGTGGCAAGCTAGCCACGTGTCTGGAACAGAGCTCTCGTTTTGGGTGGACGACTATGTTGAGCACCTCAAAGTCGAACGGGGTTTAAGCCTCAACACACAGGAGGCGTACGCGCACGACTTGCGCGAGTTTGTCTCCTATTTGGTTGAACACGGTTGTGCTGAGCCACGGCTTTCTGGCGAACAAATCACCGATTTCCTCTACACGCTCTCCACTCGGGGCGTCGGCGCACGCTCCCAGGCGCGCTACCTCTCGGCACTGCGGGGGCTGTGCAAATATTTGCGTACGGAGGGGCACCTCGAGACTGACCCTACCGAGCTGGTCGACGCTCCACGCAAGCGGACCAAGCTGCCCGTGGTCCTCACGCGCGACGAAGTGGAGCGTTTGCTTTCGGCGCCTCAGCCCGAAGATATGGCGGGCCTCCGCGATCGAGCGATGCTGTACACGATGTACGCAAGTGGCTTGCGCGTATCCGAGCTGGTTGGGCTAAAGCGCGATGACGTGATGCTGGAGCGCGGACTTCTCTTGGCGCGCGGCAAGGGAAACAAGCAGCGCTTGGTGCCGCTCGGCGATGCCGCGGTGCAGTGGATAGAGCGCTACCTGGAAAGCGTGCGCCCGGAATGGGCCAAAGCGACCGAGAGCTGTCTGTTCGTTACCGCCCGCGGCACCTCCATGACGCGACAGGGGTTTTGGAAGAACGTGCGTCGCTACACGATTGCGGCCGGGATTCTCAAGGACGTTAGCCCGCATAAGTTACGTCATTCCTTCGCCACCCACCTGCTCGAGGGGGGAGCCGACCTGCGCGCAGTTCAGACCATGCTCGGGCACGCGGATATCTCCACGACCCAGGTCTACACGCATGTGCTGACCGATAGGCTCCGCAGTGTGCACAGTCGCTACCACCCCCGGGGTTGAGCTCGCGCGATAGGTGGGCTGTCGCCCCATGTGCCGCTTCGCTGGTCCGCCAGGTGAGACGGTGACTCGTGTATCAGGGCCTACGTGCTATATGCGGGCGGCCCGTGAAGGCGCTCCACTGTCGGCGATGCCGCAGGGGGGTGTTTTCGGGTCTGCACGCGTCGGGCGTTCCCGTCGGCGTGGAGGGATTCTCGAACTGTACGGAGAGGAACAGCATGAGCACCGCCGAGTTCCCATGGCCCAACTCCGGATCCCCGAAAACCGGGGGACGGCGTCATCGGTGCATGCCCTCCCATCTGATTGTTCCAAGCTGCAAGACGCTCTGAGGTCCATCCATGAATATACATGAGTACCAAGGCAAAGACCTGTTCCGGAAGTACGGGATTCCGGTTCCGAAGGGCATCCCCGCGTTCTCCGTCGCTGAGGCAGCCACGGCTGCAGAGAAGCTCATCGCGGAAACGGGCAACGAGGTTGTCGTAGTTAAGGCCCAGATCCACGCAGGTGGTCGCGGTAAGGCCGGCGGCGTGAAGGTCGTCAAGGGCGCCGCTGCCGCGAAGGAAGCGGCCGAGAAGATCTTTGGCGCCACGCTGGTCACGCACCAGACGGGACCCGAGGGCAAGAAGGTGCAGCGCCTGCTGGTTGAGCAGGGTTTGCCCATCGAGCGCGAGCTCTACCTTGCTGCGGTCATCGACCGTGAGTCGCGTCGCGTCGTGATCATGGCGTCCACTGAGGGCGGCATGGACATCGAGGAAGTGGCCGACAAGCACCCCGAGAAGATCCTGAAGGTTGCCGTGGATCCCGCAGTGGGTCTCGCACCTTTCCAGGCGCGTCAGCTCGCTTTCGCTCTTCAGCTCAAGGGCAAGACCATCGGCGAGTTCACGAAGCTCGTGTCGGCGTTCTGCGAGCTGTTCGTGAAGGAAGACTGCTCGTTGGCCGAGATCAACCCGCTCATCGTCACCAAGGACGAGCGTGTGCTGGCCCTGGACGCAAAGCTCAATTTCGACTCGAACGCCGACTTCCGCCACAAGGAGTGGGAAGAGCTGCGCGACTTGAGTGAAGAGAACGAAACCGAGATCGAAGCCAAGAAGACCGGCCTCAGCTACATCCAGCTCGACGGCAACATCGGCTGTTTGGTGAACGGTGCAGGCCTCGCCATGGCCACGATGGACATCATCAAGTACTTCGGCGGCGAGCCCGCGAACTTCTTGGACGTGGGCGGCGGCGCCAACAAGGAGCAGGTCACCAAGGCGTTCAAGATCATCCTCTCGTCCTCGGACGTGAAGGGCATCTTCGTGAACATCTTCGGCGGCATCATGAAGTGCGACATCATCGCCGAAGGCGTCGTGGCAGCGACCAAGGAGCTCGGCCTGAACGTTCCGCTTGTTGTGCGCCTCGCAGGCACCAACGTGGAGCGCGGCAAGGAGATTCTGAACAACTCTGGCCTCAAGATCACTGCAGCGGACACCATGAAAGATGGCGCGCAGAAGATCGTCGACCTTGTTAAGAAGGGTGGTTGAGTCGTGGCGATCCTCGTAGGAAAACAGACCAAGTTGCTCGTTCAGGGCATCACCGGTAGCCAGGGCGCATTCCACACGCGTGGATGCCGTGACTACGGAACCAATGTTGTCGGCGGCGTCACGCCCGGTAAGGGCGGCGAGAAGTTCGACGGTTCCATTCCGATTTTCAACACGGCGCGCGAAGCGGTGAAGGAAACCGGTGCCAACGCCACGATGGTGTTCGTGCCGCCTCCCTTCGCGGCGGACGCCATCCTCGAGGCCATCGACGCCGAGATCGAGCTCGTGGTGTGCATCACCGAGGGCATCCCGGTCGAAGACATGGTCAAGGTGCGTCGCGTGCTTGAGTCGCAGACCAAGACGCGTCTCATCGGGCCGAACTGCCCCGGCATCATCACGCCTGGCGCTTGCAAGATCGGCATCATGCCCGGTCAGATCCACTTGCCCGGCCGCATCGGCGTGGTGTCGAAGTCCGGCACGCTCACCTACGAAGCGGTGGGTCAGCTCACGGGCCTCGGCATCGGTCAGAGCACCTGCATCGGTATCGGCGGCGACCCCATCAACGGCACCGACTTCATTGATGCGCTCAAGCTCTTCAATGACGACAAGGACACCGACGGCGTGATCCTGATCGGCGAAATCGGCGGCAACGCGGAGATCCTGGCCGCTGAGTGGATCAAGGAGAACTTCAAGAAGCCCGTGGCTGGCTTCATCGCGGGCGTCACGGCGCCTCCCGGCAAGCGCATGGGTCACGCTGGCGCCATCATCAGCGGCGGCAAGGGCACGGCGGCCGAGAAGATTGCGGCGCTCGAAGCTGTGGGCGTGAAGATGGCCGAGACGCCGAGCGACATGGGCGAGGCCCTCAAGAGCCTGCTCAAGTGAGCTGGTAGCAATCGCTCTTCAGCGATTGCATGGCGGCGGTCATCGCGGGGTGGCCGCCGTTGCTTTTTGGAGCGAGGAAAGATTGAACCGAAGATGGCGCGCGATGGTCAGGCGAATTTTAGCGTGCCACACGCGTAGAACGTAGGGCTACGAGCGTAGTTGTACATGCACGCGCTGAACGCCGACCTGCCGCTCTAGCTCTTCGACCAGGCGGCCTGCCTCGAGCTCCTCTGCGTGGCGAACGATGAAGGAGACTGCGGTCTGTGGCGCGTCGCCCAGGCGTTTTTCGTACTCGATATCGGACACGACGACCTTGAGCTCTGCCAGCGCCGACACGAGCGCAGATACGCTGCCGCTCGGACCCAGTACGAGGGCGATCCGTCGACGCACGACGAGGTTGTCTTTGTCTTCGAAGCGGCGAAACACGGTTAGGGCCATGATGCCAACGAAGGTGGTGAAGACGGCCTCGATGTACATGCCGCTTCCGGCACACAAGCCGATTGCCGTGACCAGCCACAGCGCGGCGGCCGTGGTGAGGCCTTGCACGGTGGCGCCTGTGCGCAGGATGGCACCTCCCGCGAGAAACCCCACCGCGGACACGACCGACGCCGCGATGCGCGACGCGTCCACCTCGATGGCGCGTGTGCCATCGAAGTGTTGGTAGTAGGCAAACTGCGAGGAAACCACCATAAAGGTCGCAGAGGCGAGCGCTACGATGAGGTGCGTTCGGAGGCCTGCTGGGCGCTTGTGCCGGTCGCGTTCGAAGCCGATGACGCTCCCGAGCGCGGCACCGATGGCGATGCGCGCGACAAGCTCTGCATGGGAAAGCATGGGCCAGGCCCCCTTTCGTCCTTCACGATGTCATCGGTGCGCGAAACGTTGCAAGCTTGTGTGGCTATCCGATACGTGAGAGCGCGAGATCGTGGGCCGTGTGGTAGGCGTGGCCCAGGCGCGACCAATCGAACTCCCAGGAGCGCTTTTCGACTTCGTTGCGCAGGTTGACGCGCTCACGGCGCGACATGCGACAATACTCGAGGAGGCGTTGCGCGAGGTCCGCGGCTGCGTCGTGAAATGCGCGGCCACGTCGAGGAAGTACCGAAACGCCCCACTGTTCGTGATCGGGGAGGGTGTCGGTCACGTAGCGGCCGAAGCCCGCGAGGTCACTTGAAATGGCGGGCGTGCCGAGGGCCATGCACTCAAGAGGCGTGTACCCCCATGGCTCATAGGCTCCGGGAAACAGGCCGAGGTGGCAGCCACGCACGAACTGCTCGTACTCGATGCCCCAGAGCGGGCTCGCAGGGCCGATGAACTCAGGATGATAGATCACCTTCACTGGGTCTTCGCGTCGGTTGATGAGGTCGAGCTGCCGCAGTTGATTGAGCACGGGGTCGTGCTGATCGTCGCGCAGGATATGCGTCACGATGGGCGGCAGGGTGTCCATGCGAAACGCAGCCTGCGTGCGCCGGTAGCGAAGCTGCCAATACTCTCCTACCAAGTCGTCGAGATGAAGCGGCTCACCTGCTGCGGCGTTGCGAACGAGTCCATCGCCCACTTGGTCGAGGATTTTCTCGCAGACGTTGTCGAGCTCGTTGAGCACGCCGCGCTTCTCCAGCATCAGAGGGTTGATGGAGCGGGTAGGGCGCGACGTGACAATGAAGAATACGATCGTGGTGTTGAGTTGGGCCGCTTTGAGCTCTGCGTTCAAGCGCGCCATCGCCTCGAGGCACAGGTCAAAACCCTTGTTTTTAGGCTCGAAGCGTCCACTCGTAAACATGTAGAGCGTGCGATCCAAGTCGAAGCGGTGATTCGGGAAGAAGTACCCGGTCGTGAACGCGTGGATGCGGTCTTTGAAGTCCGCGTGAAAAGTTTGGAAGTCGTGCCCCACGTTGAAGCGGGAGATGTTGAGGCCGTTGGGCGTGATGAGGTCGGGGGTGCGCCCAAGCAGAAACGTGCATTCCTCCGCTGTGATCTGCGACACGGTGGTGAACACGTGTGCGCCGTGCGCGCAGGCGCGCTCGAGCCCATGCTGCGCACGCACGTTGTAACGCGCTGCAGCGTCGCCGTGATCGATCGATGGCAGGCGTTCGTAGAAGCCATCCTCGTTGGAAGCGATGTAGCGTCCGAGCTGCGTGGCATGGGTCGTGAACACGAGCGCGATGGGAAGCTGGGCGCGGCGTAAGCCCATGATGGCCGCACCGCCTTGCCATTCATGAAATTGAGCCAGCAAGTGCTCGGGAATATCGGAGGTCTCGTCGCCTTGGCGGCTCAGGCTGATTTCGGCGCAAATCGAGGAAAACAAGCGCTGTACGGCCTCGGCAAACAGCAATGCCTCGTCGACAACTTGCTCTGATGCAGGACAGTCGATGCCTGAGTATTGGTACAGTGTGTATTTGAATTCGCCCAGGTTTTGCTGCAGGTTCCAGTGTTCGAGCAGGATGGCGCGCGGCTTTCCCTGAATGAGCCAGTGTCCGTAGTGCGCGCGCACGCCGCAGGCGGCAAGGCGCTCGAGGACGCGGGCGAAGAACCCTGAAGGCGCTTCCTCCTCAAACTCCAGCGCGGCTTTGGCCGCCACGTAGGGCCCGACCACGCAGTAGCGTGAATCCCAACGCTCGCTCATCAGCGGCGCCTTGGAACGCAGCACCTGGTAGATGCCGCCCACCTGATTGCACACTTCCCAGGCTATCTCGAACAGGAACGCGCGATGTGCGTGCGACGATTGTGCGAAGGGTTCGGGCGCGTAAGAAGCTTCGAACGGGGTGCGCAGACGACGACTGGGGATGCTCGGAGACATGGCTTCCTTCGACTCTACTGCGAAGGTCGAGATCGTCTAACACCGGAGCGCGCTTACCTAGAAAATAGCTAGCGAACGAACTCGGCCCAGAGCGGGATCACAAAAATACCGAGCACGATCCCCCAGCCGACCCAGGCAGCTACGAGTTCCACGGCGAAACCTGCGGCCATCACGATGGCCCCCGCGGAAATCATGGCGGGCATGGCGCTCTCCACGACGGCGACCTGCAGGATCTTTTTCGGGGCCCCTAACAGGTGCGCGAGCAAATAGGCGCACAGCGGCATCACGGCAAGCTTGGTGGCGAGGCCAAAGCCGAAAGCGGCGATTTGCTTGGGAGGCGTGATGCGAAGCCGCAGGCCCACCGCAAACATCGCGGTCGGGACGAGGGCCCGGGAGATGTCGTCGAGCACCGAAAGGAGCCAGCCCGGACGCGGCCAGGGCAAGAAAGCGACGACCAAGGCGATGAACGGTGGAAACGAGACGATACGGCGAGCGAACTCGGCCGGTGTCGGCACCTTGCTGCCCGAGGCGCGCGCAACCACGAGCGGCACGAGGAGACATAGGAGCAAGAAGCTGCCCAGCTGGTCGTACACCGCGGCCAAGGGCAAAGAGTCCGGGCCGAGTAGGGCGCTGCACAGCGGAAAGCCCAGAAACGAAGTATTTCCGAGCGCGGTACACACAAAGAACGCTGTCTCCGTTTGGCGGTCGAAATGAAACACGCGGGCCAAGCCTCGGGCGATGACGAACGCGATCGCAGCGAGCGTCCAGGGGACCACCGCCAAGGTCAGGAGGTCCCAGCGCATTTCGAGCTCGGGCACCACCCGCAGAATCACGGCGGGCACGCACAGGTAGATGACGAAGCGGTTGAACGCGTCGGCTCCCTGCTCAGGAAAGTGGCCCAAACGCCGGGCGAGATAGCCAGAAGCGAGCAGTAGCACGACGAGGATGAGGGCCGGAGACATCGGGGCCCGGAGCTTTCCATCGGTGCGGCACAAGTCAACGGCGCAAGGTCGATGGCATGCTTTCGTCAGAACTCTGTCCATGTGTGCAGGAGGAACCTCGCAGGATCGGGACGGAACCTGTTAGGCTCTCCCCACTCGATGGAGCCGACCCAAGCAGATTTGCGCGTAGGCCTTTTGCTCAACGGCCGCTACCGAATTACCCAACAGCTCGGCGAAGGCGGCATGGGCCTCGTGTACCGTGGCGAGCGCGTGGAGCTTGGGCGTCCAGTTGCGATTAAGTTTCTGCACTCGCCGTACGCCCACTCAGCGCGCTTCGTCGCGCGCTTTCAGCGCGAAGCGCGGGCCATGAGCAAGCTGTCCCACCCGTACTGCGTGTCTGTGCTCGACTTCGGTGTGCACGATAACGCGCCGTACATCGTGATGGACTTCGTCACCGGAGACACGCTGCGCGAGGTCATGGACGAAGGGCGTATTCCAGCGCGTCGCGCCCTCGACATTCTGCGCCAGCTCTTGGCCGGCCTGTCCCACGCGCATGGCCAAGGTGTGGTGCACCGCGATATCAAGCCCGGCAACATCATGCTCGGTGAGGCGACGGGCCTCGGCGACCACGTGCGCATCTTCGACTTCGGCCTAGCCAAATTGCACGACCCCGAGCTCGACGGGGATCCTTCGGTGGCAGCCATCGTCGGAACGCCCGCTTATATGGCGCCCGAGCAAGCGCGCGCCGAGCGCGTCGACGAACGCGCAGATCTGTACGCCGCGGGCATCGTGCTGTTTGAGATGCTCTCGGGTAGAAAGCCGTTTCAGGGTGGAGAGGCTTTCGAGATCCTGTGCATGCAGCGGGATTTGGCGCCACCCATGCTCCGTGCTGTGTCGCCGGAGTTCTCGCCGGAGCTCGAAGCTCTCGTGTCGAAGGCACTTGAAAAAGCCCCTGAAAACCGCTTCCAGACGGCCGCCGAATTCGTGATCGCCATCGAAACCACGCCAGAGTGGAAGTCGCCTGCGGTGGCTGCGCCTGCGGCAGTTCAGCGCGGCACCGAGGCCACGGTCGCGGCAGACAATACGCGAGCGCTGCTTACGAGCGATATCGAGGTCGGCTCGAGCGCTGGGGCCACCACACCGCATGGGGCGCCCGCAGCAGCCAAAAAAGGCTCGCGCTGGGGCCTCGGCATGACGGCGACTACGCTGTTTTTGATCGGGGGTGTTTTGTGGTGGCGTGCTCGTCCAAACGAAGAATCGGTGCAGGTTGCGACCGATCTCGGTGCGGAGCTGCTGGCGAAGACGGGTCTGCCTGCGCTGCGCAGCGCGCCCACTGAAGAGCAAGCTGCTGCGCCGCGAGCTGCGCCTGTGCAGGCCGCAGCCCCTGCTGTGCCGCCCGAGCCGAGTGCAGCTGCGGTCGACGCCAGCGATAGCGCCGAGTTGAGCGAGGCAGCCCTTGCTGCCGCCGACGAAGAGCTCAACGACACGCGCGAGCGCGAGGTCACGCTTCGGCCACAGGCGAGCAATGAGCCCAAGGTCAACAACGTAGCCGACGTCAAAAAGCTCATTGCCAAGGGCAAGGACGACGCGGCCATCCAAGGTATCCAGCAGCTGCGTCGCCAGGATCCGCGTGCGCCTTTGCTGCCATTTTTGCTGGGTAATCTCTATATGGACAAGGGCTGGATGTCGGACAGCCTGGCGAAGTATCGAGAGACGATTCAGCTCTCTGCCGCTTATCGTAAGAACATGCGCTTGCAGCGGGATGCCATCCGCGCGCTCGGCTCCGACAAGAGCCATGCACGTGCGCGTGCGCTTCTGGTTCGCGACATCGGCAAGCTAGCGGTCCCCGCGCTCAAGAGGGCTTCGACGAGCGACGCATCGCCTGTGGTGCGAAAGCGCGCGGCCGCCGTGCTCAAGCAGATTACCCGTTAGCCTCCCGAGCGCGGTTCGTACGTGGGTTTTTTGCCTCGAATGTGCTGCGTCCAGCGGGCAATTTCGCCTTTGCTCATGGAGCCCGAGGCAAGCCGCGCATCGGTGTAGCCCCAGTCATGCACGTCGACGAGGAACTGTTCCCGTGACAGCAGGGTGCCCGCGCACACGCGCTCACGCTTCGCATTGGCGGAGATTTCCAGCAGATGCCGCTGAGTGAGCTCGAGCAGGACCCATGCGGGGACACTGCTTCTATCGGCTGGATAAATAAAGCCGAAGAGCAGCAGATGACTGAGGAGCAGTCGCCAGTGCTTGCCGAAGCGCGCCATGAGGCGCTTCCAATCGATGCGTGTACCGCAGACATGCACGAGGTGCGCGACATCGGCGCCATCGTAGCGCTCGCGCTCCATCACGTAGGCCTTACTCCAGATGATCTCTTCTACCGGACACCAGAGCACCGGCACGTCAAACAGGGAGCCTGCGAGCGCATGCGTGAACAGAGCATCGTCGACGGCCGCAATGCCGTTGCCCGAGCTGAAAATGATGTCCACGAATTCGTCGCCCGCATACACCTTCCCAAGCCAGTGAGGATGCGTGATCTCCGTGCGGTAGCCTGCTTCGCGCAGCAGGCTCAGAGCGTGGTCGATGTCCTGGCGTCGGACGAAGAGGTCTAGGTCCTTCGTCTCGCGCGCGATGCCGGTGTGGAAACGAAGTCCGTAGGCGCCGCCCACGGCAAACTCGGTGCCTTGTTCGCGCAATGTGAGCAAAACACGGCGGTAAAACGCGCGATGTAGGTGGTCTAACACAGAGACCATTGCAGCAAGACCCATGCCCTTAGGGCACGCTCCTTGCGAGGTTGCGTACGTCATCGCTGCCGAGTTCGTCCCGAGAGCGAAAACCCGCATGCGATGGGAAAGTGAGTGCTGTGTTCGCCGAACAAACGAATGTTGTGCGCATCGCCGCCGTGGGCGACCTGCATTGCACCAAAGCCTCGCTGGGGCAGTTCTCCCCGTGGCTCGCCGGCGTGCATCACAGCGCTGACATCTTGTTGTTATGCGGGGACCTCACCGATTACGGCAGTCGCGAGGAAGCAGAGGTCTTGGCAAAGGAGCTGAGTGTCGTGCGGGTGCCGATGCTCGCCGTACTCGGCAATCACGACTACGAATCGGGTAGAGCCGACGACGTAGTCCAAATCCTCTCCGAGGCTTCTGTGGTGGTCCTCGCCGGCGACTCGGTGGAAGTACTGGGGGTAGGTTTTACGGGCGTGAAAGGCTTTGCCGGTGGATTTGGCTCGCACACGCTGGGGCACTGGGGCGAGCCTGAGATCAAGCGCTTCGTGGACTACGCGCTCGAAGAGGCGCTGCGACTCGAGTCGGGCCTTGCGCGCTTGCGCACGGAGCACAGGGTCGTGTTGCTGCACTACGCGCCCATCGTCGCGACGGTGCAGGGGGAGCCACTGGAGATTTTCCCGTTTCTCGGCTGTAGTCGGCTGGAGGAGCCCCTGCTGCGCTACCCTGTGAGCGCCGTTTTCCATGGGCACGCCCACCGCGGCCAGCTCGAGGGTCGAACTTCCCACGATCAGCCTGTTTACAATGTGGCGCTCCCGCTCCTCCGGCGCAGCTTTGCAGACCGTCCTCCCTACCGGGTCGTGGAATTGCACGGAGAAGCGCAAAGAAGCGCGCTTTCCAAACCCGTTGCGGATTGAGCAAAAAGTCGCGTTGCGGGGGCGAAGGGCGCGGCGTACACAAGCGGCCACACCATGAATTCTGAGAAGCCAAGCGACAGTTTTGCGTCCCTGTTCGAAGCCGAGGCGCCCGGGAAGAAACACCAAAAAGCGCGCCTTCCTGCGCTCGGTGACCGCGTGCGCGCGGAGGTCGTGCAGGTCGGCAAAGACGCCGTGTTCGTCGAAATCGAACAGCCCGGCGTGGGCAAGCGCGCGCAGGCCTTCCTCGACCTACAAGACATAAGGGACGCGGACGGCCAAACCTCGCTCAAGGTAGGCGACACGCTGGAAGCCGTGGTGATCGCGGTGGACGCGCGTGCTGGGGAAGTGCGCCTCGGGCGCAGCATGGGTCGGCCCGCCGGCATCGCCGAGCTCGAGAGCGCTTATGCGGCGCGCGTGCCGGTCGAGGGCAAGGTTACGGGCGTCAACAAGGGCGGACTCGAGGTCGAAGTGGCCGGCGCGCGCGCGTTCTGCCCGACCTCGCAAATCGACCGAGGCTTCGTGCAGGACCCCGCAGAGTTCGTGGGTCGCGCTCTGTCGTTCATCGTCACGGAGCTGCGCGAGGGCGGAAAGCGCATCGTGCTGTCGCGGCGAGCGGCATTGGAGCTCGAGAGCAAGGCGCGCTCGGCGGATACGCTGGCCAAGCTTGCAGTTGGCGCGGTACTGCGCGGTTCGGTTGTTGCGGTACGTGACTTCGGCGCCTTCGTGGACCTGGGCGGAATCGAAGGTCTGATTCCGAACGCCGAGCTGTCCCATGACCGCGGAACCAAGGCGGAAGCTGTGGTTTCGCCCGGCGATTCAGTCGAAGTTCAGGTGCGCGAGATCAAAGAGGGCGTGCTCGACAAGCGCGGTGAGAAGGTCACCAAGATCACGCTCTCGCTCAAGGCGCTCAGTGCCGATCCGTGGGATGCCGTCGCGCAGCTGGCGCCGGTTGGTAAGGTCGTGCGCGGCAACGTGACCCGCCTCTCCGACTTCGGCGCCTTCGTGCGCATCGCGTCGGGCGTAGAGGGGTTACTCCATGTCTCGGAGCTCGGCGGCAAGGTCTCGCACCCGTCCGACGTGCTGAAGGTAGGCGAGACTCTCTCGGTCGTGGTGCGCAGCGTCGATGCGGCGTCGCGCAAGATTTCCCTGGTGCCTGCGCCGGATGGCCTCGAGGTCGGCGCGGAGGCCCGTGGGCCGAGCATCGCGGTGGGTAGCATTGTCAACGGCACGGTGGATCGCGTGGAAGCCTACGGCGTCTTCCTCCAGGTCGAAGGGACCCGCGGCCGGGTAGGGCGCGGACTGATTCCCAATGTCGAGCTTGGAACGGCCCGTGGCTCCGACACGCGCAAGCTGTTCCCGCTCGGCACCAAGCTCACCGCCAAGGTGCTCGAGACCGGCGACGGCAAGCTCAAGCTGTCGCTGCGCGCCGTCAAAGACGACGAAGAACGCGCCGATTTCGACGGCTACCGCGCGCAGGTGGCGTCTTCGAGCAAGCTCGGGACCCTCGCCGATCTGCTCAAGCGCAAGTGAACCGCTGAGCTTGGCCGCGCAGCCCAGGGCAGCGCGTAGCCAACGTGGGCGAGACCACAACAGCCTCTCAGATGCTAAGGGCTAGCCCTCGCGTCTGAGGGCGCAAATTGCAGCCCGCATGCATCTCTACAGCCGTGTAGCGTGGCCGGAGCTACTAGAACCCTGCGCGCACCGAAACGGTTCACGTAGGGGCTGGTGAGTCAATGCTTCCTCGTCTCAAGTCATTGGTGAGAACAGCATGCACCTATAGCCTCGCGCTCAATCGGGAAATCACCCCGCAGTCTTCTTGCATGTTACGTCCGCGAGCGAACCGGCTTGGTCCGAGCGCTCGACAACCTGGAGTTATCCCATGCGCTCGGTTCTTAACAAAGTTCAGCTCTCCGCTCTCGCACTTGGCTTGGCAGTAGG
>CAZEWA010000021.1:21684-26701 GCA_964515685.1 uncultured Polyangiales bacterium | reverse complement strand
CCCGAGAGTAAAACCCGCCCGTGATCGAGGTTGAGGGACTCGCCAAGCACTACAGCGTCCACGAACGCGCACCGGGGCTCTGGGCTGCGACACGCTCGTTGTTTTCGCGGCCAAAACGCACCGTGCTCGCGGTGGATGGCGTCTCGTTTCGCATCGCGCGCGGCGAGCGTGTGGGCTTTTTGGGCCCCAACGGCGCGGGCAAGACCACCACACTCAAGATGCTCTCGGGTCTGCTCTTACCCACGCGTGGCAAGGCGTTGGTGGCTGGGCATACGCCGTTCTCGCGCAGTCCTGAGTTTTTGAAGTCGATCATGCTCGTCGCCGGGCAAAAGCAGCAGCTCTTGTGGGACTTGCCGCCCTCCGAGACCTTCGAGCTCAATCGCGCCATCTACGGCGTTGGGCGCGCGGACTATCAGCGCACGCTCGATGAGCTTGTACACGTGCTCAAGCTCGAACCGCTGCTCGGTAAGCCTGTGCGTCAGCTCTCGCTCGGCGAGCGCATGAAATGCGAACTGTGTGCGGCGCTCTTGCATCGTCCAAAAGTGTTGTTTTTGGACGAGCCGACGATTGGACTCGACGTGACCATGCAGAGCACGGTGCGCGACTTCATCCGGCGCTACAACGAGCAGTACGAGGCCACCGTGATTCTCACGAGTCACTACATGGAAGATGTGGCTGCCCTGTGTCCGCGCATCATCGTGATCGACAAGGGACGCTTGGTGTGGGACGGCCCGCTCGCAGAGCTCGTGCGCAAGTTGCATCCTGAAAAACGCGTGCATCTGAAGCTCTCGGCTCCTGTGGCCCAGGCGGACTTCGCGCTGCCCGGCGTGCGTGTTTTGCACTTCTCCGAGCTCGAAGTGCGCTTGCAAGTGGCTCAGGTGGATCTGCCCCATTGCATGGCGAGCCTGCTCGCAAGGCTCCCGGTGCTCGACCTGACGGTGGAAGAGCCGCCGCTCGAAGAGGTGCTCGGTGACCTGTTTGCGGGGAACGCGTGAGACAAATCGCGCACACGCTGCGCGCCTTGCCCACGCTGCTCAAGGTCGGATTCGCGGACGCCATCGCCTATCGCGCGGAGTTCGTCATCTGGGTATTCGCGTACACGATGCCGCTCATCATGCTCTCGTTGTGGACCAGTGTGGCGCGCGAGGGGCCCGTGGCCGGCTTCGACGAGCGCGGCTTTCAGGCCTATTTCTTGGCAGCCTTGGTGGTGCGGCTCGTTTCGGGTGCGTGGGTGATTTGGGAGTTGAACACGGAGGTGCGCGAAGGCACGTTGCAGAAGCGCCTCTTGCGTCCCATCCATCCTCTTCTCACCTATTTAACAGAAAACCTGGCGGCGATCCCGATGCGCCTCGCGGTCGCGCTTCCCATCGCGCTCTGCTCGCTGTGGGTCGTGGGAACCTCGGCACTGTCGCAAAGCACGCCGCAGCTTTTGCTCGCACCGATCACGATTTTGGGCGCGTTTTTGCTCACGTTTTGCGCAATGACGGCCATCGGCTCGCTCTCGCTGTTTTGGGAGAGTTCTCTGTCGGTGTTCGAGCTGTGGCTAGGGCTCTACACGGTGCTTTCGGGCTATGTGATGCCGCTCGAGCTCTTCCCTCCGAGCGTGCAGACGGTCATTCGCTGCTTGCCGTTTCGAGCCATGCTGGCCTTGCCCATCGAAACCTTACTGGGGAGGATTTCCCTCGCGGAGTCTCTTCTAGGCCTCGGCTTGCAGTGGTTGTGGATCGCGATTTTTGCGCTCTTGACCCATGTGTTGTGGGGCCTCGGCATGCGTCGCTTTGCGGCCTACGGAGGCTAGGGTGAGCTTCCTTTACCTGCGCTTGCTGCAGATTCAGCTCAAGGCGTCTGCGTTGCTCATGCTGCAGTACCGGGTGGACTTCTTTGTCCAGGTGTTCATGGCGTTGTTCTGGGGCGGCATCGCGCTTGTGCCGCTGCTCGTGCTCTTCACGATGCGCGAGGGCGTGGCCGGTTTTACGGCCTACGAGGCCTACATCGTGGTGGGCTTTTTCGTGGCGCTGAAGGGCGTCATCGAAGGCGTGATTCAGCCCTCCCTGCTCAATGTGGTGGAGCACATCCGCAAGGGCACCTTGGATTTTTTGCTGCTCAAGCCGGTGGACGCGCAGTTCATGCTGTCGACCAGCAAGTTTCAGCTGGCGCGTGTGGTGGACGTGATCGCGGGGTTTGGGCTTGTGAGCTTTGCGCTGTACAAGGCCCGCGGCGCGCCTGCCTGGCACGAGCTCCTCACGTGCTTCTTCGTTTTTCTATGCGCGCTTATCATCCTTTACTCGCTGTGGATCATGGTGGTTAGCTTGTCGTTCCACGTCGTAAAGGTCGATAATCTGAGCTATCTCATCGTGAGCGTCTTCGACGCCGCGCGCTTTCCCGCGAGCATATTCCGCGGCGGATTCGCCCTTGTTTTCACGTTCATCATTCCGCTTGCCCTGATGACTACCTATCCTGCGCTCGCCTTGCTCGGCCGCATCCAAGGTGCTGAAGTGGCGACTTCGATGGGGGTCGCACTCGCGTTCCTAGGGCTGTCCCGGCTGATGTGGCTGCGCTCCATCCGAGCTTATACAGGGGCGGGTGGCTAACTTGTTGGCTTGCGGAAAGCGCGCATTGCAAAGCGTGGGGCTGTCGCTGCTTTTGCTCGTCATCCCGGCGAGTTTCACGCGCGCGAACAGCGTCGCGGACGAGGCGGAGGTCAACTTTCAGCTTGGGGCCGAGCGCTACCGGCTAAGTGACTATCGGGCTGCGCTTTCGTACTTTCTTGCCTCCAATCGCTTGGCTCCCAACGACAACGTACGCTTCAACATTGCGCGCACGTTTCAGCGCTTGAAGCAGTACCCTGAGGCCTACCGCTGGTGCGAAGTCGCACTGAGCGGCGCCATCGACTCTCAGCTTCGCGCGCAGCTCGAGGAAACGCGCGCGGCCATTGCGCGCGAAGTCTCGGTGGTGGAGCTTGCGACCGTACCCAGTGGCGCCACCGTGTACGTCGACCGAAAAGATCTCGGTAGCGTCGCAGTCACGCCGACGCGCATTGCCGTCGCGCCCGGAACCCACCGTCTGATTGTCGAGATGGAGGGCTACGAGACAGGTCACTCGGAGCCCTTGCTGTTGTCGCCCGGTGAGGTGCGTGCGGTTTCGCTCTCGCTCGAGCAGATTGTGGGCAGCGTCGTTGTGCGCGCTCAAGCAGAGACCAAGGTGTGGGTGAATGAGCGCTCCGATGCGCCGCGTTGCCTCACGCCTTGCACGCTTTCGTTGCCTGAGGGCGAGCACAGGTTGCTCTTCGAACGAGCGGGCTTTCGCGTACGTTCCGCGCGGGTTCGCGTCGAGGCCAGGCAGGTTGTGACGGTGGAAGCGGAAGCCGTGCCTGTCACCGGAACGCTGCTCGTGACGTCGGTCGAGCGCGACGCCATGATCGAGATCGACGGCGCTCCCGTGGGGTTTTCGCCGACCGTGGTGCGCAACGTTCCTGCGGGAGTAAGGCTTGTTCGCATTTCGGCGCCGGGCTTTGAACCGGTCGAGCAAGCTGTGCGGGTTGAGGAAGACCAGCAGGCGGAGCTGCGTGATTTGGTCTTGTCGCCGCTTCGCAATGTCACCGCCGCCGCGCGCGTGACCCAGTCCATCGACGAGGCGCCGGCATCGGTCTCGCTGATCTCTGAGCAAGAGCTCGCAGCCTTTCGCTACCCAACCATTTACGAGGCTCTGCGCGGACAGCGCGGCGTCACGCTCTCGAATGATGGCGCCTATTCGTCCGTCGTGTTCAGAGGCCTCGGGCAGCCGGGCGACTACGGCAATCGCATCCTGGTGCTGTCCGATGGTGCGACCCTCAACGACAACATCCTTTGGCAATCCTACGTCGGCTACGACGGTCGCGTAGATCTCGGCGACGTAGGCGGCATCGAAGTGGTGCGTGGACCGGGCTCCGTACTGTACGGAACCGGCGCGGTGAGCGGCGTCGTGAACCTGATTCCACGCGGCAAGGCAGAGCGCAAAAGCATGGAAGCCACGCTGGGCGCGCAGGATGCCCGCACGGCCCGTGGTCGTGTGGCGGGAGCCGTGCCAGTCGGACGCGATGGCTCGCTGCGCGTGTCCGCTTCCGCGGCGCGTGGCGGCGGTGAAGATGTGGTGTTGTCCACGCCGTTGCCCACGCTTGTGACCTCGCTGCGCCAGTTCGATGCGGCCACGGGGAACGCGCGCTTCACTTACGGCGCGGTCACGGTACAAGGCTTCGTGACGACGCGTAAGCAGGCGGTGCCAAATGGTGCCTATGGCGCGCAGGTGGGAGCCAAGCCGAACGACCTAGCAGACACGCGCAGCCTGCTGGAAGTGCGCTACGAGCCGAGTTTGGGCCAACGCATCAAGCTCTACACGCGCGCCTACGGCAACGTCTACGATTTCTCATCCCAACAGATCTACTCGGAGTCGACCCCCCGCGGCGCTTTTGTCGCGAGCGAGCGCTATCAGGGGCAGTGGTTTGGAGGCGAGGCACGCATGATGGCAGAGGTCGTGCCGAGCTTGCAGTTGTCGCTGGGCGGTGAGGCTTCCGCGAGCGTTCGAGCCAGGTTGCGTGGAACCGCGCGCGAAGACGGAACGCGCAGTTCCTACCTGGCCGAAGACGCGCCTTACCAGCTGTACGCCGCATATGGACTGCTAACCTGGCGCTCCGCACCGTGGCTCACGGTGTCGCTAGGAGGGCGCGTCGATGTGTGGAGCACGTTTGGCGCTACGCTCAATCCGCGTCTTGCGCTGCTGTTTCGCCCGTCTAGACGCGACACGCTCAAGCTGATGGGCGGGCGGGCCTTTCGCGCTCCCAGCGTGTACGAGCTGCGTTACAACGACGGCGGCACGACCCAGGTTTCGAGTCGCTACCAAGGGTACAAGCTCGGCCCAGAGCTCGTGTGGTCGAGCGAACTCGAATACACGCGTCTGTTCAGCAAGGGCTGGTCTTTGCTCGTGGCTGGGCACTTCCAGTATGCCGAGGCGCTGATCGAACAGGTGTCCCTGCGCGTTGCCG
>CAZEWA010000021.1:0-21584 GCA_964515685.1 uncultured Polyangiales bacterium | reverse complement strand
CCCTGCGCGTTGCCGAGGGGGCCGACAGCAATAGCAGCGTCGTTCGTTACCAGAATCGCGGGAACTCGGTCTTGATCGCAGGCGGCGATCTCGAGCTGCGGCGGGAGTTCGCGGCAGGCTTTATGTTTGCGGCCAACTACACCTATCTGTTTGCGGGGGCGACACGCGCGCGAGATTCGCTCTCGCGTGTGCCGAACATTCCAGTGCACGCAGGATCGGTGCGAGGCGTAGTGCCACTGGGCGGGGGCTTTCGTGCAGCCCTGCGAGCGACTGCAGAGGGGCCGAGGAAGCGGGTGGATTCGAGCCATTCGCAGACTGAAATGGCACTCATCGCGGATTTGGTGCTCAGCGGTGAGGTCGCGCGCTTTGGCGTCGACTACGCGCTCGGCCTCTACAACCTCTTCGACTGGCGCTACGCGCTGCCCACGGACCCTACCTTCGTCACGCCGACCATGCCGCAGCCCGGGCGCACGCTATTGGCCTCGTTGACCATCCGGCGCTAGGGGGAGTGGCGTGGCGCATATGGGCTATTTGCTGGCTTTCAGGGCTAGGTAAGTGGCCCTAAGGTGCATGCCCAGAGTAAGGTTGGGGTGGCGCATATCGCCTAGCCCATGGCAAATGACCGAGCCAACGATCGCGCTCGCGACCAACCCGAGCAGAAAGCGTCCGAGCAGCCGAGTGCCGCGCCGGATGCGGGGGCGGCGCTTGCTCCGGGTAGTCAGTTTGCGCGCTACGCCATCGTGCGTTGTGTGGGCGTGGGCGGCATGGGAGCGGTGTTCGAGGCGACGCACACCCTGTTGCGCAAGCGCGTCGCGCTGAAGACCCTACACGCGAACCTCGGTAAGTCGGAGTCGGCCCGCGAGCGCTTTCTGCGTGAGGCAGAGACGGTTGCGCGCATTCAACATCCCAACGTCGTCGACATCACGGACGTCGGCATCGAGAACAACATCCCGTACTTCGTGATGGAGTACCTCGAGGGCGAAGATTTGGCGTCCTGGCTCGACCGCGGCGCGCTCTCGAGTGCGGACGCTGTCGATATCGTGATCCCCATCGCGTCGGGCCTGTCAGCCGTTCATCGGCTCGGCATCGTGCATCGCGATATCAAGCCGGAGAACGTGTTTTTGGCACGCGGCATGCGCCCGGATGTGGTGACTCCCAAGTTGGTCGACTTCGGTGTATCCAAGGACATTCTCGCGAGCCTTGGTGACGGGGGACCTCCGCTGCACACGGTGACGGGCACGCCGCACTATATGTCGCCCGAGCAAGCGCGTGGCTCGGCTTCGCTCGACAGTCGCACCGATCAGTACGCGCTGAGCGTGCTCCTCTACCAATGTCTGACCGGTGCTCGGCCTTACGATGCAGGCTCCCTGCTCGAGCTCATGCATCTCATCGACACGGGCGAGTTTCGGCCTCTGCGTTCTCTTACGGCTCATGTAGACGAGGGACTCGAGCGCGTCGTGCATCGCGCCATGTCGCGTAACCCACGCGACAGATTCGCCACGACGGAGGCGTTTGGGGAAGCGCTGCTGCCGTTTGCGAGCGAGCGCGTACGCATGGCCTACGGTCGTGACTTCGAGATCAAGTCGGAGCCCTGGCCCACGGCGCCCAGCCCTAAAAAGCAGGCGCAACTCGAAGCTGCCACGATGCCGATGAAGGAGCCGCCTTTTAGCGACGCTTCGTCGGTGGAGGGCGGCATCGAGTCGCGCGTGCGCGTGAGACAAGAGGCGGCGACGCTGGAGACAGCGCCTGCCGTAAAGCCGGGCACGCCACAGCGCCTTTCACGCCCTTCATTCAGCTCACTCACCGAGGCGGCCACATCGAAGGAGCAGAGAACACGCCTGGTCGTGTTTGGCGGCATTGTCATGGCGCTGCTCATGTTGGGCCTCGGCCTCTTCTTCGGCTTTCCTGCGCTGACAGGGAAGGGGCCAAAGGCGAGCAGGGAGCCTGTGCGCGAGCCTCCCTCCGCCTCCCCCGCCCCGAGCACCGACAATGCGGAAGCTGCCCCTCGCGACAGGCTCGAGCGCGACAGCCCTGAGGCGCTGCCGCTTGCGGCTCCCGACGGGCTGAGCGCCGAGTCGGAAGCTAGCGACCCGCCTGTGCCTGAAACGCCTCTGGACCGGCTGCGCGTCGCTAAAAAGCCGCGCGCCACGAAATCTGTCGAAGGTCCGAGCGAGGCCGAAAGGGCCCCTGCGGTGGATATTCAGCTCTCCCGCTGATTGCCCAAAGTGCTGTCCCGGACGGCTGCCAGTGAGTCCGGACGGCCCCCACGTGTCCCGGGCTTGGCGTACGTGCGCCCCCGGACGGCTCTACTCCGGGCGAGGTCAGTCGCGCACCGCTTGGAGCGTTTTCGGTGACGCCTTGGGCAGCTCTAGGGCGACGGGGAGCGCCTGCTTCGGCTTGTCCTTCTGGGGCAACGCCTCGACGCGCTCGCGCAGCGCGAGCAGTGTGTAAAAGGGCAAGTCCTTGGTGACCTCGTCGGCTATCCAGTCGGGAATGCTGCCGCCGATGTCGGCCTCAACCTGGTACGTGACGGTGGTCCGCTGCGACGCGTCCTCGGTCATCTTGTAGTAGCCCACGAGCTTCGGCATGCGCACGACGCGCTCGGGAGATGGACGCAGCTTGTCGTCCAAATTGCGGAAGCGCACCGTGAGCGCGGTGCGGGCTTGGTTGTAGTCAAAATGTACGTCGAGCACGACATCGCGATCCCAAACAGGCCAGGGCGCCGAAGACGTGCGGTTGTACAAGATGCCGTGCGTGTCGCTGCCGTGTTCATAGATCCAAGACTCAGCGCAGCGATGCATCCACTCCGTGTGGTGCCGAACGTCGAGCATCTCGGCGACGATGCGTTCGATGCTCCCCTGGATCTCAGTCTGTCCACGAAAACCAGGCAGCGATTGTTTGGGCCGTTCGAGCTTCCAAAGCTTTACGCCTCGCTTCTCCCCTAGCCATTTCCAATCTTCGCCGTTGGCCAATGCCGAAGGAAGCGCGACAAAAAGGTAAGCCAGCGCAGCGAGAGCCGAAGTCCAACGTAAGTAAGAGGTTTTCATGCAGCGTATGCTGTCACACACATACGCCCTCATCGAGTCATGAATCGTGACAACCCAACCACGTGACTTGCGTCAAAGCGGCCAAATGGTTGGACGCTCGGGCAAATGACGGTTGATCTCTCCGCGCCTACCCATTACCTCTCGTGTTTCGTGTCGAAGTCGCGCCGAAAATACTTAGAATCCTCTGCTCCGAGTGCCTTGCGCTTTACAGCCCGCGTTAGCCTTACAGCGAGTGTCGCTGCCTTGGTTGGCTGCCATGCGGATATCGCAGGATCTTCGAGGTTCACCGAGCCGGTTACGGGCGACGGCGACGGCATCGGCATACCGGGCGATGCGACGGTAAAGCCCGGCCCAAGCGAGGATTCAGGTCGGCCCGGCGCAAACGACGGTGGCACGGGTAGCGCCTGCAACTTGACTGGGACCTTTGGATTTCTCGCGGAGCTCGATGTGAACTGGGACGGCACCAGCATCGCTGGATTCGTGCCGGTGATAGCGCCAGGTGCCGGGAAACTCACCATCTTCACGCTGATAAGCATCGAGCAGACGGGCACGGAGCTGCGCAGTCAGGTGAAGGCATGCGGTTCCGAGATTCCCACGTTCGCCTCGGATTCTATCGGCGAGCGCTATGCGGCGCGTTTCCGCGATGCGATGTGGGATAAGCCCATGATGCCTTCGTGGAACCTCGCGCTGCGAGCTGAGTGCTTTGATTCGGGCTGTAGCCTTGCGAGCGATACGCTGCACGCACAGCTCGGTGTTGACTTGGATGCGCCACAAGCTGCTTGGCCCACAGACCGCAACGCGCAGGGCCTGCGTTTTCCCGACCACGACGGGGACGGGCGTCCGGGGCTCACGCTCGACATGCTGAAGGACACGGTCTTCACGTATCCGCCTGTCAATTTGGCTTCGTGGAGTCGCGCCAAAGAGATCATGCTCGGCGTCCGCGTGACCACGCTGTTCGACGGCGTGATCGACGACTGTGATCACTTCACCGGAGTAGGGCCGGCCACCAAGGTGGAAACCCGCGCCGCGACCTGCACGGTGGATCGCGTCGGAGCCGAGGTAGAGTGCACCAAGACGGACTCGCCTTTCGGCACCAGCGAGGCCTCGTTCTTGGATGGAAATCTTCCGAAATGGGAAGTCACTGCGGCGAGATGGACAGGCGTGCGGCTGGCCGACACAGCGACCTGCGTCGACGCGCGCGCCGCGCAGTACTGAGCGCAAAGCGCGCTACAAGTTCGCCCCCACATTGCCTATCGTGATGCTCGGTCCAAAGACGAAGGCGAAGCGCTGGCTCCCGTCGACGTTGCGCGAGAGGTCGGTTTCTAGCCAGGCATGAACGTTGATGGATGCTTGCGTCACAGCGGAGCGATTCGCTATCGGCACGCTTACGCCAATGCCGATGACAGCGCCCACTTGCGTGAGGGATTGGCCTGTCTCGCTCCGAGAGTTTGCAAGTCCCGCCACTAGAATCCCAGCCTCGGCGCCCAGGAAGCCTTCTTTGCCTTCTTTGTCGAGCCAAGTGAGGCGTGAGAGGACTCCGAAGTTGAGCGACATGAGGCCGCTGTGCTGGCTGTCGCCAAAGCGGTAGAGACCCGTTGGGATGGCGGTGGTACCGTAGAGTCTGAGCCTGCCGGTACCTAGGATTGCAGACCACTGCGCGGCCGGGGAACCTGTGCGTATCTCGGAAGCGCCGATGTAGTGGCTCTCGTCGGCCACGTGGGATACGCGCACGATGAGTCGGTCGAATGGGTTTTGAATACCGCGGATGAAAGCAAAGCGGGGCTCGCTTCCAGCGCGAAAACTCATGACCTCGGACACGTGTGCATCGCCTCGTGCGCCGCCGTCGGGTCGCAGCACGTCGACCTCGAAGTTGAGCTTTTGCGTTCCGTACTCCGCAGACAAGCGCTCGCGGTGAAACACCACGCGGCAGGTGTCTCTCAACTCGTAGGGTAAGTGCGCCGTAACGCCAGGGATCAGGCGTTCGACGGGCGTGGAGCCGCCTCCGCACAGAACCTCGATAAGAGGAGGACGCACAGAGGGTTCGACATCGATTGGCGCCGGGATATTGGCCTCAGACATGCGCCGCTGCAGAGGGTCTCGAACCACTGCGAGGTCGGCATTGTCTAAGCCACGTGGCAGGCCTTGGCGCCGCAAGCCAAACCGAAGCTCAGTCAGTCCTGCAGCGTTGGGATTGGCTCGTATCGAAGCGCGGCCCTGAGTGTCGTACATGACATCGTAGATGCCTTCGATGGGGAGTATGGCGAAGTGCTGCTCGTCTCCAGCGGCCGATGCGTGCACGAATGCCGCGCGATTGTTCGGGATGAAGCCGAGATTCGGATAGCCGGGAAGCTCGATGGTGGCACGGACCGAGGGTGGCGATTGGGTGTTGCTATGCGTTACCGCGAGGGCAATCGCATCTCGCTCGCCGCGAAATGCCGTGATGGTAATGCTGTCGTCGTCCAGGTCGCCCAGCCGCAACAGCACGTACGTGGCATCTTCCTCCGCTACCGTTCGCAGCACTTTGAGCGGGGTTTGCTCACGCAGAAAGCGCACGGAGTTGATGTCGCGCGCGCAGCGCCCCGAGAGCTTCACGACGACCTTCGCGTCTTTGTTGTCGCGCACGGGTGAGCCCGAGACGATAGACATCGGGCAATGCAGCACGGTGAGCCGTGCGCTCGTGACCGTCTCGAGTGCGTCGGCTTTCTTGAGAAAAACATGGGGGCGAAGGCGCAGGCGGATATCGAGGGCATGCACTAAATTGGAGATGCCGCGCACCGTCACTTTGTCGTTGATGAACTCGCAGGGCAGGGGCGAACACTCTACCGATCCTATGGCCTCTGGATGCAGCAGCGGCACCTCGCCCTGACCCGTCGCGAGGTCGACCGTCGCGTCCTGTGGGATCAAGCGGGAGATGGTGACGCGGGAGGGTGCGAGGACGAACACGTCAGGTAAAGCACGACGACCACTTGCGTCGAATGTGATCGCGTCGGCCTCGGCGCGAGCACCGGCTGGAAGCCATTCAAAGGAAACGCTGGAGGGGTCTGCTTTGGCGTTGTGCCCGATGGTCCACGTGCATTGTTCGAGTCGGTCGTTGGGGCGGGTGACAAGACACACCTCGCTTGGTTCCTTGCTCGCACGCAGGCGCATGGCGACGCCAAGTAGGTTTCGTCCGTCGGCGTCCAAGCGGCCTTCATCGGGAAAGAACCGGACCGACGTCGGCTCGAAGCTGGGCCAGCGTCCCGTCGCAACCAGGGTCACGGTCTGCTCGGTCGTGGCGCAGGCGGTCTGGGTGGGGGCTACGCGTAAAACAACAGCGGTTCCCACGCTTTGCGGGTCGATTGGCGGTCGAACGAAGCGTGCACCGATCTCCGTGGTCCAGCCCCCAGTGAGGGACCCACAGGCCAGACCAAACTCTGCGAGCGCGATGGGACGCCCCCCAATGGGAGCTTGTAGCACCTGCGCGTGCAGAGTGGTCGTCACTGACAGAATGCTCAGGAGCAGAACGAGCAGCGCAAGCTTCATGCCTCACCACGCGTAGCACGTTCGCCGCGCGAAGGTGGTTTTCACGTGTGGAAGAACCGAGGATTCGTCACACCACGCGACGCAGGGCGTTCGGCACATCCTTCGCCACGGGAGACCGCGTCTGGCCTGCTCGTCTCTCATGACTTCGGACGAGCTTGAGAAACCGATGTCGCGTCAGCACGAGCGAGCTGGTGAGGGCGACGCACCAGGCAATTCCGGCAGAGGTGACCGAAAGGAATGGCCCAAACAGTGATAGGCAAACCCACAAGCTCGTGGCCAATAAGACGAAGAGCTCGAGATTCGACCATAGGCCAAGCTCAGGATGTCCGACTGCTTGCGCGAGCGGACCGAACAGTCCGAATACCACCAGGAGTAGCGCGGCCGCTACGAGCACACGTGCCGTGGGAGCGGCTGCGACAAACGTGGGATCTTTGGCCAGCGTGAGTAGCGCGGGCGCCATCGTGGCGATAAACACGGCGAGCGGGAGGCAGATGAGGACGCTGAGCTTGACGGCGTAGTAGAAGGTCTCCCTGAGCCGGACAGGATCTCGCAAGAGACGCCGCAGGGTGGGGGCCGCAGAGCGCGCGATCACGTCGCCGATGGCGATCATCGGTGCCACAGCGAGGTCGAATGCCACGCGATACAGTCCAAGCGCAGTGATGCCGAACCAGCGGCTCACGAACAGCATGTCGAGATTGCGCGAGAACAGGCCCACGGCTGTCGCGGCGCTCGAAGGCAAGCCCAAGGCAAGGAAATCTTTGGCGATGCGCTTTGAAAAACGCAGACGAGGGCGCGCTGGGACGATCCACCACACAGCGGCGGCGAGCGCTACGGCATACGCGATTTGTGACAGCACGAAGGCCCAGGCGCCCAAGCCCTGAATCGCGAAGATGACGCGCGAAGCCGCCGACAACAGCGTGGCCGCCGCGTTGGATGCGGCAAGCTCACGATGCTTAAGCGCACGTGCGAGACGCTGTTGCGGAACGGTGGCGAGCGCGATGGGAATGAGCTTGAGTCCGCTCAGCGCAATTAATGGCGTGAGGCTTTTTGCACCAAAGACCGAAGCCCAAAACGGGGCGGTGAGGGCCACGGTGGCTGCACTCAGCAGTCCGCCGAGTAGCGCGAGCCAGGACGCGGTGTCGATGCTGAGGCGATCGAGACGTCGCGCTGTGATAAGGGCGAAACCTACGCCCAGGCTAGCGAAGGGCTCCATCAGCGTGGTCACGGTCCAGGCGGCGGACGCAGAACCGACGTCGCTCGCTGAGACAAAACGGAGCACCAGAACGATAGCTCCGAGGTCCACGATTTTGGACAGCGCAGAGGCCGAGCCCAGCCAGAAAAAGCTGCGTCGCAGTGTAGAACTACCAGCCTGCACGCAGCGCCTCCTCTCAAAAACATGACGCGTTTTTCGAGAGTTGCCCGTGCTTGCGCGGCTAAGATTTTGGCCGGATTCCAAGGCTAGGTACGCCGGCTCGTCGGAGCTCTGCCCAGAGACGAGGGCACGAAGCCTTGCGAAAGGAACCAGTGTGCTTACCTGGGTGGGGTGGTCTGCCAGGTCTTCGAGGCCACAGCGGAAGGAGAGCGCATGCACCGCGAAAAGGATGGATCCATGCAAAGCGAGGACGACGGTCGCTCGTACGTGGCGGAGCCCACCGACCGCAGACCCGATTTTTGCGCCGAAGCCATGAGTCCACTGCTGCGTATCGGCATTTTGATAGGAACGCTCTGTGCGGCGGCGCTCGTGGTTGGAGTCGTGGCGGCACAAGCGATTTGGCCAGAGGGGCTCTTTAGTGTGAGCCCGTTCGTGGCCGTGTTCAGCATCGGCATGCTGCTCGCTGTAGGCTTTTTCACGCTGCTGATCTTCGGCGCGATGCTCGGAAACAACCCGCGTATTTCAAAAGAAGCACGCGGAGTTTGGTACGCGTCGTTCATTCTGTTTGGGCCGTTTGCTTTGCCGGTCTACTGGCTCATTCACGTGTGGCCCGTTCCCTACGAGCCGTCGCCCTATCAAAAAACGTGAGCGTTGCGCATTGGCCACATGTGTCAGATTTGCACTTGGGCGCCGAGAGAGAATGCGTTGCCACTCGGCGCTTTCTCCTGTTCGACACGCTGGTAGCTCACGAACCAACGATGGTTGAAGCCATCCACGATGTAGCCCAGGCTCGCATCGAACACTTTTACGTTCGATGCCCTCTCGTTGTCGACGAACTGCAAGCGAGCGATGGGCTGCAGTCGTCCTACACCGACTTTGTTCGGCGACAGCCAGCTGACGGAGGCAAGTAGGCTCTGTCCGCTAAGCCCTCCTTGGGCGCCGACATAGCCTATGCCCTTGTCGATGGTGCCTTGATTGACGAGGTAGTCTTTGCCCGTGCCCTTGAAGTTCCAATAGCCGCCTTCGAGCGTGATGGTGCCGAGTGCGCCAAGGTTTTTTTCGAACAGCAGGTCTGCGGATAGGCCGAGAAAGTCATTGTCCACTTTGCCATCGCCGTCGATGTCGGCGCCGCCCGCTGCACCTTTTTGGTAGGAAATTACGCCGCCGAGGGCGAGGGTGTCCTGGGTCCCGTAGTACGTGCCCTGGCAGTAGAAGTAGTTTTCAGGGTCGAGTAGATTCAGTGTCACGCGTCCAGACAGACGCGCTGTGTCGATGTTGCGGCCGGTTTGCAAGTCCACCATCGACAGGTGGTACTTCAGGACGCCGCCGCCCAGAAAGCCCCAGAACGTAAAGCCTCGATCACGCGCGCCTTGGTCGAAGGGGTACTCATGCACCGCGAGTGGGAAGTGCCAGTTGTTGACGTAGAAGGGGCCGCTCGTATTGTTGCGGTCGTTGGCAGGGATGTGCTGGCCTATCCAAAGCTGAAACTCGTCAGCAAACTTCAGCTGCAAAATCACGTCGAGGAAAGTGACGCTCTTCGTCATGATTTCGAGATTCGCGACCACCGCCACGTTCTTCGTAATCTGCGCGTTCATGTAGGGGCGCACCAGGAGCTGATCGACCAAGCCGTCCTGCAGCGAGAAGGTGGTCTTCGACCCGCTGCTCTTGGAGACGCTGAGCCCGGAGCGGACGCCGAGTCCGATATTCAGCTTGGGAATCCAGCTCGCAGCTTCGTCGGGCGCCGCCGGTTCAGCGTCGACTTGAGTCTCGCGAGGCGGCTCGCTGGGAGCCTCGGTCGTGGCTGCGGGCAACAGGACAGGCGAGGCATGAGCGAGCGGCGGGGCTGCTGCGGTGTCCGTTTGCGTTTCAGTCTCCGCCTCCGTTGCGCTCTCCACGGAAGCCTGTGGTGTAACCTCCTGAGCCTGCGCCGTGACCGTCATGTTCTCGGCCAAAGCCAAGGCGAGTGTCAGTACCAATCTACAGAGCGTGCTCGCTTGCTCACCATGCGGGCGCTTGGTTTCAGGCGTCGTTTGTGCAGGTTTCGCTCTGGAAAATGAGATGTGTCGACCGGACGTGCGTTCATCGCTTGCTGACATCGAACGGGCCTCGCTTCGAAAAAGAGACGCATCAGGCAAACGATGGCGACAACGTCGCTCGGACTTCTGCGATGGGCAGAAGCGAACGCGCTATGCGCAATAGTCTGTCTGGGCGGCCGCTCGGAACTTAGCGCCGCTATCTTTTCGAGCGTGTAACGCGTGCGTTTAATGCGAGGGCTTCACAATAAGATGCAGCGTCGACTTCCCGTGGAAACCGACCGCTCGTTGCGGCCTACAGGCAGTCGGCGCGGCACAGCTGTTCGAGCGTCGCCTAGCTAGGCGAACATGGATCGGATGCTCTCGAGGAGCTGGCCCGCACGATATGGCTTTTGCAGCACGCCCGTGACGCGCCACTGTGCGAGACGTTGTGCCGTCGCCTCTGCGGAATAACCGGTCTGGATCACGACAGGTAAGTCAGGGGCGAAAGTACGCAGCGCCGAAAGCACGACCGAACCGTCCATGCCGGGCATGGACAGATCCAAGAGCACGCCGCCGATTTCAGTGTGATGCGCACGCAGAATTTCGAGTGCATCCAGGCCGCATGCCGCATCTTCGACAACAAATCCTTCGAGCTCGAGCATGCTTCGGACGTACGTGCGAATCATGGGTTCATCGTCGACGACGAGGACCTTGTTGGGGCGCTTGCGCGCGGTCCGGTCTGCGAGATTGTCGGAGGTCGCGCTGTGGCCTGCAGCTTGGGTCAGCGGCAGATACGCGCGGAACGTGGAGCCACGATGCAGCTCAGATTCTACGGTGAAGAAACCTCCGTGGGTTCGCACCACACCCAGGCACGCAGCCAGGCCTAGGCCGCGCCCCGAGGTTTTGGTGGTAAAGAACGGATCGAACACGCGATCCAAGGTGCCTGGACTGATGCCGAGACCTTGGTCACGCACCTCCACGAATCCGTAGCTGCCACCTTTGATGGGCTCTGCAGGGTGGGCATGTGGAGGGATGCCTGCGGGAAGCGTCGCTGTGCCGATGCGTACGAAGACCGTGCCAGCAGTGGACCCGTAAGCCTCGATGGCGTTGTTGATGAGATGGATGGTGCTTTGTTGCAGGCGTTCAGGGTCGCCCAGCACGGTCGAGCTCTTGGCCTCGATCGTGAGTTCGATTTTGAGGTGCTTGGGAAGCGTGCTGCGCATGGCCTCGACGAGCTTCGTGGTCTGCTCTTCGAGGGCGATGGAACACTCTTGCAGCTGGCTGCGGCCGGCGTAGTCGAGCAGCTGTCTGGTGAGACCGGCTGCGCGTTGCGAGGCTGCGATAGCCGTCGCCAGCGCGCGCTCTGTGCGCGGTTCGAGTGTGCTGCCGGCGGTGACAATCTCGATTTGTCCGATGATGACGGCCAGTAAGTTGTTGAAGTCGTGTGCGATGCCACCTGCGAGGACGCCGAGACTGTCATGCTTCTGGGCCTCGAACAGGCGCGATGGCTCGCGTTCTCCTTCCTGCTCTGCGGGGCTTCGGCTGCTGAGGTTGAATACGGAAAGCAGCGAGCCGCAGTAGACCCCGCGCTCATCGAAGAAAGGCCCGATGAGAGCGCGCGTGCTGAAGACACCGTGCTCGCTGTGCACCAGCGGCAGCTCGAAGTTTTCTCGCTGCCCTTTGCGGCTTTGAGACAGATGGAGCGAGGCCACGTGCTTCGTCTCTCGAGCGACGAAGTCCAGAATGTGTCTGCCTGTAAGTTCGTTTGCACTCAGGCCGAGCAGACTCGCCATCGCCGAGTTGGCAAAGGTCGTAAAGCCCTCTGGGTCGAGCATCCAGACGCCGTGCTGAAGGCACTCCATCACTTGCTGTAGGCGTGAGTCGGTTTTGCTCGCTGCGATTGCACTTTGCCCGCTGGGCTTAGTCGTATGGAGTCCATCGGGCAGAGCGGTCAGCGTGCCTGCTCCATCTATCAAACCGCGATGTTGACCTGGGCCCATGTATCGAACTCCCTCCCTCAGAACTTCCAGTGCTTTGCCAGCGCTTGCCGTGTGCGATCGATGGCCTGTTGCGCACGCGGTTTGGGTGCACTTGGGTCGAGCTCTCGCTCGCGGCCCAACAAGGCTTCTGCCACAGCATTCCCCGAGCGTTCGAGCGCACCAAGGTCGTATCCCCCCTCGAGAACGATCCCAAGTTTCTCACACCCGAAGCCAGAGCTTTCTTTCCAAATCGCAGTCGTCAAGGCGCCAAAGTCATGATCGTGCAGGATCATGCCTCCGAGCGGGTCTGCAATATGCGCGTCGAACCCTGCGGAGATTAGTACCAGCTCGGGGCGGAATTGATGCAGTACAGGAAAGGCGGCTTGCACCATGGCCGCACGATAGTCCTGTCCACCTGAGCCCTGTGGGAGGGGAAGGTTGACTGAGTATCCGAGACCTGGGCCGTCGCCAATCTCGTCACTTTTTCCCGTGCCAGGGTAGAGAGGCCATTGGTGAATGGAAATGAAAAGGACCCGCGGGTCTGCATTAAAAATGGCCTGAGTTCCGTTGCCGTGATGGACATCCCAGTCGATGATGGCGACGCGTTCGATGCCAGATTGGAGCGCGGCGTGTGCTGCGACTGCAACGTTATTAATGAGGCAAAATCCCATTGCGCGCGTGCGTGTCGCGTGGTGACCAGGCGGTCGTATGGCGAGCACTCCCGCGGCGCTCTCACTGGTCGCCAGGTGTACTCCCAATTCTGCAGCACTGCCTGCAGCAAGGAAGGTTGCTTGATGCGTGCCTTCTGAGAAAAAGGTGTCCGCATCTAGGTGACCTGCTCCCTCTGCGAGCTTACGTCGCAGCATTTCGATGTACTCGCTCGAGTGGACGCCTAGCAGCTCAGCCTCGGACGCAACGCGTGGTGTGAGGCGCTCTGCACCGGCATCGCGCAACGGCACGATCAGGCCTTCGTGGATGGCAGCGAGTCGAGTCGGCGATTCTGGGTGCGCGTGGTCGGCCTTGTGATTTTTGAAGCGAGAGTCGTCGACGTAGAAGAGTCGCTTGGGCGTCCTTCGCATCGACTGAGCTTATCGGAGCAGTGGGGACACCCGGCACAAATTGGCTGGTCGTTTGGCATCTGGTCGCGAGACAGCGGAAGTTCGTAGCTCGACGCTCGCCCTGCGAGGTTCGGCGGGAGTTTTGAACCCAGCGTGTGCCTTGCTGCCCGCGGCGGTCGTGGCTTGCCGGGTTACGTTTTTCCAGTACACCTCGGCCTTCGGAACCCCGAAGCGCTGCGAAAAGCAAGCTGTTTTTCGTGCGTTTTGTCCCTCGTTTAGAACGCTTTTTCAGGAGACCGTCATGGCCATCGAGCGCACTCTGTCCATCCTCAAGCCGGACACCGTAGAGAAGAACAAGATCGGCGCGGTTATCGCCTTGATCGAGAATGCAGGCCTGAAGGTCGTTGCGGCCAAGCTTGCACACTTGTCGCGCCCCCAGGCCGAAGGCTTCTATGCAGTGCACAAGGCGCGCCCCTTCTTCGGCGAGCTGTGTGAGTTCATGACGCGTGGTCCCGTGGTGATCATGGTCCTCGAAGGCGAGAACGCCGTGGCGACCTACCGCAAGGTCATGGGCGCGACGAACCCGGCGCAGGCTGAGGAAGGCACCATCCGCAAGCTGCACGCCAAGGACGTGGGCGAGAACGCCGTTCACGGTTCCGACGCAGCTGAGACTGCGAAGGAAGAGATCGCCTACTTCTTCCCCGGCTTCGAGATCCTCTGAGACTACGCCTGCTTGTGCCGAGAGCATCGGCGAGAGTGGGCGCAGGTTACGTAGCTGGCTGCACAGCCGGCTGCGCGTCGATACCAGGGGGCTGTCCGCCATCTCCGGGGCGCAGTAAGCTCTAGGCTGAGTGATAGCTCGGTTTGGCTATGCGTCTGGTGACGAGGTGGGCGCCTGCCTCGGCTCGGTCTGGGGCCCGATGGGCGCGGCTTTGGCTCGCGTTCGGGCATGGACTTAGGGGCCATGGTAAATCGCTTTGCCATGAGCGATATCGAGAAGGCGCTGATTCAAACCCTATTCGACATTACGGCGATTCCGAGCCCGATAGGCGAGGAAAAAGCCCTGTGCGACCATGTGCAAGCGCGCCTCTCGCAGAGCCTCGGCGCCGATAAAATTACGCGCTTTCGAGATAGCTTGGTGGTGCGCGCCCATGAAAATCCGGGCGCACCGCGCATCGCGCTGGTGGGGCACCTCGATACCGTGCGAACGCAGCACGACGGTCCAGTGCGCATTGAAGGCGACAGGCTGTACGGAGCGGGCGCGGCGGACATGAAGTCGGGTCTCGCTATCATGATAGAGTTCGCCGAGCGCATCGATCGCAGTGCGTTCCCTTGGGATCTGACGCTTGTGTTTTACGAGCGCGAAGAGGGACCGTTTGCGGAAAATGTGCTTGGGCCGATGCTCGATACTTTTCCGCAGCTCCACCAGTTCGATCTCGCGATTTGCCTGGAACCAAGCGACAACCGCCTCCAGCTTGGATGCATGGGCTCGCTGCACGCGACCGTCACGTTCGAAGGGCGTACCGCCCACAGCGCGCGGCCCTGGGAGGGCGAGAACGCCATCACCAAGGCCGCGGAGTTTTTGGCCGAGCTCGGGCGCATGGAGCCACGCGCAGTCGAGATGGACGGCATCCTGTTCAAGGAAGTCATGACGCCCACGCTCGCGAGTGGTGGCCGTTCGCGCAATATCGTGCCCGATCGATTCGAGCTGAACATCAACTACCGCTTCGCCCCCGGCAAGACTCCGGAGCAGGCGCTGGTGGAGCTTCAGGCGCTTGTGGCCGGGCGCGCGCAAGTTCAAGCCTTCGACCTGTCGCCGGCGGGTAGGCCGCACAAGAACCATCCGCTCGTACAGCGTCTCGCGGCGTCGGGCGTGCGCGCGGTGGAGCGAAAGCAAGCATGGACCGACGTGGCGCGCTTCGATCAAATCGGCGTTCCAGCCGTGAACTTCGGGCCCGGGCTGAATGCGCAAGCCCACCAACCCAACGAGTACACGACGCTCTCGTTGCTTGCAGAGGGCTATCAAATTTTCGAACGCTTTTTCGCCTCGACTTCCGAGCCGTGAGCAGCCGACACCTCGCGTCGATGTGCCAATCCAGGCGAGAATCGGTGCGTAAAAGCACGCTATCGGCCGCGTAGGCTTGAAAACGCGGCGCTTTTGACAACACTGCGTCCCATCATGAACCCAGCCAAGCCGCAGCCCCTCGCGCCTCCTCTCACCGAGCCGGCAGGGCCCCTCGAGCGCCTGCCCGAGGAGTGGGGCGAGGCCATGGTTCGCATGGGTGAGCCACGCTATCGCGGCCTCCAGGTATTCCGCTGGATTCACCAGCGCGGCGTGCTCGATCCCGAGCAGATGAGCGACTTGCCCAAGGGGCTGCGCACGAAGCTGATGGCCGAGGGATTGTCGGTTCCGCTGAGCGTGACCACCGAGCACCTGTCAGAAGACACTACCCGTAAGCTGCTGCTGCGGTTGCCCGACGACAAAGAAATCGAGTCCGTGCTGATTCCGCAGCGCATCCAGACCGAGGCGGATGTGGTGGCCCTCGACGAGTCCGCTGAAGACGACGAGCCGCGCGAGGCGGCCGATGCACTCTTCACGCAGTGCGTGTCGACGCAGGTCGGCTGCGCCATGGGGTGCGTGTTCTGTGCATCCGGCCAGGCGGGTTTGAAGCGCAACCTGAGCGCAGGCGAAATCGTGGCCCAGCTCTTGATCGGCCGAAAGCGGCTTGGCGAAGGCGAGCGTCTCCGCAATGTGGTGCTGATGGGGATGGGAGAGCCGCTAGCGAACTACGATGCCGTCGCACGGGCACTCGTGCTGATGACGCATCCAGATGGGCTGAATCTATCTCGCCGCCGCGTGACACTCTCCACGAGTGGCCTCGTTCCGCAGATCGATCGCTTGGGGCAAGAGTTCGGGGGCCAGGTTCAGCTCGCAGTATCGCTCCACCAAGTGGACGATGAGCGTCGCAGCGCGCTCATGCCGATCAACAAGAAGTATCCGCTGCGTGAGCTCTTGGCTGCACTCAAGCGCTATCCGCTGCCGAAGCGCCGTCGCATCACGATTGAATACACCCTGGTACAAGGTCAGAACGACAGCCTAGACGACGCCAGAAAGCTGGCCGCGCTCATGGGCGGGCTCAAGGTGAAGGTCAATCTGATCCCGATGAACCCCATCGACGCAAGCTCGCTCGCGCCCTCGAGTTGGAGCACGGTCGACCGCTTTCAGCAGACGCTGCTCGACCACGGAATCGCTACCTTTGTGCGCCGGCGCAAGGGGAGCGACATCGCCGCAGCTTGTGGGCAGCTTGCCCTTCACGGCGAAAAGCTTCGTAAGGGGCCTCGCCTCGGGCTCGTTTCGCCCTAGGCGCGGTGGAGCCCGGGGCGCGACTCATGCTTGACCTTCGTAGCGATCCCTACCAGCATCGCCTGTCTATGAACGCGCCGTTCGCTAGCGTTTCGCTCTGCGGTATGGATCTGGCTCGGACCGAGAGCCGCGACTTACTCGACTACATCTTCGGGGAGCTGTCGCGGGGTCGAGGCGGTTGGCTTGTCACCGCCAACCTCGATTTTCTGCGGCGTCACGTCAAAGACCCACGCGATCGCAGCACATACGCCGCTGCAGACCTGCGCGTAGCGGATGGCATGCCGCTCGTCTGGGCCAGCAAGCTGCGGGGGACGCCGCTGCCCGAACGCATTGCGGGCTCGTCGCTTGTGCTGCCCTTGTGCCAGCGAGCAGCGAGCGAAGGGGTGTCCGTGTACTTGTTGGGCGGCGAAACTCGGGCGAACGAGGAAGCCGCCCAGCGTTTGCTCGATGAATGCCCGGGCCTGACTTTCGCGGGCCGAAGTGCGCCGCGTGTGAGTGCGGAGCCGAGTCCCGAGGAGATAACGCAACTGCGCGAGTCTCTGCTCGCCGCGCGGCCTCGCATCGTGCTGGTGGCATTCGGTTCTCCCAAGCAGGAGAGGGTGATAGCCGCACTCAAGGCGGAGCTGCCCGACGCATGGTGGATAGGCGTGGGCATCAGCCTGAGTTTCCTCGCGGGTCACGTGCAGCGCGCTCCGGTCTTGGTGCAGCAGCTCGGACTCGAGTGGGTGCATCGCTTGGTTCAGGAGCCACGTAGGCTATTTCGGCGCTATGTGGTCGAGGATCTGCCGTTTGCATTCGAACTGTTCGGGCGCTCGCTGTTCGAGCGATTTTCCACGCTGCCCAAGGGTGCTTCAGATACGACGCCCCCCTGAAGGCTCGGGCGCGCTTGTGTAGCGGTAGATAACTCCCATAAACTTACGACAGTGATGACTCCCTCGGCTGTCGCGGACGCGCTGTTGCTTGGCTTGTTGCGTTCGGACGCCGAAGCCTTCCATATCGCGAAGTCTCAAGGTCCGAAACACACGGTCACCTTCGATTTCGAGCGTGGGGCCATGACCTGTCTCGAGCTTCCTTCGGCGCTCGGAGATGCCGTGATCGCGCGGCTGGCGCTCGTAGGAACGCTCGATTTTACGGCGTCAGACGAACGTTTCGGCATTCTGCACGTAGACGACGCGCGGGGCACACACCGCGTGACCTTGAGCGTGCGGTCGCAGGCGGGGCACCTTGCTGCCTATGTGCGTCGCATGGAGCCACAGGCCGAACAGGCGACCCATCGTCGCGGTCGGCAAGCGAGCGAGCGACTGGATCACATCGGAGACTATGTATTGCTCGAAGAAATCGGGCGCGGTGGGGCCGGAACGGTATTCCGCGCCGAGCACCGGCTGCTGAAGAAGCAGGCAGCCATCAAGCTGTGGAACTTGCCTAACACCGCGATGGAGGGAAATGCTGCACTATTGCGCGAGGCGCGCGCGGCTAATGCCATGCGGCATCCTGGCATTGTCGATGTATACGATCTCTTGCGTCTGCCTGATGGGCGCGTAGCCATGGTGATGGAGCTACTCCAGGGCGAGACACTAGCGAAGCACATCCAGCGCGCGGGCGCTCTGCATCCGGTCGAAGCGTTGCGTTTGGCGCGTGCAATAGCGGAGATTTTCCAAGCGACCCACGCGGCCGGTATCGTGCATCGTGACCTCAAACCCGACAACGTGTTCGTGCTGTCGGACGCACGGATCAAGGTGCTGGATTTTGGTGCAGCGTCGAACGTGCTCGTGCCCGAAGAGGCGAGCAATACCCTCGGTACCCCTTCGTACATGGCTCCAGAACAAGCATTGGGACAGCGCCCCGACAGGCGTTCGGACATCTATTCGCTCGGCTGCGTCTTGTTCGAGATGTTGACGGGAAACTGTCCCTACCAAGATAGAGATCCGCGAGCGGTGATGATCCAGCACATCCAAGCACCCATCCCGACTCCAGTGAGCCCCTTCGGACCCTTGCCCGAGGTCTTGGAGCGCAGCGTATTGCGCGCGTTGGCGAAGGAGCCCGAGCGGCGGCACCAAAGTATCGTGGAGCTGTCGCAAGAACTTGAGCTGGCGGACGCAGCGCTCTCGCGGCACGGCTGGCGAAAGTGGCTCGCACGATGACTGCAGCGCAAGGCAGGCTTGTGGTTGTCGCAGACGACGACGTCCAGATCACACAGGCGCTCAGTCGTATTTTGCGCAAGATGGGCCATACGCCGCTTGTCGCAGAGGATGGGCTTGAAGCTTTGGATCTGCTTCGCACCCATCGCGCCGACCTGCTGCTGTCGGATATCGACATGCCCGGTATGGATGGCGTGACGCTTGCGGCCAGGGCGCGGGCTGAAATGCTGGTGCCGGTTAGGATTTTGCTCACAGCGAATGCGCGCCTGGATGTGGTGATCCGCGCCATCAATACCGGCGAAATTCATCGCTTCTTGCAGAAGCCATGGGACCACGACGAGCTGATCCATGTCATCGAAGAGGCCTTCGCACGCATCGATGACCTATCGCGGATGGGAGCTGCGGGGCAAGCCGCTGAGCGCCTGCTTGCCGCATGCAAAGAACTCGAACTCGAGTATCCAGGGGTTACGCAGGTTGTGCGTCGTGAGGGGCGTTATGTTTTGGACGAAGAGGCCGCTGTGCAGTCGCTGGCAAATCTCGAAGGGGGCAGTGTGTTGAGGACCCTGATTGCGCTAGAAACACAAAACAAAGGCTGATGCACAGCGCTAGGGGTCTGTCTCGGTTGAGCGTATTGGGGGCAGCAGCGGGGTGCGTGGCAAGCGCACTTTGAAGCAAGCCCCGTTGGGTTCGATGTTGCTCACGGCGACGGTCCCTCCGTGCGCCTCGACTACGCGCTTGACGAAGGGGAGGCCGAGTCCTCTGCCAAAGCGCTGTTGTGCACGGTCGGTAGAACGGTCGAGCTGCGCGTACTTTTCGAAAATGCGTGCTTCCGAGCCACTCGGAACGCCGGGGCCCGAGTCGGCTATCGAGAGCACAATCCAGCCGTCCTCGGCATCATCACAGACAGTTAAATGTACGAACGTCTTCGTTCGGCTGTACCGAATCGCGTTGTCGAGCAAGTTCTCGATCAACCGGCGCAGTAAGTCCTCGTCTGCTTCGAGGTTTGGATCGGAGGTGTCGAGTCGTGTGCTGAGCGTGATGCGCCGTTCTTCGGCGCGATAGGCCATCAATGCGCAGGTCCGCTCTGCGAGAGCGACGAGATTGATGCGCACAGGATGGATGCTCAAACGTGCGTTTTCGTCGCGCGTGAGATCGAGAACGTTGTGAACCATGCGCAGCATGTTTTGTGCAGCGATGGAGACGTCACGAGAACACTGGCGGATCTCTTCGTTTGCCTCGGTGTTGTCGCTCATGAAGCGAGCGTTCGAGGCAATCGCGGCCAACGGGTTTTTCAGGTCGTGAACGATGATCTCGAGTAGGTCATCTTTCTGGGCTTGCAGCCGAACCAATGCATCACGCTGCTTCGTAAGCAACGCATTGCTCAGCGCGAGTTCTTTTTGCATACGGTGAAGCTGCAAAAGGGAGCGCACGCGCAGCAAGAGCTCGCCGCGGTGAAGCGGTTTAGTAAGGAAGTCGTTGCCGCCCGCCTTGATGGCCGCGGTGTAGATGGCGACGTCGCTGCGCGAGCTTACGAACAAAACAGGTAAGTCTGCGGTGAGCCTTGATTGCCGAATCGCATGACACACATCGAGCCCTGAAGAACCAGACAGCATGGGGTCGAGGATCACCAAATCGATAGAGCCCGATTCAATGCTGAACAGCGCACTCGTGCCGGTTTCCGCAGTTTCTGTAATGTACCCAGCTGCGGTTAGGATTTGCGACATGGCGTGGCGAACGCTTCCGTCCTGATCCGCGATGAGAATCTTTTCCGTCGCCGTCATCTCACCCCGCCACTGGTGCCATTGTATCCATGAATGATCGGGGGATGGTCCTGGTGAATCGCTGGCGTCGCAAACAGGTGCGTGCGAAGCCCGCATTGTCCGACTGGGAGCAAGGCAGATTGCGGGGTGTTGCAGGCGAAATTTCGCATATTTTGTGACTATCGATAACGGCTCGGCAATGGATCACGAGTGTGAGAAGCTTCGGGGTGAGTAGTCGGCGCAGTCCCTGAACTAGCGTAGCTAGGTGGAGTGCCGTTTTGCGGTCGGGAACCCGTGGTTGGTCCCAGCGTGGAAGCTGTGCTTTGGGAAGGATTGCGTGAAGCGTTCTTCGGGGCGTAAACCCGGATCGGATGTGGGAAAAATGCCTGTGATCGTAGTCGGTCAACGTCTTTTGCAGCGAGAGCAAGTGCTGCGCGTGGCCATTGAACGCGCCGCATGCACGGGAATCTTCGTGCAGGACGCAACTGCGCTTAAGGCGGCTATCGCAGGCCGAACACCGCGTTGCGTGATAGCGGACTCGAGCGACGACTTGCGCGAGCTCAATCGGATCCTGCGGCAGGATGCCAACTGCTTCGGTGTGCCGTTGGTTGCGGTGAGCGAGCAGCTGTCGGAGCGGGTTTTTCTGGAGCTCTATCACCTCGGTGCCGACGACGTGATCGGCCTCAACCAGATAGGCGACCTCACGCGCCGCCTTGGGACGCTCGATGGGTTCGACCCCACCGCACGCACGGCGCTGTTCCAGGGGAGTTGCCTTCTGGCTCACTCGGACACCTACCGGCGTCAGGTGCTGGGCCGCGTTTTGAGGCAAGCGGGGTTCGACGTTTCGTTTGCGGCATCGGCGGCTGAGGCCCTCCAAGTTGCCGAGCGTTCGCCCCCGAAGGTTTTGGTGGTCTCGGAAGGCCTCGAGGGTGGGGGGATTCGGGCGCTGTCGCTTTTGTCTCAGCATTGGGTTGGCACGATGCCCGCCATTCTGCTGACCAACCGTGCGCCCTCGGGATCCGTATCGACAGGCGGCTGGCCCGTCGTGCACGAAGATGCACCGCCTGATGACATGTTGTTCGTGGCCAACGAGCTGCTCAAGCCGCGCGAGCTCTTGGAGTCGCGTGCCTCCCGACGTGTGTTGTATGCGACTTTGTGCACCTTTCGCACTGGCGGAGAGCTCGATACGCGCGTGGGGCTTACCTACAACATCAGTCGCGAGGGGCTGTATGTCCGTACGCTCGATGCGCCACCGCCGGACCGCCCGGTGTGGATCGAGCTGCGGCCTATCGGCGTGTCCGCGGCGGTTCATTTGCGGGCAGAGATCGC
>CAZEWA010000020.1:25710-42506 GCA_964515685.1 uncultured Polyangiales bacterium | reverse complement strand
TGCCGCAGGCTCTTCTTGTTGTGGTCCTGAGTCATGGTGCTTTTTCTTCGCTCATACCGAAGGCGATCGACGGTTCACTTCGCCGGCGCCTGGGACAACCGTTGCTTGGCCGACGTGACCGCCTCTTCGGCGATATCACCTACGGTCTTCTTGCCCCAAGAGGCGCCCTTGCCCTGGGCCTTATCCGACTTGAGGGCTTCCAGCCGTTTTACATCGTCCTGGTTGCCCTTGCGCTCGAAGAAGTTGATCGCCGTGACCCGAGCATACCAGTTTGGAGAGCTAAGCAAGCGTCGAGCCTGCTCATTGGGCAATGGGGTCATCTGGCCCATCCGGGTCGCGTACCCCTCGAGCTCGGCTTCTGTGTACTCCCCACCGGCAGGAAGCTTCGCGAAAAACTCGTCGACCACGCTCGGGCCGCCGATCGCGAGCACGAGTTCGCCGGCACGCCAACGTAAGCGCTCATCCTCGGCGCCGGCCACAAGCGGCCAGAGCGAAGGCAGCGCCTCGGCACTCCGGATATCTCCCACACGATCGAACGCGTAGTCGCGCACAGTCTTGGGGTTGTTTTTGTCGAGCGCGAGCGCGAGGACTTGCGGCAGATCTCCCCGGTCGACCTTGTTCTCGAGCGCATCGAGCGCACGCACGCGCCGAGAATCTTCCTTCTCGGAACTGGGTACCGAGGCGAGCGCGAGCAGGCGCGCCTTCACCGGAGGCTGATCGGCAAGAGCCTTCATGGCCGCGATCGCGCCTTCGTTAATGAAGTTGTCTCGGTTGAGCTCCGCTGCCGCCTTGAGGCGCGCCGCATCGAGCGTGGCACCCGCCTGGGCCTGCTGGGCCTGGATGGTGTCGGAAATCCACTTTACGAACTCGGTGCTCTCCATCTCTTGCTCGATGGCCACCAAGCGCTCGCCGGCTTCTTTCTTCGACGCCGCGTCGCCCACCTGGCCGATGAGCTGCGCCATCTTCACCAGGGCCTGCTGGGGCAAGCGCGCCTTGAGGCCGCCCACCAAGACCTTGGCGGCCGGGGACCCAAGCGAGCTCACCACCTGCTCGGCGCTGAAATTACCGGCCAAACTTCGACCGTTAAAGTCCTCGACGTACCAGCCCACCACGCTGTTCGTGAGCTTGGTTTTGGCTTCTGGAGAGGCGTAGGGAATGAGCAAATAGGCGGCGTCTTTGGCTCTTATCTGGCCAGCACTGGGCGCACCCCCAGCCTTTTCGTCCACCTTGCTCATCTGGGCTTCGAGCCCCGGGATCATGGCGGCGACCACCTCCCCGCGGGTGGCTTCGTCCAGACGCTGCAGCCCCTGCTGCAGATCGGCGGCGCCGTCCCGATCGTTACGCTCCATCTCGACCAGAGCCAAGGCGGCCTGGGTGCGCAACTCCATAGGGTACTTGTCGGCCAGCATCACCGCGGTGATTTTGCCGGGGCCTTTTACGGTCCCTTTCCAATAATCGATGTCCTCAGAACTGACCTTGCAGCCAGCCGAAAGGGCGATGAGGGAACACAAGATGAGGACGCGGGCTTTTTTATCCCACGTCGTTGCGACGGCGTTCATGGCTTGCATCGCTCTTCAGACCTCGCACACAGCGAATAGGAACGGATTCGGTCCGCCCCCCGGGACCCTTCGGGCAGTGCAAGAGGATAGGATGTCCTGCCCGCACCGTACAGCCCGAACTTGCATGGGTTCCGCAGGGTTTGCTCCTCCGGCCCCATGCAGCATTCGACCACACCTGCCGCGGAAGCTCCATTTGTTGACCGAGGATCTCTCCCGCCCGTACCCTCGGGCAGTAGGGTGAGGTGCGCTTGGCTAGCCGTGTCGCAGGATCGAAAGCTCTGAGGAATGAAGATCGCAGGCGGGCCGAGGAGGCAGGCCGTGGTCAGGAAGTCCTGGGAATTGCAGCTGCTGCAGCATCCGTGCTGTTGGTGCTGTCGCTCCTTTCGTACGACGTGACGGGAGGGGAAAACTGGGTAGGCCCGGTGGGGCACGGCCTCGCCGACCTGCTCAGTACCACCTTCGGCGTGGCCGCCTGGGTCGTGCCGTTCGAGGTGGCGTCCTTCACCGTGCGGTTGTTCGCCCGAAGGCCCTCCCCGCTCGGGGCGGCGAATTTGGCGGCGACCCTGGTCCTCTTAATCATCGGCTGCGGGCTGATGCACCTGGCCTCGCCGGAAACCCTACTGGGTGGCGGGCTCGGGGAAGCCTTCGGCGAGCTTCTGCGCTCCCTGTTCGGTTTGATCGGGGCGTTCGTGGTGGGCACTTCGGTCCTGCTGACCACCCTGGTCCTGCGCACCACCGTGAGCGTCACGGGTCTCACGACCAAGAGCGTGACGGTGCTCGGACAGCGGTTCATGAAGAGCTTTTTGGCGGCACAAAACGGCTTGGGCGCGGTGACCGAGGCCTGGCGTGAGGCCAAGGAGCTCGAGCGCACGCAGCGCGAAAAGGAACAGAAGCGCAACGAGCCACGCGTGGTGGGCGCACGTTCCAAGAAGGCGCAAGCGGCGGCCGAAGAGGATGAAGACGATCTCTTCGACGAGGACGAAGACGAAGACGAGGACGAGTTCATCGAGGAGCCGGAAGGTCACGGCGCATCGGTTGCCGAACAGGACGACGAAGAGCAGGACGACGACGAAGACGAGGCCGAAGAAGAAGCGATCGAGGCCAAGGCTGAAGCTACCCACTTTACCAAGCAGCCACGTCCCGGGAGCAAGTCGCCGAGCGCACCGAGCAAAAAGACCGAAGAACGCGGTCCCACGATCGTCGCGCCGTCGCCTGAGGCGCGGCAGCGCCCGGTCACGGTGTCGGCCGCCCAGGAAGCTCCCCAAAGCCGCAGGGCCTATCAGCTGCCGGCCACCTCGCTGCTCGACCCCGTGGTCGCGTCCGACGTGCATATCGATGCCGGCCAGCTCAAGCAAAACGCCGCCAAGCTCGTGGAAAAGCTCGAGGCGTACGGCGTGACGGGACGCGTGGACGAGATTCACCCGGGCCCTGTGGTCACGATGTACGAGTTCGAGCCCAAGAGCGGCACCAAGATCTCGAAGATAGCCGGCCTCTCGGACGATCTCGCCATGAGCCTCGCCGCCCAAAAGGTGCGTATCGTGGCGCCGATTCCGGGCAAGGCACGCGTGGGCTTCGAATTGCCCAACGCGGTGCGCCAGACCGTGAGCCTGCGCCAGATTTTGGAAGACGAGCGCTGGGAAAAGCAGACGGGCCCCTTGCCCATCGCGCTCGGCAAGGATATCGCGGGTCAGCCCTACTTCGGCGACCTGAGCAAGATGCCTCACTTGCTGGTCGCAGGCGCGACCGGCGCCGGCAAGAGCGTGGGCTTGAACGTCATGCTCGCGTCGCTGCTCTTCAAGCGCTCGCCCGAAGAAGTGCGACTGCTGATGATCGACCCCAAGATGGTCGAGCTCGCGGTGTACGACGGCATTCCGCACATGCTCTTGCCGGTCGTCACCGACATGAAGAAGGCCTCGCTGGCTCTGCGCTGGGCCGTGGATGAGATGGAGCGGCGCTACCAGCTGTTTGCAGACGCAGGTGCGCGCAACGTCACCTCGTACAATCAGCGTGTCGACAAGGTGCTCTCTGGCGAGATGCCGCCGGAAAAGCTGTGGCCCGCGCGCGCCGGCAAGGTGAAGAGCTTCGGCCCGAGCGGCGAGGAAATGTGGCTTTGGCCTGAAGGCGATGAACAGCCCGACGAGCTGCCCACGCCCGAAAAACTGCCCTACGTGGTGCTGGTGGTCGATGAGTTTGCGGACTTGATGATGGTCGCGGCGAAGGACGTGGAAGCAGCCATCGCGCGCCTAGCCCAGAAGGCACGTGCTGCAGGCATTCACGTGATCCTGGCCACCCAGCGTCCGAGCGTCGATGTCATCACCGGCATGATCAAGGCAAACTTCCCGGCGCGCGTCGCATTCAAGGTGAGCCAGCGCGAAGACTCCAAGACCATCCTCGGTCGGCAGGGCGCCGAACATCTGCTCGGCATGGGTGACATGCTGATGATTCCGCCGGGCGCGAGCGACTTGAAGCGCGTGCACAGCGCCTACATCAGCGAAGACGAAGTCAGCCAGCTCTGCGATTTCCTGCGTACACAAGGCAAGCCCGTGTACGACGAAAACATCCTTCGGCCGCGTGACGAGGAAGATGGCGACGGCCCGATCGGTGCAGGCGGCCCGAAGAGCGACGACCCGGTGTACGACAAGGCCGTCGCCATCGTGGCACAGGCTGGTTACTGCTCCATCAGCCACCTACAAAGGCAGCTCGGCGTGGGCTACAATAAAGCCGCGAAGCTTGTGGAACGCATGGAGAAAGAGGGCGTCGTCGGGCCCGCTTCAGGCAAGGCGGGCGGCCGTCGTGATGTGCTGATTCAGGGCTTCTAACGCGCCACGCCGTACCGCCCTGTGCGTGTCGCGCGAAGCGATACGCGTCTGTTTGCGCGCTTCCTTACTCGGCCCAATTCCCTAGCAAGCACCTCCGCCGCCCGGTACCCTCTTAGGGTGCGTACGGTGGCGCAGGCCTCGATTCCTCCGCACCTGCGATGCTTCGTCGTCGAGCAGGACTACGCACAGTACAGCGAGATCGACCATGCCGTGTGGCGGTTCGTCTTACTGCAAACGCACGCTCGGCTCCAGCACACCGCGCACGCCGCCTACTGCACGGGACTGACTGCCACCGGCATCGACATCGAGCGCATTCCGCGTATCGACGCGATGAACGACAAGCTCGCGAAGTTTGGCTGGTCTGCCGTCTGCGTGGATGGCTTCATCCCGCCGCGCGCGTTCCAAGCATTTCAGGCCAATCGCATCTTGCCTATCGCCGCGGAGATTCGCAGCAAGGAGCACCTCGCTTACACACCTGCACCCGATATCATCCACGAGGCTGCCGGCCACGCCCCGATTCTCAGCGATCCCGCTTACGCTTCGTATCTAGAAGCCATCGGCTCGATCTCCGAAAAGGCGTTCACCGTCAAAGCCGACCGCGACGTCTATGCTGCCTTTCACACGCTCGCAGACATAAAAGAGAGTCCGAACAGCACGAAAGAGCAGGTCGCGCGCGCAGAGCGCATGCTGCAAGCCGCTCTTGCCCAAGTCTCTGAAGTGAGCGAATCCGCACGCCTTGCTCGCCTGTATTGGTGGACTGCCGAATATGGTCTGGTGGGGACACCGGACGACTACCGCTTGTATGGCGCAGGTCTTCTGTCGTCCTTGGGGGAGAGCCACTCCTGCCACGACCCTGCTGTGAGAAAGATTCCACTGTCTACACAGTGCCTAGAGATCGATTACGACATCACCCAACCGCAACCGCAGCTCTTCGTAGCTCGGGATTTTGCAGAGCTGCACGAAGTGCTGGAACAAGCGAGCCATACGCTCGCCTACCGCACGCCGGGACCTCGCGCCTTACACACCGCTGTGCTTAGCGAGGAACTCGCGACCTTGGGTCTCGACCCGAACTTAGAGGTAGTCGGCATATTGCGGGCCTTCGAAACCCTCGATGAACAACCTTACCTGCTCCACGTTTCAGGCAGCCCCCAACTATGTCGCCGTGGCGTGCCCATCGCAGACGTTCCCCGCCCGCACGACCTGGTGGTTCCACTCGGAAACTTGCGCGATGGGCGTGAACTCGGCGCCTTAGAACACAGCCATCTGGCCGCATACTGCACGGGAGACCAACTTCTGTTTTCGCTAGATTCCGGTGTGCAGATTCGAGGCGTACTGCGCGACGTCCGCGTGAGCGAGGGGAGGCTCGAGCTCCTGTTGCTGGAAGACTTCGAGCTGAAACGGCCCACGGGCCACACATTCCTTGCCCGTGCACTTTACCCGTTGGCCCTCGGCACCCACGTGACCCGCGTCCACGCAGGCGCACCTGAGACATGCTTTTTGCCACAGGAACCCGCACACGTACGCGTACCTCACCCACGCTGGTTTTCTCGGGAAGAGACAGACCTGCTCGCGCTCTACGAACGCGCGGCAGCGGACTTTCGCGTGCTCGGCGGAGAAGCACTGGTCTCCGCATTTGAGGGCATCCATACAGCGCTTTCGCGAAACTATCCTGACGAATGGCTATTGCGCTGGAACTTACTCGAGAGTTTAGCGAAAATAGGGGAAGGGAAGTCGCAAACTGAACAGCTCACCCGAGAGCTCGAGATGCTTGAGATTCGCTTTCTTCATCGAGAACCCATCACAACGGGGCTCGCCTTCATCCGCTCCTTGTTGGGAGGCTGAAGGGATTGCTAGCAAGCTAACTCAAGCGACTCTTCTCTTACGGCTCGACGTTTTTGCAGAGGCGAACAGTGAAGCTTGCAACGCTATCAGATGGCTCGCGCGATGGGCGCCTTCACGTTGTCCACCCCAGTGGAAACACGGTGGTCGACGCGGGGCATATCGCTCCCTCTCTGCAGCATGCGCTGGACCGCTGGGACATTGTGTGCGAGCCACTGACAGCGCTCGCACAGCTTCTCGAAGCAGATCAGGCAGCCGGCACTCCACTCGACGCGTCCCGGCTCCTGCCGCCTCTACCGCGAGCCTACGAGTGGCTCGATGGTTCTGCCTACCTCAGTCACGTGGCGCGCGTTCGCAAAGCCAGAAATGCCGAGCCTCCCGCCACGCTCCTCACGGATCCACTCGTGTACCAGGGCGGCTCCGGGGTCTTGCTCAGCGCGCGCGATAAGCTCGTGTTGCCCGATGAAGCCTGGGGACTCGATTTTGAAGGTGAGCTGTGCGCCGTGCTCGGTGATACACCGATGGGCACGCGCGCCGAACAGGCAGCTGCCCACATTCGCCTGTTCATGCTCATCAACGACGTGACCTATAGGAACCTGATTCCGAGCGAACTCGCAAAAGGCTTTGGCTTCGTGCAAGCGAAGCCCGCCACGGCGTTTTCTCCGTTTGCGATCACACCCGACGAATTCGGCGCAAGCTATCGTGAAGGGCGCGTTCATTTATCGTTGCAATGTCATCTGAATACCCAGAAGCTCGGCGACCCAGACGCCTCCGAGATGCACTTCTCCTTCTTCGACCTGATTGCCCATATCACAAAGACGCGCAGCTTCACCGCCGGCACGCTGCTTGGAAGTGGCACCGTCTCCAATCACGATGAGGCCCGCGGCATTACTTGCCTGGCGGAATTGCGAGCTATCGAAACCATCCTGCACGGAGCCCCGCGCACGCCCTATCTCAAGTCTGGTGACAGGGTGCGCTTCGACATGTTGGATGAGGATGGTCGCTCGTTGTTCGGCGCTATCGAGCAAGAAGTCGAGGCTCTGCCATGAAGCTCTACTCTTACTACCGAAGTAGCTGTAGCTACCGCGTGCGCATCGCCCTCGCACTCAAGGGCGTCGCGTACGAATACATCCCGGTGAACTTGGCGCCGGGAGTCCACGGGCAAGATGAACCAGCCTTCGCAGCCGTAAATCCACTCAAACAAGTGCCCGTGCTGGTGTTCGAGCATCAAGGCGTCGAACATCAGCTCACACAATCTCTCGCCATCCTCAGCTATCTGGACCAACGGTTTCCTACGCCGCAGCTCCTGCCCGAAGACCTGTGGTTACGCAGCAAAGTCCTCGAAGCTGTGGAAATCGTCAACGCCGGCATTCAGCCGCTGCAGAATGTGAGCGTGCAGGCCCTGCTCCAGAAGCACGCTGGCAGCGACGTAAACCGCAGCTTCCGTGATGCCACGATCGTAGCCGGACTCAGGCGCATCGAAGAGCTTGCGAACACTCAGCCCGGGCCCTACTTCGCGGGCGTCGGGCTCAGCATGGCCGATTTATTCATTGTGCCTCAGCTCTACAACGCAGAGCGCTTCCGCATCGATCTCTCGATTTTTCCACGCCTTCAGGCGCTCCGAGCGGCCACCGGTGAGCTGCCTGCTTTTCGGGCTGCCGCCCCAGAGAACCAACCGGACACACCACCATCGGCAAAGGGGTAAGCTGTGCAGACAGGTCCGCTCGGTATCACTCGACTCCTCGGTGTGCATTACTATGTGCACGATTTAGAGCGCAGTCGCAGCTTTTACCTCGAGCGGCTCGCCTTCGATGAAGTCGGTCGCAGCTCGCCAGAGCTCGAACGCGAAGGGCGCCAGCGCTCCCTCGTGTTTCAAGCAGGCCAAATTGTGGTGGTCTGCTCGACGCCCGCAGGCCCAGGCGGCCGCGCCGCGCGCTACCTAAGCAAACACCCGGACGGCGTGGGTTCAGTCATGTTCGAGGTCAAAGACATCGAACACACCTTCCATCGGCTCGAGAGTTTAGGCGGCACTCCGATCACGGATATCGTCGAAGCACGCGACGACGTCGGCTCGATCCGCACCTTTTCCATCACCTCGCCCTTTGGCGACACCACGTTTCGATTCATCGAAAACCTCGGCCATCGCGGCATTTTGCCTGGCATGGAGCAGTACGAGCCGCGCGGAGGCAGCAACGTCTTCGGCTTTACACACATCGATCACATCACGACCAACTTTCAGACCATGAAGCCTGCTCTGCTCTGGCTCGAGCACGTGCTCGGTTTTGAGCCCATGTGGGAGGTCTCCTTTCACACGCGCGACGTCACCAAGGACCAGGTTGCCACCGGCTCCGGACTGCGATCCCGTGTGATGTGGGATCCACACAGCGGCGTAAAGTTTGCAAACAACGAGCCCTTTCGCCCGTCGTTCAAGCACTCGCAGATCAACATCTTCAACGAAGAGCATCGCGGCGACGGCGTACAGCACTTGGCCTTGGCTGTGCGCGACGTACTCAGCACCGTGCGCAGTTTGCGAAAAAACGGCGTGCAGTTCATGCAGACCCCAGGCTCCTATTACAGCCAACTGCCGTCGCGGCTCACTTCCCTCGGTATCGGTTCTATCGAGGAGGACGTAGCGCTCCTGCGCGAGCTCGAAGTGTTGGTCGATGGCCATGGCCACGGCTCCTACCTGTTGCAGATCTTCCTCAAGGACTTTGCTAGCCTGTACGGCGAAAAAAGCGCGGGGCCATTCTTCTACGAAATCATTCAGCGCAAGGGCGACAACGGCTTCGGGGAGGGAAATTTTCGGGCTTTGTTCGAGAGCATCGAGCGCGAACAATCTGGCGCAGGAGGGACCTAATGCTCGAGCGCATGGCATGCGGCGAGCTTCCGCCGAAGCATCACGTAGCGCTCAAGGGAGCGGGCGGTGCGCTGCGCTACGAAGCGTGCCTGACGCGCGACGGGTTTTCGGGGCCGTACTCCATCTCTTATCACATGCATCCACCGCACACGCTGCAGCGCAGCGCAGAGCCCACGGAAGAGCACAGCCCCGTGGCAGAGGAGGCCAGGGCAGCTTCGGTCCTACGGCGCAGGCACTTTCGCACGGAGGAGCTTGCTTCGTCCACTCAAACCTATGCAATGGGCACGCAGCTTCTCTACAACGACGATCTAAGCCTGAGCCTTGCTAAACCTAGCCGAAGCGACACGCACTACCGCATCAACGCCGATGCAGACCAGCTCCTGTTCGTGCGCCGTGGGCACGGCAGCTTGCGCACCACGCTAGGCGACGTAGCGTTTTCCGCGCTGGACTACGTGTTCATCCCCAAGGGGCTGCTTCATCGCTTTGAGTTCGGCGCAGGCGAAACGCAGTACGAGTTTTTGATCATCGAGTGCTTCAAGGGGCTGTCTGTGCCTGCGCAGTTTCGCAACGAGGTAGGCCAACTGCGAATGGACGCACCCTACTGCCATCGTGACTTTCGCCGTCCTGTATTTTTGGGACCGATAGATGAAGGCTTGCGTAAGGTCGTCATCCAGCGCAAGCAACAACATCATGTGTTTTCTGCGCAGCAGTCGCCGCTCGATGTGGTGGGCTGGGATGGTGCCGTGTACCCATGGGCGTTTCCCATTCTCGCGTTTCAGCCGCGCGTCGGCCTCGTGCATCTGCCGCCTACGGTGCACGGAACTTTTGCCGCAGGCGGCGCGCTCATCTGTAGCTTCGTCCCGCGCCCGCTCGACTTTCATCCACACGCGATACCTTGTCCGTATCCGCACACTTCGGTCGATGTCGACGAAGTTCTCTACTACGTGAGCGACGAGTTCACGTCGCGCGCAGGTATCGGCGCAGGCAGCCTGACGCTCCATCCACGCGGCATCCCGCATGGTCCGCAACACGGAAAGTACGAAGCGAGCCTGGGCGCCACGCACACCCAAGAACTCGCCGTGATGCTCGACTGCACAACTCCGCTACGCGTTACAGCTTCGCTCGCGACTGCGGAAGACACGCACTACGAGCTGAGCTTTTTGAGTCAATCCTAGAGCACCGAATGGCTTGAACCCGTCGCGATTTCCAAGCATTTCGCCGTCAGCGCGGACACGCCCGCAGGCCCGACCGAAGGTCGAGTCGAGGACGAAAGAGCCATTCGGTGGTCCAGTCGCAGCTTGGCCGCGTAGCGTTACATGTTCTACGCTCAGTCGCGCACAGTGCCCTCCCCCTTCCCCTTCGGCCGAGGCGACTTAGAATGCCAGCAGTGGATCAAAAATCGTCGCGACGCTCTCTTCTTGTCGGCGCCACCACGGTGGTGGCCGTTGGCACGTTGGGTGCGACTTCGCGCCTTTTCGGCCGCAGCAAGGAACCTTCCATGCAACCTGAACCTACACGCGATACGCAGACTCTCCGCGGTGTAGAGCGCGTACTCACCTCGCAATCGGAACACTGGGTCGGCGACGGCTTCCGCGTCCACGGCGTGCTTTCGCCCGGTGGCGATCCCAGCGTGCAGAGCCCTTTTTTGCTGCTCGATCACGCATCACGCCGGCGCTTTGAACCCACTACCAAGCAACGGGGCGTGGGGGAGCATCCGCATCGCGGCTTCGAGACCGTGACCTTTGCCTATCGTGGTGAGATTGCCCATCGCGACTCTGCAGGCGGCGGTGGGCTCATCGGCGCTGGCGACGTGCAATGGATGACCGCCGCGTCTGGCGTTGTGCACGAAGAGCTTCATTCCAAGCGCTTTGCCGAACAGGGCGGAGAACTTGAAATGGTGCAGCTTTGGGTCAACCTGCCTGCGCGCGACAAGATGAGTGCACCTTCGTATCAGCCGTTGGTCGACAAGGACTTCCCTCGACTCGCGGTCGGTGCCGCAGAGGCGCGCGTCATTGCGGGCGAATTGCGCGATGCGCGTGGACCCGCACGAACACACACCGCCATCACGATGTTCGATCTCACGTTCGGGCGCGATGGAGTGTCGGAGTTCGAATTGCCCAAGGGCTTTACCTCGATGGTATTCCCGCTCGAAGGCAAGGCTCAGCTCGGACGCGACGGGCAAGCAGCCACCGTGGGCGCTTTAGCGCTGCTCGACCGCGGCGAAGGCATCGTGCGAGTTCGTGCCGAAAAGGGCGCGCGGCTGCTCGTATTGAGTGGTGAACCCATCCACGAACCCGTCGCTGCCTACGGCCCCTTCGTCATGAACACGCGAGCGGAGCTGCAGCAGGCCTTCGACGACTATCGCAGTGGCAAGATGGGACATCTCTGAGCGCGCGAACCCACGCTGAGCTGCGCGCTGCAGGCGCAGAAGGCTCGCCCCATACGTAGAAACAGAAGGCCCGAAGAACGCCGGTGGTTCTTCGGGCCTTCTGTCTGGACGGGTGTTATTCGCCGGGTGATGGCAACGGGCTGCGCTGCCTGCGGCTGACTTCGCGCTTGAGGAAGTCGCCCGCTACTTCACGCCCACCGAGGCCAAAGGCCAACGCGAGTGCGAGACACACGGCGCCGAGAATCAGCGTGAAGGCCGTGCCGATGAGCTCTGCACCCACGCCAAGCTGTTGCGCAGCCATCATCGCGCCGATGGTGATGATAGCGACGTAGACGCCGCGATCGAGTGAGCGCATCAGGCGATCACCGGAACCACGCGTGACTTCCTGCACGCGCTTCTGGGCCCAGTTGGCTGCCGCGAGCGCTGCGGCTAGCACCACTGCCGCCACGATCACGTTGGGCAGGTAGCTCAAGAATGCGTCGAGCATGCCGGCGAAGCCGTACAGGTGCATGGTGCCGAGCGCCTGACGCAGGAAGATGATCGCCACTGCCGCGGTGACCACGAGTCCGCCCACATCCGCAGGCGTACGCGCGGTAGCAAGCGTGGGTCCGCGGCTGAGGAGCTCTTCCTCGCTGCCGTTGACGCGCGGCGCACCACCGTAGCTGCGCGCGGTTTCCAGGCGCTCTTGCACCAAGGCGCGCGCCTCATGCTCCTGCTCCAGCGCAGAGATGTTCTCGCCGCGGAAAATACCGAGCTGCGCCATCAGGGTATTGAACCCCATCGCAGCTAGCAGACGTGCTGTCAGATTCCCGAGCAGACGCGCCACCACGATGCCCACCGCGAGCACCAAGCCGCCGACCAAGAACTGCGGCAAGAACGCGTAAATGGAGCTCAGGAAATTTCCGAGCGGCGCGCTGATCTCAGGAATCTGCAAGCGGCCGACGGCGCTGATGATGAAGTGGAGCAGCACGAACGCCATTACGATACTGCCGAGGATGCCCGACAGCGATTGGCCGCGCAGCGCGCGATCGCCGCCCACACGCGAGACCAACCGGTCTACTCCCGCACGATGCGCGAGCGCCGCAGTCAGCTTGCGCGCAAGACGCGCTGCGAGATAACCCACAGCACCCAAAGCCGCGGCGGCGATGATCCGCGGTGCATAGGTAGTCACCGAGTCGAGCGCGTTCGACAGCGGATTCGCGAGTGCTCCCACGCGGAGCGCCTCGAGCACCGGCACGGCCGTGATGGCCAGCACCACCCAGTACGCGACCTCACCCGAGGTATGCGCGAGCTTGGTGTGGCCGCCGTAGTGAAGGATGCGCGGCGCGCGGCGCGTCTCGACGTCGAGCTCGAGCGTGTCATCTTCGCCCGCGATGCGAGACAGACGCTCAGAAAGGCCGGTTTTGTCGACCACCTTTGCCACGCCGCTGCGCGCGAGCGTAGCGAACAGATAGCCCACCACACCGATGAGCGCTGCCTTGAGCAGGTTCGGGATGGCTCCCGTGATGCCCGACAGCGCACTGACGATGGGATCGGTCACCGCAGTAATGCGCAGCTGCGAGAAGAACGCCACGAACACAAACGCCAATGCTGTGTAGAACACGCTCTTGGCGATGATGCGCTCCGCACGCTCCGAGCTCTTCGCATCGTGTGAACCAAACCAATGCGATACGCGATGTCCGAGGCCCGTTCGCCTCAGCGCAGCGAGCGTGATCGCGCGCAGCACGTATGCCACCAGAAAACCGCCAACCAGAATCGCGAGCGCCATGCCGATAGCAGGCAAGTATTTGCTCACTTCTCTGCCAGCCCCGGAGAGCCACTGAGCCATTGGGTTCCTCCCTGTGCGTGTTGAGGACACGGTGGGAGGTGCTCCTCCCCGTCATCCGACACTTACGCTAGCTGGCTAAATCTGAGCAGGCCAACTCGATAACCGTGCTCACAGCAGCGAAAAATGCAGGTTCTCGCGCGGTTTTGCTCGCTTACACCGGATGTTCGAGGGCGCGCACATGCGTTGTGCGGAATGGGAGTTCGCAGAGATCTCGGGAAGGTACATGGCCGTGTAAGAAGCGCTTTGCGGCGCTGCAAGTGCGAAGCTTTCACGTCTACGCACGCATGCGAAGTGCTCACACGTGGACAGTGATTTCGTTGGGGTTGCGGGGGCCTTGCGAAGGCCCCAGCGGGAACAGCTCCACCGGAACGTTCTTGAAAGCCTAGAAGATCACGATGACGTCGCAGGGGAAATCCGCCTTGACGGTCGCCTCGGGCTTCTTTTTCAACGCCTCACAGGCAGTACCCGTGATCTCGACGGTCTTTGTGTCCTTCAGACGCCACCCGTTCTCGTCGTTGCACGGGATGCGGGTTCCATCGACCTCGACGTACCCCTCACACTCACTTCCCTGCTTGACCATCCCATTGAGCGTCACGTCGCAGCTCACGAGCTGCCCAGAAATCTCACGCAATGCCTGCTCGAGTTCGGGAATATCGGAGGGCGTGAGAGGAGCCTTCGTGCCGCCCGCCATGGCCAGTTCCAGGGCGGTCTTCTCGGGATCTGGCGCCGCGTGCGGAGGGTCAAATACGCCGAACATCCCGTCAAGAACGAACGTCTTGACCCCTTTTTCGTGTAACGCCTGCACGGCGTCTTTTGAGGCGCGCGCTGCCGTGTAGTGAATGTTTCCCATGTCGATGCCCCAGGTTTCAGAAAAGAACTCGGGACGGCAAACATACTCCAAGTCAGCGCGCCTCAGCAGCACGATGGCTTCCGCATCGACCCGCGGATGCTTCTCGATAGTCTTAAGGCCGTAGTATGGCGTGCAATAGCCTCGGAACAGGTATTCCTCTAAGTACTCTAGCGCGATATTCGCGCGATTCTGGAGTGCGGGTTCGACAACCGTTACCCCCTGACCACACATTGCCCCCTGGTGCAATTCCGGCTCCTCGCCCGTAAGTACCAAGCCGAAGCGAGCCACTCCCTCGAGCTGTTTGAGAATGCCGTCCTCTCCCATCAAGCCGCGATGCACGCGCTGCCAATCCGTGCGTCCACCCCGCGAGTCTATCGACAAGCATCGATCCACCAGCAACCAAATCGTCGGCTGCGCACGCGCGGCCTTCACCTCAGCATTCGCACAACCTTCAGGTCCGCCGCCGTCACGTCGCGAATCTCGATCCCCATCCCCGTAAGCCGGGTCTCCGTCGAGCGACCCGTCGGGTCCACCACCATCAAGTCGCGCTCCATTTTTTCCGGCGACGGGGTCTTCCGCAGAACATGCCTGGTTCAGCAACCAGAGAAGAGCGCAAGCAAAATTGCGAGAGATATTGGTCATAAGCTATTCCCAGGGAGAACACTGGTCTTACTGACAGTCCGGACGCAGAGTCAACATGAAACTTCGTGCCAGCCGAACCGCCACCGACATCCTAGCCGTTCGACTGGCACTATGAACGCTAATCGTTGTCGATGTTCGCTCGGGCCTCGATCAGGAGGTCCGCACCCAACCAGGCGTTCACGCATTCCAGCGTCTTCTCATCCCCGACGACGCCGCTGGCAACGGGATGCTGGGGTGGTGATTGAAGAACGCAGTAGTGGTCGAAGTTGCCCTTGAATTTGCGAGTTGTGTTTCCAGCCACCGGGCGCGCCGAGTATGTGGCCCGGTACGCATTGCCGGTGATGATTTTTACGGTCGCCACATTCTGGTTTGCTGGATTCGTCAACGTTTCGGTCTTCGAGTAATTGAAAGGCCAGGGATTCTCCCAAGGCCCCATCGTGAGTCTCACCGGATCTATCGCGAGGGCGTTGCCTGCCAATCCCATGGTTCCACCAACGGCTGCGGCAAGCGTTGCGACCTTGGCCAAGCGGCTCCATTTATTCGATTTCATGTGCATCTCTCTTTCCTCTACGATCTCGACTACCATCGAGACCAAGAACCAATTCATGAATCTGTCTGAGTGGTGGCTCCCTCGGGCCTTCGAGGCAGGACAAGCTTGAGCTGCGTTCGTGCTTGTCCCGGCGCGAGCTCCAAGTGGTGCTCCATAGGCGCAGCGTCTGGGTGCTCTTCGATCAGAATCAAAGTGACCTTCCCTGGCGTCACGCGTTCGAAAGAAAACTCTCCACTGCCACTCAGCACCGATGAGGTTTGCTCTGATTGCACGTCGCTGTTCACGACACGTACGAGATAGCGACCATGGGGCCGACCTACTTCGTCCACAACCGTCCCAGAGAGACTCGCCGGGGCCTGCATACGCAATGAGGCTCGGGTGCCCGCTGCGATCGGGCCGGAGAGCAGGACCGTCCCTCCGACCTCCTCGGCGCGCAACTGGTATGTGCCGCGAGCGGTTAGTCCACTTATCGTGAACTGGCCGTCCACGTCGCTGAGCACCGGACGCGAAACGTTTGAATGGGCACCCAACTTCGCCTCGACTTCTCCAATGCTGCTGGCTGTGATCTGTACATTGGCGAGCGGCTCTCCCTGTGCCCCGATCACTCGGCCCTCGATGCGGCCGCTGCGTGACACCTGGAGCGCGATCTCGGCCGAAGCCGCCGTTCCTATCTGAAGAGAGCTCTCGACCTCTGGAAGCGTCGACCCCGGGACGCCACCGCGAGGCAAAACCTGCACGCGGTAGGTTCCTGGTGGCAATGGATTGACGCCGAATCGCCCCGCGCCGAGCGCGCGAGCCATATAGATGAGAGGGGCATTCTCTTCTCCAGAAGTGGCGCTCTGGGTGCCGTCTTGCTCACGCGAGCGCGACAAACTCACCTGCACATCGTTTACAGCTTGGCCCTCATCCGACCGCACGCTAATAAGTGCGCTCCCAGCGTCCTTGAGGCGCAGCGTGACCTCGGTGACTTCTCCGCGCTTGACACGCACGACTGGGGTAGGCTCGATAGCCGCCTCGCCATCCGCAAGCACACGATACTCTCCAGGCCGGACTCCTCGCAGCCGTACGGATCCGTCAGCTTCTGTCATGCAAGGCAAGAGCGGACCTTCAACGTGCCCTGTAAGGACGGGCTGCAACTTTAGCCGAGCATAGGGCACTGGACGGGCTGCACCATTCTGAACGCGTACAGTAAGGTCCGCTCCCTCCACAACTGTCCATTCGAAAGAATGAGGAGAGGAGGGCGAGACTCGCAAAACCCGCGGGCCCGAGGCAAGGACATGGCCCACACATTTCATGGTCACGTAGTATGTCGCCGCCGGAACCCCGGGGAACGACACGTTCCCGTCGGAGTCGATGTGACTTATCTGAAATGGACCGATCTCGCTCTTGGGGATCGACGCGAGCTCAGCACGCTCAGCCGCGCTCTCCGGCATCTCCACAACGTCAGGAGCGCCGAGCGCCAC
>CAZEWA010000020.1:0-25700 GCA_964515685.1 uncultured Polyangiales bacterium | reverse complement strand
CGTAGCCCCGGGAACAAGGTATATTTCGCCCACCGACAAACACACGACCGTGCAGCTCGATGCCCTCGTTCACCTGAAGCGTAAGTCCCTCTAAACGTTCGCCCAGACGCAAAGAAAACGGATGCATAGAGCGACCTGAAAAGCGCCCCCCGGCCCCATGCAGGACAAAGTCTCCCTGGCTCAACCCACTGATGGAGAAGTCCCCAAGGTCATCGCTTACGCCGAAAGGACCGCTGGTGACCGCCGTACCGGGAGAAACCGCGTATACCGTGACTCCCTCGATAGGCTCTCCATCGAGAGCAGACACCACTTGGCCCCGAACGCCTCCTGCAGGGTAAAGCACAATCTCTACTTCGCTTGGAGCAACGGCATGAGCCGTACTCGCTGCGTAGCCCTGCGCGTTTACAGAAATCGCCACCTGCCCTGGAGCAGCGAACACGCTGAAGCGTCCGTCCTCATCTGTATGCGTGTCGAATGAGAGCGTCACAGTTGACAGCAACTGCATTACGCGCACCCGCGCTTCGGGAACGGGCCCGCCCGTGGCGTCCTCCACCACTCCGACAAGCTCTTCACCGCCGGGCCTCAAAACGATATCGATCCCCGCCCGACGCTCGCTAGGCGCGAGACGAACGGCTCGCCCATCCTGAGCGCTCCCCGGCTGATACCCGCGAGCATGCGCCGTGATTAGATAGGTCGCTGGGAGTAACTCCGTAAATTCATAGTGACCGCGGTCATCGGCATCCACACATAAGCCTTGCGCTTCACGAGCCGTGAGAAGGTTCGCATTGGCAGCACAAACCCGCGCATTCGGAACCGGCTCGCTGCCGATCGTGCGGACCATGCCCGCCAACAATACCGGAGCCTCGTTCTTCAACGCTGCTGCTTCGTGGGCTTGATCTCCTCCGCTTGTAAAACGACTTTCTAAGGCCTTTTTCTCATCTTCCTGACGAAGCTGTTCACCCACATCTCGCATAGCGACGAAGGCGACGAACGCCACAAACAATCCAAACATGAAAAGCGCGATTCCGTGGAGCACCCGCCTAACCGTGGACACATCTGCAGAAGCGTCGTCTTTCGCTCGGTCGTCTGCGCTCGTCACAAGAATTCTCTCCGGGCTGGCTCGCAGAGAACGAGACAGCGAATAGACATACCTTCGCGCTCAGCCATGCCAAAAGAGGAATGCTTTGCGCTGACCTTGGTTAGAGCCTCTGCTTCGTGATTTTTCCCGGGTTCGCCCCGAGTGTCATAAAATTGGTCAAGGGAGACACACGTCAAGCAAGAGGTCTTGCTCACCCCCTAAACCAAACACCAGGAATTTATAGCAGCAGACATACAAGCCCCAATTCTCTAACCTGGACTATCACCCCTAGACACACTCAGCACACCAACCAAAATTCGGCGCGAACTGCGCATATGCACAAACAACCCCTTTTTTCTGCTATCGATCTAGCCGGACATGTTCAACCCAGACCCAAACCCGTCGTGGGAGCTCAAGCGTTTCGCGAAACTCGAGCAAACACACGTCCTGTATGTCGACCGTGTTCTCAGGCGGATGAAAGTGGATCACGACGAGGCCCAAGACCTTCGCCAGGCAATCTTACTTTCTGCACACCGCTCGCTCGCATCTTTTCAGCACCGGTCCGCGCCGGAAACCTGGTTACACCAAATCTGCGTCCGCGCGGTCACTCGCTATCGAAGGCACTCGACGCGTCTACGTGCACTTACGATTTCGATCGATGAGTTTTCAGATCTTTCGCACGCGGGAAGCATCGAACAAGCAGAGCATGCATTGGAAAGTGTGCTCCACGAGCTCGACGAGCGAGAGCAACAACTTATCCGATTGCATTTTTGGTCGGGCCTGAGTGTTGTCCAGAGCGCGCATGCTGTCGGCTGCACGAAGCAAGTCGCATATCAGTGCCTATACAAGTTTCAGAAGTTGGCCCTAAATCACCTCGGAGTTCGCTAACTATCAGCAAACTGAGTCGACGACGTCGTGCACCGACTATTTGTCAGTCACCATCGCGACAAGCATCGGAGAAGCCTTCAAAGGCTTTTCTAGGTGCGACGGCGCGCGCCAAACGCTTACCTTTTCGGCTCGCTGAGGCCGACCAGGGCGAGGAGAAGCGACTGCTCGCGATCAGCAAGCGAGCACGAGGCTCTTCGCGATGGCCAGGGTCCGAGCGCCTTCGCGCAACCGCACACAGCTCACGCTTCGGCGCGGGTGCCCATGGCGCGTGTTGCGTTCCAGAAGCGCTCGATGGGCCCCACACGGTCGCGCACCATGGCGTACTCCTTGTCGAGTCCGACAAAGAGCAGACCGATGCCTGAGTCGCGGCCCAGGCGCTCGCGAATCTTACCGAGCTGGATGATGTCGTGCTTGCCGCTGTAAACCACCACGAGCACGCGGTCTGCAAGACGTGCTGCACGCCGCAGGGCCTGAGCGGGCACGGGGCCGGTGAGCGTCAGAATCTGCATCACAGGCGGCACCAGCTCGGGCTCAGGCATGGGCTCGGGCGCGCTTCCACCGACCGCATGCACTTCGGCTACAGCCAGCGGTCCTCCGCTCGAGAGCAAGCGATTGACGTCGTGGATCTTGGGCATGCGATGCCCATCCCATTCCGCCACGCGCCGCGCGAGATGCGCTTCCTCGACCGAGACACCCACGATGAGTGTGACGCCTTCACAGTGCGGCGCGTAATCGTCGAGGTCGTGCATCAAGCTCGACAGCATCTCGGGATCACGCGGCCAGGTGCTGGCGCCGATCACGGGCAACTTGCTCCAGTAGGCAGCCTCGCTCGGCGTGCGTACATCGAGCTTACGGAACGCGAGCACCACCGACAGCACTGCGGCCAACGCCGCAAAGCCTAGCGGAAAACCGAGCGCGGCCTTGCGGCGTGAAGATGCCAACGCGAACTGCGGCGGCACCGCGCGTTCGAGCACCTGGAACTCCGGCGTCGGACGCGACACATGGAGCTCGGCTCCGACCAGCATCTGCTTGGCGCGCTCGAGCGCTTCCTCGGCCACGCGCATCTCGCCGAGCAACACCGCCGCCTGACCTTCGACGGCCGACAGCTTATTGAGCCGCTCACTCAGCTGCAGACGGTATTCCTCGGCTGCCTTCTGCCGCGTCGCGGCCGAACTCGCGGCTTGCTGCGCTTGCACATACTTTCGCGCGCTCTGATTGTCCTTGTCGGATTTATCGGAGTAACGAGACTTCACGCGCCCTTCGAGCGTGCTCACCTCTGCCGATAAGCGACGCACATTCGGGTGATCTTCAGTGTACTGGATGCGTGCCACATCCAGCTCGCGGCGCGCTTCCAGGAGTCGTCGCTCGTCTCTATCGGCCTGCTGCGAATCGATGTTAGAAGGCAACGCAACCGGGGCCGACGTGCTCGAGACGGGTGCCTTCAAGCCGTCGAGCTTAGAGCGTGCGGCGACCGCCTGGGCACGCGCCGAATCGGCCTGCACCGCAAGCTCCGCCGCCTGCGTGATCGCGAGCTCGCGCTCGTGTGAGATGTCCGTGATGCCGTGCTTGCGCCGAAACTCGTCGTACTGCGCAGATACCTGCGAGAAGTTTGCCTCGGCCTGCCCAACCGCTCCCCGCAGCCGTAAGACTTCGGCTTCGAGCTGCTCGCGCACCAAGGTCTGACGGTTTTCCAGAAACACATCCACGAGGGTGTTCACCAGGTTGGCTGCACCGTCAGGCGTCGCCCAGTTACCATCGATGGTGACGATATTCGTCTTCTCATTGGCCGACAGAAAGATGAAATTTCTCACTACATCGGGCGGCAGCGAGAGGTTCATGCGCTTGGCGACTTCCGCAAGGTTGCGGTTGAGCGTCACGGACTCGAAAATGGTCTGCCGCTCTGGCGTGTTCGGCTGCACGTTCCCTTGGAACGCGAGCACAGCTTGTGCGGCGAACGTCTGGGCAATCATCTTCTTGGCCACAGCGGCGCCGATAAAGGCGCCCACCACACCGGCCACGAAAATCCACGTCCATCGGGCGCGTAGCGCATGCCAAATGCGGAGCGGATCGGCCGGCGTACCAGGACGGCCCCCGCCGACATCGTCTGCGTCTTGCTCGCGTTCACTCACGGTTCGACCCAGCCCAACTGCACGCACTGCTTACCGTAGAAGCTCCAGGCAGCGTGCGCACGAGATTTCAGAATAGCAGAATCGAACACAACGGCTCAAGTTGAGCGCTGTTGGGCCAAATGAACGGGTCTCAGCCTCCAGCATATCCAATGCGCCTCATCGTAACTTGGGGCGATGCGCATTCCCATCAGGGCAACGCTGAATGGTAGCAGCGAGCCATGGGAGCTCTGCCGTACGCATCCAGACCTCTGGCAGCTCAGTACGTGCTCTGCACCTGCGACTTGGTCGTCGTCGCGAGCGCCGCCCGAACGGCTTCGGCGGCCCCCTGTGGGTGCTCCCAGCCCTCGGTCGACTGCACAAGCTGCACGCGAAGCGAGCGCAGCAACTCGCGCGCGGCCCCGTCTGGCAACGGCTCGGTAAGCCAAAGTCCCGCGCGGGCAGGGCCCAAAAACGCTCCCCATAACGGACGCAGCGTGGGGTCCGTCGGCAGCGCAAAGAGCTCAACTTCTACGCCGCCAACGCGCAAAAGCCCCAGTGCCCCGAGCCCGCCGTCCCCCGCCGCACCGGGTGCTGCGGCTTCGGCGACAAAACCTTCGATGGACGACAGTGCACGCACAAAGCGCGAGAGGGCGACGTGTGAGCCCGCGAACACCGCGAGGCGCGCCGCTGTCTCGTGCCCCACCGGACGCAACTTGAGCGCCGCCGCACGCAACGCCACGGCCTCGTCTTCGTCGCACAGGGGCGTGGTGCCCGCGCCGCCGTCGAGCACGACCATCGTGTTGGCTAAAAGCAGCTCTTTGAGGCCCACGATGACGTCGAGATCGCTCTCGGGAAACACGTCGAGCAGCTCATCGATGCCGCGCGTGTCGTCACCGAGCGCGGTGAGGATCCGCTGCGCCATGGGCGACACTTCGCCTGGAGGCTTGCGCGCCAACGCAATCTGCGCACTGAAAGAGGGCATCTGTGCGGCGTGCGCGTCGAGCTCGTCCGCCTGACGCACCGATTCCATCATCAGCATGTCGGTGGAGGCATCGATGGTTTCGCGCCCTGAAGTAAGCCCCGGAATGAAGATGAACTGGCCGCGCGTAGACGCCAGCAGTCGGTAGAGCGCCTTTTCGCCGCGTGCACCCCGGTAGATGCAATCGACGATGCGCCCTTCGCGCACGCTGATTTCCCCTGTGGCGCCGCGCGCCTCCACACGCAGCGTGCCAGTACGACGGTTCTGCCCGAACACCTGCAAAAGGTCGAACAACGCGACCTGCTCGAGATCGCCGCGCAGCTCAGGCTCGCGCTTGGGCGCACTGCGGCGCCGGAAAATGGCCTCGATGCGCGCCACGACTTCGGCCACATGAAAGGGCTTTACGAAGGCTTCGATGCGCGGGTCGAGCGCGCTCAGATAGCCTGGGTCTGCGACCGTCAGCACGAAGGCATGGGCTGAGCTTGTGCGGGGATTGTCTCGCAAGACCTCGAGAAAGGTCTGCACATCGACCACAGGCACTTCGCGGTCCACCAACACCACGTCGGGAGCAATCTCCACGGCGCGCTGCAAGCCACCGCGCCCGTCTGCCGCCAGAGTCACGTGATGTCCGCGGGCGCGCAGGGCCCGAGACAAGGTGCCGGTGGTGTTGTAGTCAGCGTCCACGACCAGGACGCGGCCTTGAATGCGCTCGCTCATCGGAGCTCCGGTTGCAGATGGTAGGTCGTTTGCAGCGCGTGCACGAGGCCCTCGACCAGCTCGAGATCGGACGAGTGATAGGAGACCACTTGGCCGCCTTCACCACGACGCGCCACCAAGCAATAGCCACAGCGCTCAGTCATGCACAGCACCAAAGCCGTGTGCTTGAGGCGTGGGTCAGAAATGGGCAGACGCAGATCGGGCGCAGGATCGCGCACCGAGGGCGAAGGTCCGAGCAACCACGTGCGGAGCGCCGGGTCAGGTGCCGAGAGCACCTCGCGCGCCACCGCAGCACTCAGCTCCGCATCGCCCGCCAAATACAGTGTGCCCGCGCTGTTTTCCCGATGCGCATCGCGAATCAGTCCGCGCGTGATGTGCGTGATGAACTCGAGCGGCATCGTAGCCCGCGCCCCGAGCCCCGGCTCGACATCGTAGTCGGCTCCCGAAACCAAGCGCTCCACGCCATCCCAAAAGGGCAGGCTGTCGAGCCCCAGTCGGTACCAGTCACTCTCGCGGGCGCGCTCGCTGCGCCTTCGACTCAACTTGATGAGCACACCGAGATCGGCGCCGTCGCTCGGGAAGGCGCTGATGCCAACGCTGGGCACAAGTCGCGTGAGGTCGAACCTCTGCGCAAGCCCCGGCGAGCTGAGTTCCACATCGCGCGAGAGCCCCTTGAGGCGCTCTAGAATGCGGCGTCTGCAGGCCAGCGCACCGAGCAACCCTGTCTCAGGCAAAAGCAGATAGTACTGGTCGTCTTCTACGCGGGCGACCACGTCGCTGTCGCGCACAGAAGAGAGCACGCACTGCGTGGTCAGACGACGCAGATTTTGCAGCTCGGGCATCGATAGGTCGCTCGCTAGCTGTGCGATGCCTGCGAGCTGCAGGGTCAGCAGCGCAAAGGAGCGATGATGACGAATGGCGCGGTCGATTTCGCGCGCGGCCACGTCTCCAAAGTACGCAAATGTATAGGCGCCTGTGTCCGGCTCCTTGATGCCTGCGCGGGCCACGGCTTCCATATGGCGGGCCGCAGTCAACGCCGCACTGGCAAGCCGCGCTATCACCTCGAGCAGTTCGTGAGCCTCGAGTGATATCGGCGTACCCACAGGCCGCCTCAACACCACGAGCCCGATGCGCGTGTCGCCGCTGTGCAGCAGCAGGTGGATCTCGTCACCCACTTGCCCGAGCGACTCCCCCTTGGCTACGTGAATATCCTTACTCTGAACTTGCTCCGGTAGAGTGAGCGCAGCCCCGCTCATGGCCACGCGGAAGTAGCGCTCTTGGCGCGCTTCCACGAGGTACAGCGCACTCACGGAAACATCGACTTCTGCAGCACACGCCTCGAGCACGCGCCGCGCTGCCAGCGCCGTATCGGGCTCCGCCACGAACGCCGCACAACGCGCGTAGGTCTCGTTGCGACGCGCACTGGAAGCGACCTTTGCACGCAGATTGGCGCGCTCCGAGATGAGTAGCCTGCGCTCACGGGCTCGGTCGGCCGCCACCAAAATCTCGTCGCCCGTCAGTGGCGTGACCATGGTGCTGAGCACGCCGAGCGCCATCGCACTCGCCGCTTCCTCGACCTCATCCGCAGTGGACATCACCACCACGTCGAGCTCCGGATACAGTGCGCGCAGGTGGTGCACGAGCGCTAAGCCATCGCCGCGCGGCATGGACAGCGACACCAAGGCCAAGTCGAACTTCTCTTGGCTCAGCCGTGCCAGCGCTTCGGGAACATCCGTGCTGGTCTCAGCCCTGTCCCCATTGTCGTCGAGCACGCGCTGCGCGAACGCGGCGTCGGTGGTCTCCGCGGCAACTACAAGGACCCGCAAGCGCGGAGCCGTCATCGATCCCCCGTATCCAAATGGATTTGGCCGACAAACACTTCGCGTGCCGGTCCCGTCATTTCGATGCGCTCGCCGCGCTTGCCCACCCGAATGTAGAGCGGGCCACCTGGCAGATGCACTGTAACCTGCGAGTCTCGCTCGGCTCGCCCGGTCTCCACCGCCGCCACTGCCGCGGCGCAGGCGCCCGTGCCGCAAGCCAAGGTAAAGCCCACGCCGCGCTCCCACACCCTCAGGTCGAGCGTTGCCCTGTCGCGCATGCGAGCAAAACCGACATTGGCCCCCGCCCGAAAACGCGGGTCCTTTTCGATGCGCGGTCCGAGCGCGGCGAGATCGCCCACCTCGTCGAACAGCACAGCGTGAGGATTGCCCATCGACACCGTGCTCAGGCGCAGCGTGTGCCCGTCGACCGCGAACGGCGCATCCAAGAATGGGCCGCGCTCCTCGCACAGCACCTCACCCGCCTCGAGGCTCGCTTCACGCATGGTGACCTGCACCTGCCCGACGCGTCCCTCTGCGAACACGCGCACCGGATGGGGCCCAGCGTCCGTGTCGACCGTGAATGAGCGCTCTTTGACCAGCCCGCGCTGCACCAGGTAAAGCGCCACGCAGCGCAGGCCATTGCCGCACATCTCGGGCACGGAGCCATCGGCATTGATGACCTTCATGAACGGCACCCCATTGCGGAGCCCCGTCACGAGTACGCCATCCCCCCCGACGCCAAAATTGCGATTGCAGAGCTGAGCAGAGAGCTCGGGCGTGATCTCAGGACCATGCCCTTGCTCGACGATCAGGAAATCGTTGCCCAGCCCCTCGTACTTAAAAAATGAAAACGTCACAAAAACCTAGTCGCAGCACTCTACCACGCCGAAACGGCGCACAGGCATGAAGCGCAAGCAGGTGTTCGTTGCAGTCTCACTGAAGTGCGGCGCTGTACGCGAAGTCGCGATACCTGCGACCTGCATGCGCGACCTACGAGCACGGCCGCGGACGCCCTAAAAACCTAACGCGCGGGGCCCGCCTAAAGCCTGCCGAAGCAAGCAGGACGGGCGCCCACGCGTCAGCCCAACCAACGAAAGCAACTTAATGCCGCCACCGTAAGCGCTGAAGCGGCAACCAATCCCACGAGCCAAAAAGTCTCTTGGGACGAGTCACGAGCGCGTTCAGCAAGCAAAGCTTTGTCGTATCGCCACCCGCTCATCATCGCAGCACCCCTGTCTGTGTATGGGGTCCGGCGTCGCCTTTTGTGATCGCGACGCAAAAATAGTCGGCAGTGGGTCGTGCACGTGGGCTTTAGAATCACATGCGATACGCACTGTCCCTAGCCGGCATTGCCCTGATAGGCGCGGATTTCAGGGCGCACCTTGCGGGCCACGAGGGCGTTCGAAAGCGCCCAAGCTCGGTCTTTCGCGGCCTCGTCGTCGAGAAAGCGCACTTCGCCTGCGTCGAGCACGGCGATGGGAACCCCGTCCTCGAACAGCACCCGATTTTTGGGTTGGCTCGCAAGCCGCGGCCCGGGCGTGAGGATGCCGATGAGATTGAGCGGATCGGCAGCGCTGATAGCGATGAGCTCGCCGCGCTTGGGCTCACGCCGCAACTTACGCAAGAGCGTTACGGCGTCGGGCAGCGCGTACTGCTCACCCCCGTAGCCCGAAACGAAGCGCCCGCCGCGCAGCTCACCGCGCGCCTCCATGCGGCGCAACACCGGCAGAAGCTCGCCCCAGCTCAACTTGATGGGCTCGCGCTCGAGGACGCGTCGGAACAACACCCCCCAACGCGCGAGCAGTACGCGAGCCAGGGCTTCGTAGTCGCGCGTCTCAGGTGGAGCTTCGAGCAAGCCGTAGCGACCTGCGGCTTCCATGCCGAGTGGCTGCGCCCGCCTGCGGACCGGACTGCGCGTGGCCGACTGGGAAAACAGGCCGCGCAGTCCCGAAAAGCCATCGGAGCTCACGTGACCTGCGGCCACCAGCTCCGCGAGCGCACTCTCTGCCTGCACTTTCACTAGGCCCGTCGAGCGCACGATGTCGCTCAAAAATGAGGCTCCATGGGCCGTCAGGTGCGCGTGAACCCGCGTGCCTTCGGCAGAAAATGCGGCTTCGCTCGCGGCTTCGCGAATGCGCACGAGGCCCGCACAATGCCTGGGGTACAGCGCGATAGGCGTGGTGCGGATAGGCGTGCGTCCGCTCACGAGTACGCGCGCACGGGACCAGGCCACGCGTCCTGTGAAGGTCAGCATATCGAGAAAGCCGGGGTCGTAGGGCTTGAGCCGCGCGGCCAGCACGTCGCGCTCCCAGGACACGGCCGCGAGCTCAAAGCCTTGGAGCTGCTCGATGACCGCGTACAAGCCCTCCACGCCCTGCATCTCGCTGTCCTTGTCGAGACGCTGAAAGCGCAACAAAAACCGCAAAAACACGGCAGGACTCACGGGCTCGATCTCGGCTCGCAAGCGCTCCAGGGTGGCGCGGTGGATGCGCGCCAGAAGCCTGCGCTCGCACCACTCAAGCTCGGCCGCGACTGCCTCTGCGCCTTGCGCACGGAAGCTGCCTCGCAACACAAAGCCATCCGATTCGAGGGCGAGCAGGGCCGCTTCGATGTCGGCCTGTGCAAAGCCGAGCGCAGACGTCATCTCGCGCGCCGTGGTCGGACCCACGAGCTCTAAGCGCCCACGCACGAACTCCTTGAGCTTCGCAGCGCGCTCATCGGGCACAGGCCCTGCCGTCACACGCGCGGCTTCACCGGCTGCCACAAGCTCCGATACAAAGGGTAAGATCCATGCAAGACGCTCGGTGGCCACCCACAACCACCGCTCGCCCACACGCACCTGGTGCGCGCGACCTGCCTGATTCAGGGTCTCGAACAACGACGCATACGCAGCATGCTCCTGCACAGGTAGCGCAAAGTGCACGAGCAAGGCATCGTGCAGCTCGTCTGCATCGCGTGCATCGATCGCGGCTTCTGCAATCACCCGCGCTATCGCCTCCGGGTCGAGTGCCCCGAGCTTCCTGGCGGTTTCCGGGTCGAGGAAGCGCCGCTGCATGATGGCTTGGGTGCGCCGTTCCTCGAGGGGCGCGTCGTCCAAGAAAGCGTAAGGTCGCGCGCTCAGGACTTCTTGCGAAAGCGGAGAGGGCTCACTCACGTCGCGCGCAACGCAGGCCACGCGCTGCTGCTCGATGTCGTCGACCAAGCGCAGCATACCATTCAGATCCATGGCTTCATGCAGACAATCCGAGAGCGTCTCCTGCACCAAGGGATGCTCCGGGATCTGTCGCTCACCTGTGAGGTTCTCAGCGCACGCCACCTGATCGGGAAAGGTGCATGCAAGTAGGTCGTCCGCCAGCATACGCTGGAACCTGGGCGGCACTTTCTTGCCGCCGCGAAAGCGCGGGATGGCCAGGGCGCGCGAGGCATTCCAGCGAAAGCGGGTGCCAAACATGGGGGCGTCGAGCAGAGCCTGCGTGAGTACCTCCTGCGCCGTCTTGGGTCGCACGAAGTGGAACACGTCGTTGAGGTCGAAGCTGTGCATAGGCCCGAGCGAGAGCACGATGGCGTCGTCGGTCGTGGCGGCCTGCAGCTCCACGTTGAAGCTGCGGCAAAAGCGCTTGCGCAGCGCGAGCCCGAAGGCGCGGTTGACCCGCGTCCCAAAGGCTGAATGCAACACGATGTGCATGGAGCCCGTCTCGTCGAAGAAACGCTCCACCACCAAAGTCTGCTGCGTCGGCAGCACGCCCAAGAGCGCCTTGGAACCGGCTAGGTACTCGGTAAGCTCGCGGGCCGCTCGCTCGTTCAAGCTGTAGTGTTCCCGAAACATCGCGAGCGTGTGTTCTTGGCCCAGGCTGAGCCAGCCGTCCGCGCGCTCGCGCAGACGCGACACCGACACAGAAAGCTCAGCTGTGCGCCCCGGGGCTTCCGCCACCCAAAAAGGCAAGGTCGGAGGTTGCTCCTTGGCGTCTTCCACCCTCAACACACCAGGCTCTACCTTACGGATGCGGTAGCTGTGGTTTCCGAGCTGAAACACATCGCCCTGCACGCTCTCGATCGCGAAGTCCTCGTGCACGGTGCCCACGCGCAGCTGCTCCGGCTCGAGCTTGACCTCATAATCGAACGTGTCCGGGATGGCGCCACCTGACGTAATCGCGAGCAACCTTGCCCCACGCCGTCCCTTCACGCGCTGATTCACGGCATCGAAGTGAACGAGTGCAGAGCGCCGGCCTCGATGGGTCGTAAAACCCTCCGCCAGCATGCGAATGACCTCGTCGAAGGATGTCCGCGTAAGATTTCGGTAAGGATACGCCCCGCGCACAAGGTCATAGAGCACAGTAAGATCAAACTCTTCATTGGCCGTCGCTGCAACGATCTGCTGCGCGAGCACATCGAGCGGAGCCTCGGGCATATGAATACGGTCGAGCTCTCCGAGCTTGACGCTCTCGAGGAGCGCTGTGCAGTCGAGCAGGTCATCTCGACTCAGTGGAAACAGACGCCCCTTCGGAATGCCCTGCAAATGATGGCCTGAGCGCCCGACGCGCTGCAGGAAGGTCGCGATAGAGCGCGGGGAGCCAAGCTGACATACGAGGTCCACTTCACCCACGTCGATTCCGAGCTCGAGCGAGGCCGTGGCCACCATCACCGAGAGCGCACCTGACTTGAGGCGGGTCTCCGCATCCAGACGCTTCTCACGGGCCAGACTGCCGTGGTGCGCAGCCACTTTCTCTTCGCCCAAGCGCTCACTGAGATGCCGCGCCACGCGCTCTGCCACACGCCGCGTGTTCACGAATACAAGCGTGGTGCGATGGGTCTGTACGAGCCCCGCCACCCGCTCATAAATCTCCTCCCACACTTCCCCGCTCATCACGGCTTCGAGCGGAGACTCGGGCATTTCTAGCGCTACGTCGATCTGACGCTTGTGGCCCGTGTCCACGATATGACACGCAGGCTCACTTGGCCCCTCCCCATGCGCCTTTTGCAGGTCCGCGGCACTGCCACTGACAAGAAAGCGCGCAATCTCCTCGATCGGCTTCTGCGTGGCCGAGAGGCCCACACGGGTAAGGCGCGCCGAGGCATCCCGTTCCCGCACCAGAGCCTCGAGACGAGCCATGCTCAGGGCCAAATGCGAGCCGCGCTTATCCCGCACCAGCGCGTGGATTTCATCCACGATGACGGTGCGCACCGTGGACAACATGCGCCGGCCGCCCTCACTCGTAAGCAGAATGTAGAGCGACTCCGGCGTGGTCACGGCGATGTGCGGCGGACGCTTGGTGGCCTCGAGCCGCGAGCGAGCCGGCGTGTCTCCCGTGCGCACCCAGGCCCGAATCTGAAACGGCGCACCTCCCGACGCCCGAAAGGACTCGGCGATTCCAGTCAGCGGGGCATGCAGGTTTTTTTCGATATCGTGACTGAGCGCCTTGAGTGGCGAAACGTAGAGAACGCGCGTCTCATCGGGAAGACCAGCGTTCTCCGCGCCCTCGCGCACCAGCGCATCGATCGCCACCAAAAAAGCAGAGAGAGTTTTGCCCGAACCCGTAGGCGCCGCGACCAGCGTGTGCTCGCCCCGTTGCAAGTGCGGCCAAGCTTTACGCTGCGCTTCGGTGGGAGCACCGAGCGTGCGCTCCCACCAATGCTGAACCGCGGGATGGAACGAGGACAACGGCATGCAGGGGTCGAAACTACCACGTGTGGCCGCAAATGCCTGGTGACGCTCCCCTGCAGACGCGCAGACAGGGAGACGGTGGGAGCTTGCCGTCCGTGTGCGCCGCTCTCCGCCGCGTCAGGCTTGGGCTCGCACAACCTGAAACGCATCGAGCACTTCAGACCACGATATCGCCCCGTGCTTACTGAATGCCCGCGGCTCCACCCAGCGTCGCGCTGCTTCCGGCGATGGCACCATCGCGAAGGAGGTGCTCGATCGTGTGACAAGCATGATACCGTTGATAATCCCCGCGATGAAGCGCGTGAACGGTGTGTTGAAAATGTCGACAGCGAGACTTGCTTGGTGCGAGTGGTCGCGGATGTGATTGCGCAGAGCCTTCCGTTCTGCGGCATTGGGATGCACCACATCGGCGTCGCCATCGTTCAGCAACACCAGCGGCATGCTCATGCGCGCTGCGGCCGAATCCATCACGCTGCCCAAGACATCCACCGTCCGCTCGAACCTGCCCCTGCGCCAGCGTGTAACGATGACATTGCCGATGCGGCCGACCACCATGTCCGCGTCGCAGCGATAGAGCACAAGCTCCCCCCGATCGGCGGCGAGCTCCTGATCTGCCGCCAGCGTTTGGACGGACTTCGAAGAGGCTTGCGGGACATCGGGGGCATTCACAGCACTTCGTCCAGCGCGCTCGCTGCGGCGAAGCCCGCTGCTCGCCTCACTTATCGCCGCGCGATAGCGTGAGTAGACCGTTGCCTCGGGCGCGCCCAGGATCTCGGCCACTTCGCGCATCGAGAGCTCACCGCTCCCATACAGGGACAGCAAGTCAACCTGCTCTTCGCGCAAGCCCGCAAGCGCTGCTAGGCACTGCTGATCGTCCAAGGCACTCTCGATGTGCCGCATCTGCTCCGCATCTACCGGGAGATCGGGGGTTTCGGAGGCCAAAAGAGGCGAGCGGGCCCGCGTGCGACGCTCTCCTGCGGCCACGCGTCGGCACACCTGACTCAGCCAAGCGCGCGTGGCAGCCTCGTTCGCGAAGCTCGGCGAGCGGGCCAGGGCCACCAACCAGACCTCCTGAATCAGATCGTCGAGTACCGACGGAGACGCTCCGAGCCGCCTCAGATGAGCGCGCACGTAGGCCTCGTGATTCATGACCGAGAAGCTCGGCTTTGGACGAAGACGCTGCACGGGAGCCAGTGTAGCTCGCCAGCTCGAAACGAGCGTGTCGCCTATCGCTACGCCAAGGCCCGTGAGATGTGATGGCGAAGCTGGGTGGGCGCGAACGGCTTGCTCAAGAAACTGCGGGCCCCGAGCTCCCGCACGCGCGCTTGCAGCGTCCCGATATCACTGCTCATCATGATCACGGGCAAATCGGGCCGTCTTTCGCGCAACACCGCAAGCACCGCATCTCCGGGCAAGCGAGGCATGTGAACATCGAGAAGCACCGCATCGACATGAATTTGCGCCTCTAGGGCCAATGCCTCTTCACCGTCTTGGGCTTCACAGACCGCGTATCCCCAAGCGACCAGCAACGAGACGCAGACGCTTCGCAGCAAGGGTTCATCATCCACGACCAAAATGCGCCATGGGTCTCGGGTAGTCGACATCTCCATCTACCTTCTAGATGCAGCTCGTCGCCCGTTTCCTGATTTCTTGTTTGCCACTGCACACAAAACAACCCAAACAAGTCACTTGCACAACAACAAACCACCACAACAAGTCAACCGACCGAGGTAGCACGCCTGAAAGCGCCGACCGCGCGGCCGCCCTCGACACGCTGCTACCGCTACCACACGACGACCCAGGCCGCAGCCTTCAACTCTTGCCCTGGACCCGCAGTCTAGCCTGCAGAGTAAGATTGAACATACAGACCTCTCACCCCGAGCGATCGCATTGCAAAGTGGAATCGCGCACTGAAGCCCTAAGACCTATCGGAATCTGAATGGACACGACTGCCTTCGACTGTCAGGACGCACAGAACGTCTGCCTCCACCTCCCTTTTTAGAAGAAAGTAATTCCATACTGACCACAGATCCTTCCCGTGCACGGGCCACTTTGGTCAGGCACCTTACGCTTCAAGAGGAATCGCGCCTATGCAAGCACTTTAATCTGGAAGCAAAAACGAGCCACCTGACAAAATATGGCTAATGACCCCAACCACCGTAGGCTCCCCGTTCCCGACGACAGGCACCTGGCTGCATGGAAGCTCAGCAGAAACTTCAGGCAGCGATCACGCCTTTAGCCGTCACGACCAACCAAAGTCCATAGTATGGACGCAGCCGGCTACCGATAGCCGCTTCGCTCGCCACGCCAAAGTTGCACCTGATGCACTACGGCGCACGCTTGCCATCGAAGCCGTATGGCTGGCGGAAGATGGCAATGAGGAAGACCTCGCCGCCGCACTCTACCTCGCGCTGCAGCGCGGTCGCATCTGGGACTGCAACACCGTAGTCGCTCACGTACTCCACACAGACGGGCCTGTCGCACGCATCCTGCGACTCGCCGAGCTGAGTGCCGCGCCGGAAGTGCGCCAGGACGAAACTTACACGGCGACAGCGCAAATGTTGGATCTCTCGATCCACGAAGCCTCCACACGCTGCGGCTCCGCATGGAGCCAGATACAACCGACGCTGCCGCTCGAAATCGTGCAGACCATTCAGCACTGGGTACCCAAATTCTACTCGGGAAGCTGGGCACGCTCCGTGTTCGAGAAGACGATGACGCGCGAGCAGTACGTGCAGACTCTCTACAACATGCACCACTACGTCCGGCAAACGACTCAGCATCTGGGTCGTGCTGTGGCCACAGCTGACGATCGTGAGCTGCGTCGACACTTTATCGAGCACCTCAATGGCGAAATCAATCATGAGATCATGATCGAGAACGACCTCAAGACACTGGGCGTGAACCCCGAGTACGTCATGCGACATCGGGTTCCGAACGCTGCAACCAAGTCTTTTATGGCGATTCAGGAAACGAGCATCGCCTTTTACCACGACCCGATCATGCTGATGGCTTGTCCAATTGCCGCAGAGGGCATCAGCGCGCACATGCCGGAAGTATTCGTGACCCGCCTGCGAGAAATCGTCGCCTCGTGGAACATCGCAAGACCTGAAAAGGCCACAGCCTTCTTGACCTCGCACACCCACACAGACGGTGGAGATGACGGCCACTGGCAGTCCACCGTGGCCATTCTTGGCAATTATCTAGTCGACGAAGCCACGCAGCGACGCTTTTTGTGCACGCTGCGCACGGCGGCAGACTGCCTCGAGCGAAGCTTCAATTCCAACATCGACGATCTGCGCCTCTTCGCCGGCGTTGCCTGAGCCCAACCTTACTCTTTCAACATAAACACACGGCGCGTCTACCCGACGCGGAAAGGTCTTCGCCATGCCGCCCCCCAAGGTAGACACACGCACGCTTCATTCGCTCCGTCACGTTTTGCTCAAGGCACGAGGGCCTGGGCCAGACAGAGAGCGCGAGTACGAGAAGATTTACGAGTTCTGGCTAAAGATGTGGCGCTCGACGTTCTCCGAGGTCGACCCCAACTTTGCACTGCACAGCGACCATTTTCTCACACAACGGGAGGTCAGCGCAGTTTTCTCCGACGACCAAGTAGTGGGCTTACTTCTGTACGATTTCCGCGATCTGCGCGTCAAGGCGCACCGCGACCTTTCTTACTTCCAGCACTATCCCACGGACACGCTCGACACCCTGTACCAGCAGGGCTTCCAGCGCGTGATGCAGATAGGACAGCTCACTGTGCACCCCGACTGGCGAAAAAACCGTGTCGGGCCGTTTATGTCGGATACCCTGACCGGACTCGGAGTACGGCGCTTCCTCGCAAGCGATGCAGAAGTGATGCTGGCCTTTACCCGCAACGATCGCGGCACTCAGCATCTTGGGTACCGATTCGGCGCCGTTCCACTGCGTGAAAACCAGCAAGCTCACGGAATCTCGTCGGACGTAATCGCCTTCTACCGCGACCGAGTCTGCAATAGCTCGCTGCCCGAGATAGCCGATGCCGTGGAGAGACTTTGGTCCCAGACCAGCGTCTCCAAGACCTTCTCAAACTTGCCACCTAGCTTCGAGCAGAAAAACACAGAAAACGACCTATTCGCTGCACTGGAAGGGACACTGAACCATGGATGACAACCGTATTCGCTCCATATTGGTCGTCGGCGGTGGCACCGCAGGCTGGCTGTCGGCTGCGTTCTTGAAGCGCGCTCTACCCGACGTCTCCATCACAGTGATCGAGTCATCCGACGTGCCTCGAATCGGCGTCGGCGAGGCCACCATCCCTTCACTGCGGAGCACGCTCGACTTTATCGGCGTCGATGAGGCCGAGTGGATGCGTGCCTGCAACGCCACGTTCAAGAGCGGAATTCTATTCAAGAACTGGCGCAATGGTCCGTCAGACCCGGACGACAGTTTCTACCATCCGTTCTTTTCGCGGCCCAATCCGCCAGTACGTCCATTTGGCAAAAACCACTTCCAAAATCCGGCAGAAGGCCTGACCACCGTTCACTGCTGGATGGATCGCGTGGCCCGAGGCGGCCGCGATCGCTATGACCGCCTGGCGTCGGTCGTTCCGCGCCTGTGCGATGAGAAACGCTTCGGTCCCGCACTACGCGCAGGTGAGCTCGACCTCCGCTACGCGTATCACCTCGACGCCGGCCTGCTTGCGGGCTTCCTGCGGGACCTGTGCAAGACGCGCGGCGTGGAGCACATCATCGATCACGTGCGCGGTGTAGAGTGCGACGCTCAAGGCAACATCGACTCGGTTCACACGGAGCAAGGTCGCAAGCTGTCTGCCGATTTCTTCATCGACTGCTCAGGATTCCGCAGTCTCTTGCTCGGTAAGGCGCTCGAGGAGCCCTTCCTCTCGAGCACGGGCTACCTGCCCTGCGACAGTGCGGTGGCGTTGCAGCCGCCCAACGATCCGAATCGCGACGGCATCCCGCCTTACACCGTGTCGCACGCCAACAGCTCAGGCTGGTCGTGGCACATCCCACTCTACCATCGCGAGGGCACGGGCTACGTCTATGCGAGCCAGTTCCAGAGTTCCGAAGGTGCCGAACAAGAGCTGCGGACCCTCCTCGGAACGCGCGGCGAGAGCGTAACGGCAAACCACATCAAGATGCGCGTGGGTCGCAGCCAGCGCGCCTGGGTGAAGAACTGCGTAGGCATCGGACTTTCGACGATGTTCATCGAACCGCTCGAATCCACCAGCATCTTCATGACTGAGTACCAGCTCTCAAACCTTATCACCTTGTTTCCCGATCGGACGTTCAACCCGGCCTACCAAGCTCGCTACAATGAGATGATCGCACAGGTCTACGACCAGATCCGGGATTTCATTGTGATGCACTACTGCACGACGCAGCGCGAGGACACTCCGTTCTGGCGTGCGGTAAAGAACGAGCTGCCCATTCCTGACACTTTGCGCGCGACACTGGAAGCCTATCGCCAGGGCATTTCCCCCACGGATTTCCGTTCATTCCACGTATTTCTCGACCACAACTGGGCGGCGGTGCTGTCTGGCATGGGAGTGTACCCAGAGCATGCCCCGCCGATCATGCGCCAAGCAGGCCCTACCGCAGCCGATGAACGCTTCGCTGAGATCGCCCGTCAAGCCCAAGCCTTGTGCGAACGAACGCCCTCCCATCAGGCGTACATCCGCTCGCTGCACGAGCCGACGAGCGTGTCTCGCGAGCCGACTGAAGCACCGGACAACGATGCGACCCCCACCGCGCGTAAGACAGGCTGAGCGCCACCTCTGCTGCGAGCGCCACGCGCATAGGTTGCGAAAGGCTGCATTGGCGTTCTACGCAGAGCAGTTCAACTGGACCCAGGCCGACTCATTCGACATGGGGCCCATGGGCACCTATTTGGTTTTCAGCCGAAGCACCGGAGACGTCATCGGCGGCATGATGGACAGCCCCGACGCCCCGCGACCGTCATGGCTCTACTACTTCAACGTCGACGACATCGACGCAGCCCAACAGCGCCTCACCGAGCACGGCGGCAAAGTCGTGCTCGGCCCCGTGGAGGTACCTGGAGGTGGCTGGGTCATCGAAGCCATGGACCCGCAGAGCGCCAGGTTTGCGCTCGCAGGTCCACGCAAGACCTGATGCGTGACGCGTCGCGATCGCACGCTCTCGAGCGCCGCCGCGTTTAGCCACGATGACGCCCCCCATTGGCTTGCGCGCCCCGTAAGACGCTCCTCCAATGCACTTCGAATCCACTGCCGGGATTTCGCTTGGCTGATGGTGCGGCGTTCGCTCATGTTGGCAGGATGGCGCGATCTCCCACAGTGCTATCCAGTTGGGCGCAGATCATCGTCGATGCGCTCGATGCACACGGTCACGACAGTGCGGCCCTGCTACGTCGGGCGGGACTCGAGCGGCATGGACTCAACGCGCCGAGCACTCGGCAATCTCTGTCGACCACTCGAGTGCTGTGGCATGCCGCTGTGGAGGCCTTCGATGATCCGGCCTGCGGCTTGACGGTATCGCGCTACGTCAGACCGACCACGTTCCACGCGCTGGGATACGCGGTTGCTGCAAGCGTCAGCCTGCGCGACGCCTTACGGATGCTGATTCGGTACAGCCGCGTGGTGAGCGATGCGAACGAGTTCCGCCTCGACACGTTCTCCGATCGGGTACGGTTGGTCATACTCCCCTACGCCGGGCGTGTGGAAGAAGTGAAGCACCCGCACATTAGCGTGCGCCCCGTGGGCTACGAGACCGTCGATGCATTGATGTCGCTCCTGTTGCGTACGTGTCGATGGCTGGCGGGGCGCGAGATGTCGCCAATCTTGGTCGAACAGCGTCGCCCGCAACCGTCGGACGACACGCCCTATCAGCGATTCTTCCGTTCTCCCATTCACTTCGGCGAAACAGAAGATGCCATGACGTTCGACGCCTCATGGCTTGATCGCCGGCTTCCGGGAGGCATCAGCACGCTTGCCGAACACAATGAAGAACTGGTCCGGCGACATCTGGCCAAGGTCGAAGCCGGGGACCTCTGCGATCGGGTTCGAGATGTTCTCCAATGTGCAACCCCGGCCGAGCTTACTCCGGCGCAGGTCGCACGAAGATTAAGCTTAACAGAACGGACGCTCCAACGCCATTTGCACCAGGCGGGCACGTCGTTCGCCGTTCTGCTCTCAGAAGCCCGATTTGAGCGAGCGTGCAGCTATTTGCTCGATCCGAAGTGGTCCTTGGAAGACATCGCACTACGACTTGGCTTCAACAGCGTGAGCGCGTTCGCAAGGGCATTTAGACGCTGGACGCAGCTTTCGCCGACCGTGTTTCGAAAGCAAAAAATAGCACTTCTATCGAGCGGAAACAGCCGTACTTAGTGTTTAGGCGCAGCTTCAACCCTAGCGGCCAAGTCGACCGGACAACCCATCGCGGAGTAACCCTTGTCGACATAGAGCGTGTGGCCAGTGATGCCAGACGCGAGTGGACTTGCCAAGAAAGCGGCTGCCGTCCCCACTTCCCGCCCCAAGAGCGGTTCCGGCAGTGGGGTGTGCTGCGCGCAATAGTCGATCATCGCCTTGATGAAACCTATCGCGCTAGCGGCGCGCGATGCGTACGGCCCTGCCGAGATCACGTTTACGCGGTGGCCCCATTTTCGTCCGGCTTCGTAAGCCAGTACCTTTGTGTCGCTCTCGAGAGCGGCCTTGGCCGACGACATGCCGCCGCCATAACCGGGAATTACTCTTTCGGACGCAACGTAACTTAATGACAGGAACGAGCCTCCCCGCCGCGTCAGGGGTCCAAGATGCTGAAGCAAGGAGACGAAAGAATACGCGCTCGCGCTGTTGGCACTCAGATATCCTCTGCGCGAGGTCTCCAGCAATGGCTTCTTTACTTCAGAGCCATTGGCCAAACTGTGCACGACAATATCGAGGCACGGATCGCCAAAGTCGTTCGCTAAGCGCATCGCCAGGCCGCCGATGCTGACATCACCCAGTTCTTTATAGCGCTTGCTGTCGCGTAGCTCAGGCGGCATTGAATCCATGCTGTCGTATTCAGCATCGAGCGGGTATACCCGCTCAAACTCTAGCTTGCCGGGCTTGGATTCGAAGCGGAGTGACTCATCGAACTTGCCACGCCGTAGAAGGGTCTCGAAGATGCCGAGAGCCGGCGGCCAGGTCCCCACGCAGACGCTAGCGCCCGCTTCAGTCAGCGCTTTCGCAATGGCGAATCCGAGTCCTGCGTCGTCGGCGACACCCGCGACGAGCGCGCGCTTTCCTCTTAAATCAATGCTGAGCATTGCTGATTCGTTTGACGCAAGGCTGGTCTTGTCAAGGTTCGCAACCCAAAATCCGGTATCCGTTTCCGATTCTCCGAGCGCATGTTCAAGGCGGCAGCGGCGTCCTATGAAACGTCTCTTGAGCCACGCCTGCTGACACCCACAGCGTGCGCAGGGCCCAGCGCATCGATGGTGTAGCGGTTTTCGGGATAGGTTCGATTGAGGCTCGTTGCAATGGTTGAAGGCTGGCGCTCCAGGGAGACGTAGCGCTTGATCCAGCGACGCATCTTCAGCGAGCTGCGTACGGCGTACCCTATCCAGGGGGCAGGGGGCGCGACGCCAATGGCCGGCAAGAGCTGGGGGCGTACAAGACTCAGAGCGGACGCAGCGATGAGCGGGCGTAGAGGAGCCGGCCACCAAGCACCAAAAATGTTCAAGGTTGCCTGTGCGACGCGCGCGCTGGCATCGCTGGGTACGAACTCCCGCGTTTCGTACGCGTGAACGAAAGCGTCCAACGCGGTCTTGGTCTCGGGTATGCCGTGAATCCCCATGCGTTGACCGATACGGCTCCAGAAATTGAACCACGCCAGTTTCTCGTGCTCAGTGAACGTGCGCCATCCGAAGTCGGTCATCCACTGGATAGGAAAATCGATGAACGTCCAAAGTACGAAGAGAAAGTCGTCATTCGGGATGCTGAAGCGTGAATGGAGGCTGTTCATTCGCTCGATCGCCTGAACGCCATCGGCATTCCAACCGGCTTCGAGAAAGTGTCCGATCAAAAGACGCGTGTCATCGTAGCGCTTCTGCCCGTGCTTCTCTAACTCACCCGTCCTGTCGAGCAAACGCGCGACAGATCGACTCCCATACGTATGGAAGAGCGCTATTTCCAACGAACGCTGGATGTCGAAGGGAAACTCGTACGTGACTAGCAATCGGACAATCTGCTGGCAGTCTCGATGTGCATCGAGCGCAGCGATGGCCTTGCGTACGAGAGGAGAGCGAGGCCTCCCGAAGGGGCGACGAAACGAAGCTTCCGAGAGCGCCGCAATACTATGCATCGACTGGCCTGCGAGCAGCGAGCGGAGCTACAGCATCGGATGGTGTCCATGGAAGTAACATGAGGTGTCTCACCTAGATTTTTTGGCCCAACTAGAGGGTCTTGAGGTACTCGAGCACAGCCCGGCGCTGGGCCGGCGTGAGGTGATCGCCAAAGGTATGACCGCCGTTGGACTGACCAAACAGCGTGGTGTCGTAGATGTGCTTGCGGTCGACGAAATGCGCTTCGGCCTGCCCTGTCTCGAGCTCTGTGAACGGCCAACCGAGAGCAGCCTCGTCGAAATGCTTGCTGTCGTAGTCCTGGCGGCGCCAGTACTTAGGACGTGATTTGCTGTCCAAGACGAGCTCGATGGTGGGTACCGATCCGTTGTGCAAGAAGGGCCCTGTGGCCCAGACACCATCGAGAGGCGGCGCCACATAACCGACGGCCGGGTCGTTCACGACAAATGGCGTAACCTCGCCGTAATACGTTTGGTTGTACGCTTCTGTCATCTGCGGCGCATGAATGACCCCACCCTCCGCCAGCACCGTGTCCGTGCCAATGACATCGAGCGGAAAAAGAAGATTCGGGTAGGTGTCGTCCGCGTCTGTTTCCCCGTATGTCCCGTGGCAACCGGCGCAGTTCTCGACGAAGACTCTTTCGCCCGCGCCCGCAAGCTTTGCGTCGATGCTCAGTGGGTACTTCGGAGCCTCGAGCGTCAGCACGAATGCATGCATGTCATGGAAATTCTGGCGAACGCCCTCGGCCTGTTCGACGCTGTCGATGCAGATGCTGCTAGCAAGTGCCATACTTCCGCTGTGGTCGCCACGCGCCATCGCATTGTAGAAGAGCGCATTCTTCTTCTTAGCGCGCCACCAAGGGGGCACGTCCGAAGGAAAGGGCTCGGGCGCGTCGACATTACCCTCTCGATCGCGGAACTCCCACGCCACCACAGGCTCGTCGCTCCATGAAAGGTCAGGCTTGCGGTGAGCCATCAGAGCTATCGCCATGGCTTCGGCCGGATTCTGCCCTACTGTACGCATGGCAGTGATGCCTGTGAAAGCGGCGCTGCGTGCGAGCATCTTGTTGAGGTTGTGGGCCTCGGCATCGTCCAAGCCCAGCAACGCCGTGATGCTCGAAGGTAGCCCTTCTCCAGTCGTCGACTCCTCGCCGCCTCCGAAGCCATCCGTGAAGTCGGAGTCCGCCGCCCCGAGACCAATGATGAGTTCGCCGTTGAAGCGGCCCGCGTGACACATCAGGCAGCTAACATTGGCGACTTGAACGCCATCGAGCGACTCGAAGATGTTCATCGCATGGCCGAGGTCCGCGTTCACCGCGTTGCGTCCTTCGAGCTTCTGCCCCTTCCCCTGCGGAGTAAGAACGCTTGTTATCACATCGGAAAGCAGAGGAAGTTCCAGCAGACGCGCAGGGATTCCACAGCCCATGTAGCCGCCATTGAGCAACAACTCGCGGCCGGCCTCAGGGTCTCCTACACCTTGAGGGCTCGCAGGAACCGTGAGCCCGAGTTCCCATGTACCGCTGTCTGGAATCGTCAGAGGCGCCCTAACGGCATCGTCGGCACCCCCGCATCCCACCGCAAGTAGGCCACCTACCACCACCGTCCAGCACCTGGATGAGATCCGAACCATGGCTTTTCTCCCGAGAAACACCATTTGCAAATCCTACGCACAGCGAAACACCGGCGGAATGCCATTACGGGCTATGTGCGAATATTGTGCGCCAAATTGCCAAATTCGAACCGCGCACTGGATCCAGGCGCTGTTCATTCTCCATAACTGAACATTGTTGAATTGTCTACAGCTTTGGAGCACAGTTGGGCTCAAGCAGACTCCCACACACCAGGCAACGATGGGGGACGACATGATCACCCCCCATACCTCAACGCAACTCTCTCGAAGGACCATTCCTCTCCTCACGTCACTCAGCTCGGCGAAGCGGATATCGTCGCCGCCAGCTACTCTGATAACGGCTGTTGAGTACGCCTTCGGTACTCCACGGGAGAGCAACCCGCGTGGCGCGTGAATGCGCGAATGAACGCGCTCTTGTTCGAGTACCCTAGCGCGTCGGAAATCGTCGTCATGCGCGTGCCAGCCCGCTGAAGATACTGTGAAGCAAGCTCGAAGCGGGTTCTGATAAGGAGTTCGCGGTAGCTCAGGCCTACAGTGCGAAGTTTGCGCGTAACCGTGTGCGGATGCGTCCTGAGCCGGGATGCCACGCGCTTGATGCTCGGGTCGCCGCTACGCAGCTCAGCTAGGATGGCGGCTTGGACCTGCTGGGAGAACTCGCCAGCTGAGACCGTGAGTCGTTGCGCAGCTTTATCTGAGAGGGTGGATAGAAGGTGTGCATCACTGCGCGGAAGCGGTAGCAGCAGAAGCGCGGTAGGGAGCGTGCATGCGGTCTGCGTCGCATCAAAACGAAGGGGTGCTCGAAACACGCGCTGATGATGACTCGCATCCCTTGGAGGCTCGTGAGCCAGGACCACCTCAGAAAGCCCGATCTCCGTTCTGGTGACCGCACGTGCGCCTAAGATGCCTATCGCCATAAGGAAGTCGACTTCCTCATTGTGAAGCGCAGACGGGCGCGCCGACGCCAAGGTGATGCACGTGTGCTCGCCGTCGGAGTACGCACCGACATGTACTTTCGTCAGGCTTAGGCGCGACATGCGCAACGCGTGCAGCAGCGCCTCACCGAGCGTGCCGCTGTTTTCCACCAGGCCGCCGAGCAGGCCGAAGTCGGCGGGCGCCAAGCGTTCCGCAAGGCGAACCCCGATCCCAGATTCACCGCTGATCTCTAGCGCGGCTTCCCAGAACGTAAACGCTGGCCAGCCGTGTTCGGCCACGCTTGCGTTGGCAGCGCTGCAGCGCGCGACTACCTCACGGGCGTTGACGCCGATATCGCTGAGCGCGGCGAACAGGCGGGCGAGGAATCGCCGCTGGACACGCGACGCGCCGCCGCGCTCGTCAAGCGCCCTAAGCACGTCAAAGTCTAGAAGCGTTGACACTTGAGAACCGACCCTTCGGTTAGCGCCGATCCTACAACCGGACCCGGCAGGCAACGGGAGGTGTAGGATCGGCTCTTAGCCCGCCTTCTGATGGTAGGGGCGAAACGGAGCGTTCTTCACTTCATCGA
>CAZEWA010000019.1:27519-43480 GCA_964515685.1 uncultured Polyangiales bacterium | reverse complement strand
GTAGCCGGGCGCGATGTCGGTGGTGAGCGGCCCGAGCGTGTAGAACGGCGCTTCGTGGCAAACCTCGAGCTGCTTGTCCATGTTCTCTTTGATGAGATGCATGGGTACATGGCCTGGGCCCTCGATCATGACCTGGCAATCATGTTCCCAGGCGCGCTTGGTGAGCTCACCGAGCGTCTCGAGCTCGCCAAACTGCGCTTCGTCGTTGGCGTCTGCGTTGGAGCCCGGGCGCAAGCCATCACCGAGCGAAAAGCTGACATCGTACTTCTTGAGTAGCTGACAGATGCGGTCGAACTCCGTGTACAGGAAGTTCTCCTTGTGGTGCGCGAGACACCACTTGGCCATGATGGAGCCGCCGCGCGACACGATGCCTGTCACGCGCTTGGCCGTGAGCGGCACGTAACGCAAGAGCACGCCTGCGTGGATCGTGAAATAGTCGACGCCCTGCTCGGCCTGCTCTTCCAGCGTCTCGAGAAAGATGTCGATGTTGAGGTCTTCGGCCTTGCCCTTGACCTTCTCGAGCGCCTGGTAGATCGGGACGGTTCCGATCGGCACGGCCGCATTGCGCAGGATCCACTCGCGGGTTTCGTGGATTCGCTTGCCGGTGGAGAGGTCCATCACCGTATCGGCGCCCCAGCGCGTGGCCCACTGCAGCTTCTCGACTTCCTCTTCAATCGACGAGCTGACCGCGCTGTTGCCGATGTTGGCGTTGATCTTCACGAGGAAGTTGCGCCCGATGATCATCGGCTCAAGCTCGGGATGCTTGATGTTCGCCGGAATGATCGCACGACCGCGTGCAATCTCGCTGCGCACGAACTCGGGCTCCACGTTCTCGCGGATCGCCACGAAGCGCATCTCTTCGGTGATGATGCCGCGCCTTGCGTAATGCATCTGGGTGACGTTGCGCGTCTCGACAGGGCCGGCCTCGGCCAGGCGCTTTTGAATCCACTCACTGCGACGCTTGGGCAAGCCTTCGCGCACGCCAAAGCCCTGGGGCCCCGTGGTGTCGTAGACCTTGAGCGCGGGCTCACCGCCACTCAGCTCGATGACGCGAAAGGGAACCGCGAGGTCCGACTCTTCGACCTTGCTCGAGTTCGGAAAGCTCGTGGCGAGCGGCGGCAGCTCAGGGACCTGGCCCACATCGCTCGCAGCGACCTGCAAGCTCGCGCCCTTGGTCTTGTTCGTTTTGGCTTTTTCGTTCACGTCGGACATCGCTTTCCTCCGCCGGCATAACCCGGATCAGGTTCGAGGGGACTCTCTCAGGCGCACCCCGTGCAAAGTCACGGGCCTGCATGCGCCACCCCCAGCGAAAACTATTGGATGGGTGGGAACTATAGGGCACAGCCTTGCGCAGTTGCCAGGCGACTGCAGTCATGGCACCCGTCAAACATGATTGCGTGGCTTTGCACATCCCTTCTGCGCGCTCCCAAAACCCAGTGGGTGTACGCTTTTGTGCTCGCTCTGCTCCCGCTTTGGCTCACAGCGCACGCGAAGGCCCTCGAGCCACAACTGCCCGCGTCGTCCGCCGAGCCAGAGGCCGTGGCCTCCCCCAGCCCCCACGAATCGCTGCCTGAAAGCGCGTCCGAAGCTGCTTCTACGCCGGTCCCGGCCACGCCCGAGATTTCGCCCCCTGCGGCGGCCCCCGCGCCTGTGCCGCGCCCAGCGGGCAATCCTCCTCCTTTTGGGGACAGCTTTTATCCACCGGGCTACCGGTATCCGCAGGCTGAGGCCGACGACGCGCGCTCGGTCGACGCAAAACCTGCGAGCGCACAACCTTCAATCCCCCGGACGACGCCCATTCTAGACGACGCCCCCTACGAAGAGCCTCACTGGGAAGGCGCTCGCACCCACACAGGCTTTTTCTTGCGTATCGCGACGGGCGTCGGTGCGGGCGGCATGCGTTACGACGAGCCGTTCGGCGAGCGCACGCTTGCGGTCAAGTCGCGCGGGCTCTCCACGCACTTCGAGTTCGCTGTAGGCGCTGCGCTTTTTGAGAACTTCATCCTCCATGGAAGCGCTGTGTTCTTGAGCGTCTACGAATCGCGACGCGAGGTGGGCGGAGTGCGCGAAGGCGGCGTAGATGTCGAGGCGGGCTGCGCTTTGCTCGGCGCAGGCGTGACCTACTATGTGATGCCCGCCAACGTGTATATCACTGCGATATCCGGCGTATCCGGCATGACGGAGAGCCGAGATGGTAGGCTCACCATCGACAGCCGTGCTGGAGTTGGCGGAACCCTCAGCTTGGGCAAAGAGTGGTGGGTAGGAAGCATGGGCGACTGGGGCCTAGGCGCGGCCTTGCGAAGCAGCTTCCACACCATGAAAGCCCAGATCTACGGCTCGCAAGAGCGCATCTACGTCAGCGACATCGGGCTCGTTTTCAGCGCCACGCTCAACTGAACGTTACAACGACAAGGGCGACAGTCCCAGGCACTTCATCCTGAATGAAGCGGGAGAGTTCAAGGAGCTTGCTGAGCGCGGCATCCTGGCCCACACAGACGGCGTACGTTCCGTTTGGATCGAAAAGACGTCCGCCGGGTTCGACGTTTGGAGCGCAGAAAGTCCGAGCCCGATGCACGGCCCACTCACGGCTCGAGCGTCAAAAGCTTCACAAACTCTTCGGGCGCTTCAGGCGCCTCCGCCAAGAACGGCGCGAGTGAAGCATTCGACAACGTGTTCCAAAACAAAAGCTTCTGCCCGCGACGCGCGCCTTCCGCAGCGCGCAATAGACTGGCAAAAGCCTTACTCGTATAGGTCGTGTCGAGCGTCACGCCGCCCTCACGTTGTGCGAGAGCAAGCGCCGCCTCACTCGAGGGCGAGCTCAGCCCGTAGCCGCGTCCCAGCTCGCTGTCGTCGAGCGTGAGGCTCGCAAACGCACGCCTAGCCACATCAGGGAACCGCGGTTCAAGCCCACGCAGAATGTCCTGCGCATTCCAGATGAGCCGACGCAGGACCAGGCGATTGGCGAGCATGCGGCCGGTCACTCGCACCGCCACCACCGAGGTCGACACCCCCCCTGCAGCCAATCCGAGTGCAAGCCCAGCTGCCGTGGCGCAACTGCCGCAAGCCACGAACACCGCGTCCGGGTCCGGACACAGCCTGGCGTCGATCTGCGCCGCAAGCTCCAGACCTGCGTTGACGTAGCCCAATGTACCCCAAACGTTGGAGCCCCCGATCGGGAGTACGTAGGGGCGCTTGCCCTGCAGCTTCAGGCGCGCCGCGATGCGCACGATCTCGCGCAGCATTTGCGATACATGCTGAGCCGCGTAGAGGTGGGTCCCTATCGCGAGGTCCGCGCGGAGCTGTTCTTCTACGTGCGCGTGGTAGGGCTGAGGCAGCAGCACGGCATGCGTGTCAAAGCCGAATTCGGCCCCGTACAGCGAGGTTGCGAATACGTGATGGCTGCCCACCCCGCCCGCAGTGATAAGCGTATCCGCGCCCTTTTTCTGCGCTCTCCCCAGGGAAAACTCGAGCTTTCGAACCTTGTTTCCCCCGTACCGCGGCGCGCTCAGCCCATCGCGCTTGATCCATACGTTCGAATCCACCTTGTCGGAAATCCGGGGAAGGTGCACCACGGGAGTGGGTAGCTCCGTGAGCTTGAGGTGGGCGAGAGCCGCGAGGGTAGGCCAACGTTCGAAGAGCTCATTCACGCCGATCTGGGATAGCATGGAAAGAGCGACGCTCATCCCCCCTGCGTCACATGGCACAAAGGGCAAAAACGTGAGAGATCACCAGTAGCTCAAGCTCGGTTGGGCATTCGCCCGAAAGCCAAGAGCGGCGAGGTACGAACACCCGATGGATCGGCAGAAGAAACCTGATTGGCTGAGAGTCCGGATGCCTGGCGGAGACCAGTATCAGGATTTAAAAGCTCGCTTTCGAAGCCTCGACCTCAAGACCGTTTGCGAAGAGGCCCGCTGCCCCAACATCGGCGAGTGTTGGCGCGAGGGCACAGCAACGATCATGATTTTGGGAGAAACCTGCACGCGCGGCTGTCGGTTCTGCGCCGTCAACACCGGCGATCCGCGCGGCGCCATCGACCCACGTGAGCCCGAAAATACCGCGCGCGCCCTCAGCCAAATGGGACTCTCGTATGTCGTGCTCACCATGGTCGATCGCGACGACCTGCTCGATGGCGGCGCGGCTCACGTCGCCCGAACAGTCCGTCGCAGTAAGGAACTGTCTCCTGAGCTTCTCATCGAAACGCTCGTCGGGGACTTTGCTGGCGTAGCTTCGGACATCCGCACCATCATCGAAGACGGCAAGCCCGACGTGTTTGCGCACAACGTCGAAGTGGTGCCGCGCTTGCAACGCAGCATGCGTGACGCACGTTGTAGCTGGGATCGTTCCGTTTCTGTGCTGCGCTGGGCCAGAGATTTCGGCGCCCAGGTCACCAAAAGTTCATTGATGGTTGGTTGTGGGGAGTCAGAAGAGGAGATGCTTGAAGCTATGCATCGCCTACGTGAAGCCGAAGTCGATGTTCTGACCATCGGCCAATACCTGCGACCCAGTGAAAAGCACGCGCCCCTCATTCGCTACGTGGATCCCGAGGAGTTCGAGCGTTACCAGACCGCAGGCCAAGCCATGGGCTTCAAGTACGTGGCGTCCGGACCTCTCGTGCGCTCGAGTTACCGAGCGGCCGAGGCGTTCCTCAAAGGTGTCCTTCGCGGAGAACCCGCTTCCTTCCATGATCGCTACGGCAAGCAGCCAAGGCGACTCGTAGTGGTGAGCTGATGCAATACCAAATCCCGCCCAACCGAACGTCCGATCATTCGATTCTATCTGTAGAGCGCGTCCTCGGGCCCGACGGGCGCGCAGACCCAGCCCAAGACCCCGGCCTCCCCACCGAGCAGGTCTTGCGTATCTACGAAGGCATGTTGCGCACGCGGCTCATCGATGAGCGCATGCTGACGCTGCAGCGACAGGGCCGCATCGGTTTTCACGTCGGTTGTCGGGGCGAGGAGGCCTCTATCATCGGCGCCACCGCGGCCCTGCGGGATCAGGATTGGATTTTTCCCTGTTACCGCGAGATGGGCGCACTCTTCTACCGCGGCTTCCCGCTGCAAACCTATCTCGACAACATGTTCGGCAACGAAGACGATGTGGTGCGCGGTCGACAGATGCCCGACCACTTCACAGGCCGCAAATATCGCTACGGCTCGGTGAGCTCGCCCATCGGCACACAGATTACGCAAGCGGTCGGCTTTGCCTGGGCGGGTAAGCTGCGCAAAGACGACATGGTGGCCGCCGCGTTCTTCGGTGACGGCGCAACGAGCTCCATCGATTTCCACTCCGCACTGAATTTCTCCGGCGTTTTCAAGACGCCCAACGTGTTCTTGTGCCGCAACAATCGCTGGGCCATCAGCGTGCCGAGCGAAAAACAGACCGCGTCTGCCAGCTTCGCGGGCAAAGCCATCGCCTACGGCATCAAGGGCGTGCGCTGCGACGGAAACGATGCGCTGGCCGTGTATCGCACCGTGAGGGAAGCCGTGACCCGTGCCGCGCGCGGCGAAGGCTCCACCATCATCGAGATGCTGACCTACCGCCTCGGCGGCCACTCGAGCTCAGACGACCCCAAGGCCTACCGCGACAACGACGAAGTCGAGCAGTGGGACCAGGAAGACCCCTTGCTGCGTCTGCGTACGCACCTCGAAGTGTTGGGAGCCTGGGATGACAAGACCGAAGCCCGCGCGCGCCTCCGCGTCGAGGGCGAGCTCAAGCACGTCATTGACACGGCAGAAAAGAAGCCGCGGCCAAAACTCGAAACGATGTTCGATGGCGTCTACGCAGAACGTCCGCAGCACCTGACAGAGCAGTTCGAAGACTGTGAAAATGGGCCGCGTCCCAAGGGAGGGCACTGATGGCCGAAATGACCATGGTTCAAGCCCTAAACGATGCCTTGCGCCACGAAATGCGCCTAGACGACAGGGTCGTGCTTTTGGGCGAAGATGTGGGTAAGGTCGGCGGTGTATTTCGCGTGACGCAGGGGCTGATGGATGAGTTCGGAGAGGAGCGGGTCATCGATACACCGCTCTCCGAAAACGGCATCATCGGCAGCGCCATCGGCATGGCGATGTACGGCCTCCGGCCCGTCCCCGAGATTCAGTTTGCAGACTTCATCTACCCAGCCTTCGACCAAATCGTGAATGAGGCTGCCAAGTACCGCTACCGCTCAGGCGGCGAATACACTGTGCCCATGGTGATTCGCACGCCAATGGGCGGCGGCATCAAGGGGGGGCACTATCACTCGCAGTCCCCCGAATCTCTGTTCATCCACACGCCAGGCTTGAAGGTCGTGTGTCCGTCCAATCCTTACGATGCCAAGGGGCTGTTGCTGAGCTCCATCCGCGACCCCGATCCTGTCGTCTTTTTCGAGCCCAAGCGCGTGTATCGCGCTGTCAAGATGGACGTGCCGAGCGACGAATTTCTGATCCCCCTGAGCTCGGCCAAAGTGGTACGCGACGGCGAACACGTCACGCTCATCGCCTGGGGCGCCATGCTTTACGAAGCCCTCGCGGCTGCAGAAGAAGCGGCACAAAAGGGCGTCGACACCGAGGTCATCGACCTGCGCACCCTGTGGCCCCTCGATACAGAAACCCTGCTCTCGAGCGTCAAACGCACGGGACGCGTGGTGGTGGTGCATGAGGCACCCAGGAGCTGCGGCTTTGGTGCCGAGATTGTCTCCATGCTTTCGGAGAAGGCTTTCCTACACCTCGAAGCGCCGCCCTTACGCGTAACAGGCTGGGATACGCCCTTCCCCTACACGCTCGAAAACGAGTACCTGCCGCTCGCTCACCGCATCCTCCCGGCTCTACTCGACACCGCGCACTACTAAATCGAGGCTGACTCATGAGCATGTACGCGTTCAGACTGCCGGACATCGGCGAAGGCGTTGCAGAAGGTGAAGTCGTGGCGTGGCACGTGGAGCCCGGCCAGCACGTGACAGAAGACCAAGACATGGTCGAAGTCATGACTGACAAAGCCACGGTCACCATCGGCGCACCTCGGGCGGGCCGCATCGCGCAGCTTAACGCCAATATCGGTGAACGCGTCCTCGTCGGTAGCGTGCTGGTGGTCATCGACACCTCCGAGGCGGGCGATGCTCACAGCGAGCGCAGACTCGAGCGACCGAGCAAACCTCCTGACAACGATACCGCGCGCTCACGCTTTCAAGCACCTGCTGCTTCAAGCCTGCGCACTGGAACGCGCCTGAGTGAGGTGCCTGTGCCGCGTGAGAGCGCGGTCCCGCGCCCTCTGCGCGTATCCGAGGGTGGAACTTCCGCCAGCGCGGTCGGAGATATAAGAGAGTCTCTGCCTGGCGCTTCGTTCTTCGCTACACGGAACGGCCCACGCGCGGTCCCCGCACAGGCCGAGTCCTCGCCGCAAAAGCTAAGTCCTGCTCAGCCCAGGCCGGTACGCGAGGCTACGCCTCAAGCTGCCCAAACGACACACGCGGCATTCTTCGCCGACAAGCCGCTCGCTACCCCGGCCACACGCAAACTTGCGCGAGACTTAGGCGTCGACCTGCGGCGAGTCCCACCCTCGGGCGAAGGCGGGCGTGTCACCAAGTCCGACGTACGTGGCTTCTCGGGCGAAGCTGCGACACCGAGCTCCCGCGACCTGCATCAGGCCAAGGCGCCGTCTCTCGGAGACGCGCAGCGAGAAGACCGAAAGCCCTTCGTCGGACTGCGCAGGCGTATCGCCGAGCGCATGCAGATGACGACGCAAAAGGCTGCCCATTTTACCTTCGTCGAGGAGGTCGAGGTCGACGCGCTTGTCAGGCTGATCGAGCGCCTGCGTCCGAGCGCCGAAACGCACGGCGTGAAGCTCAACTACCTGCCCTTCATCGTCAAGGCCGTCACACTGGCACTCAAGAAGCATCCAGTCCTCAACAGCGCGCTCGACGAAGCTAAAAACGAGCTTGTGTACAAGCGCTACTACCACGTGGGCGTCGCGACCGCGACGGACCAAGGCTTGGTGGTTCCCGTCGTGCGCGATGCGGATCAAAAGAGCCCGCTCGAGCTCGCGCGCGAGATAGCGAGGCTCTCGGAGGGCGCACGTACAGGCTCGCTTGCGTCGAGTGAACTTACCGGGTCGACCTTCACGGTGACCTCGCTCGGCAAGCTTGGCGGCCTTTTGGCGACGCCCGTCCTGAACTATCCAGAAGTCGGCATCCTCGGCGTGCACCGCGTAAAGGAGAAGCCTGTTGTGCGCGATGGTCAGATTGTCATCGGGAAGGTGATGCTGCTTTCGCTCTCGCTCGATCACCGGATCGTAGATGGACACGTAGGCGCTGCGTTCGCTTACGACGTCATCGCATACCTGGAAAACCCGGACCTGCTGCTTCTCGAGCTCGCTTAGAAGGTGTTCCACAGGAAGTGGCTCGGATCCGGCGTCGAGGCGCCCGGTCGCGTCCACGTCACTGGGCGCAGCGCGCTGTGGCTAAACTCCATCCGGCTGCGCCCTACTCCGCTGCGATAGGATCGCTCCACTCCATAAAGATCTCGGCGAAGTAGTCGGTTGCGCCCGCAAAGGTCGACAGCACCGCCGGATCGAAGTGCCCCGGCATCGTGCGGCCATCGCCCTTCAGGATAATCTCGCAAGCTTGCTCGTGGCTAAAGGGCTCCTTGTACGGGCGCCTCGAGCGCAGTGCATCGTAGATGTCGCCGAGGCACATGATGCGCGCGGGCAGCGGAATCGCCTCTCCTGCGAGCCGATCCGGATAGCCGCTCCCGTCCCAACGTTCATGGTGCCTGAGGGCAATCTCCGCGCCCATCGTTACGTAAGGCGACTTGGAATCAGCAAGCATGCATGCACCCAACGTCGTGTGCGTCTTCATGCGCCCCCACTCCGTTGCGTCGAGCTTTCCCTGCTTCAAGAGGATAGCGTCCGGGATCCCAATCTTACCTACATCGTGCATGGGACTCGCATGGAAGATGCGGTCACAGAACTCGCTGTCCATCCCCAGGCGACGCGCAAGCTCGCCTGCGTAGTAGCTGATGCGTCGGACGTGCTCGCCCGTTTCCTCGTCCTTGTACTCGGCGGCGCGCGTGAGCGTCAGGATGGTCTCGCGATGGCTTTCGCGCAGCTGCGCCGTGCGCTCGGCTACCTGCGACTCGAGCGAGCGCGAGTAGGCCGCGAGCTCGTCTTGATATCGCTTCATTTTCAGCAGATTTCGCACGCGAACCAAGAGTTCCACGCGATCGACCGGTTTCTGGAGAAACTCGGTTGCGCCATAGCGAAGCGCCAGAATCTTCGAGTCCCGATCCCCCAGCGCTGTGACGACCAACAGCGGAATACGCGCCGTTCGCTCGTCATTAGCAAGCGCACTTGCAACTTCGAGCCCAGACATACCAGGCATCATGACATCGAGCAGAATGACGTCGGGTAAATGCCGCTGCGCGAGCTCGATGGCATCTTCGCCACACATCGCAACCAGCAGCGTATACCGCTCAGACTCGAGCTGATCGCAGAGAAGTCTGACGTTTAACGGTTCGTCGTCGACTACAAGAATAGTGGGCTCGCGTGTCTCCACGTCGAGCAGTTCGCGTTGTCGCACCGACTTTTCCCCCAGCATCCACAGACACTACGGCCGAATTCACCACACGCGCATCATGCGCGTCAAGGGATTCGCGCTCTTACGGAAGGTACGACTCCACTTCCTCCACGAAGGTTCGAATATCGATGGGCTTGCTGATGTAACCGTCGAAGCCGAGTGCCATGAGCCGCTGCTTGTCTTCCAGCATGGCCAGCGCTGTGACCGCGATCACCGGAATATTCGCAATCTCAGGCTGATTTCGGATGGCCCGCAGCACTTCGGCGCCTCCGCCTCCTGGCAACTGCACGTCGGTCAAAACCATACCTAGACTGCCATCGACAATATGCATGCGTGCTTCGTCAACATCGCTTGCGGTCATGACCTCGTAGCCTCGATGTAGCAGAACATGTTCAGCAAGCGTCAGGCTCGGAGCATTGTCTTCCACGACGAGGATGCGCATACGCCTCATGCTGAATCTCCTTTGGAGGCCCGCATTACGGAGTCGAATCGGGTCGGATGCTCTCCCCCGCGCAGGCTCGCTCCGCTCCTAACATTAGCGGCAACACGACCGTAAAGGTAGAACCGTGACCGAATTCGCTCTGCGCACAGATGGTGCCTTCGTGCATTTCCACGAGGCGCCTGGTGAGCGCGAGCCCAAGTCCCGTGCCTTCGTTCTTCTGCCCCAGCGCCTGCTCGATCTGCTCGAACTCCTGGAAAAGACGCTGCATGTTCTCTGGTGCAATTCCGATTCCCGTGTCTTCTACGGCGAGCTGAAAGAGCCCTTCAGCTCGCTGTGCGCGCAACGTGACGGTTCCTCCGCGGGGCGTGAATTTCACACCGTTCGACAGCAGATTATACAGAATCTGCTTCAACCGCAGCGGATCCACGAAAATAGAGGGAAGTGTCTCCCCTACATCCAGCACCACCATCACGCCCTTGCGATCCGCAATCGGCTGCACAATGCCCTGGGCAGCGCGGATCACACTCAGAGGTTCTATCCACTCGCGCATGATGTCCAGCTTATTGGCTTCGATCTTGGAAAGATCGAGGATGTCGTTCACCAACGCCAGCAGGTGCTCTCCACTCTGTGACACGTACCCGACATACTGTTTCTGCCGAGCGTTGAGCGGCCCGAAGAGCTCCTGGCCTAACAAATCAGAGAAGCCAAGGATCGCGTTGAGCGGCGTGCGCAGCTCATGCGACATGTTCGCCAAGAAGCGCGATTTGTACCTGCTCTCCTGTTCCGCACGGTCCTTGGCCCGAGACAGCTCGAGTGCCTGGTCCGCAAGCAGCAATTCCGCAGCTTTCCGTTGGCTGATATCCCGGATGACCACCACCACGCCCCGCGTCTGCCCTGCCCCATTGAGCAAAGGCCGCGCATTCATGGCGATGGTCGCCGTGCAATTGCCGCTCGAATCGCACACGACCATCTCGCATTCGTCTGCTGTGGCCCCCGCACGCGCCGCAACTGTAGGGAAATCTTCCGCTGGAAACGGCGTGACGCGGTCGAGAGTGTAAAGGTGGCTTGCGTTGAACCACGCGTCCATTGTTGGAAAGTTACCGGGCTCCCCGAGCAGACGCGTCGCAGCTTCGTTGTAGCGGATGATCTTTCCGCGCAAGTCGCACACGGCCACGCCGTCCCCGATATTCTCGAGGATCGAGTTTAGCTCTTCCGTGCGTGCTTCCAGCTCCCCATTGGTCCGTACCACCTCTTCGAATGTAGAGATCAGCAGGTCGAGGATCTGCTCTTTCTCAGAGGTAATGACGAAATGTCGCCCGAGCACATTGAGATCGACTCCCACCGATAGTCGCCGTTTTGTCTTCTGCCCCTCGATGATCGAGCGAACGCGCTCGACGAGGTACTCAGGATCATAGGGCTTGGTCAGAAAGTTATCGGCACCGCACTCGAGCCCCCGCGCGATAGCCATGGGGTCGCCGCGCGATGTAAGGAGTATTACGGGCAGGCGTTGTAGCTTAGGGCTGGCCTTGACCCTCGCGCACAGCTCGTAGCCAGACAGCTCCGGCATATTTACATCGGAAAGGATAAGGTCGAAAGACCGTTCCTCGAGCACGGCAAGCGCACGAAGGCCGTCTGGGGCCACCTCTACTTCGTAGTTTGCACTCTCCAGGATGAACTGAATGTGTGCTGCCTGCGTTGGACTATCTTCTACGACGAGAAGGCGATTCACGGATTCACCTCATTCCATGTGAGTTCTTCGAGTCTCGAACCGATTGTGCGCAGCGAGAGGACCTCGTCGACCACGCCTGCTTCGATGGCAACCCGCGGCATTCCAAAGACCACCGAGCTCGCTTCGTCTTGCGCGATTACGAACCCCCGATGGTCTCGGACCGCCTGCAGCCCATCCACGCCATCTCTACCCATCCCCGTTAGCAAGACCGCTACCGCGCGCTCTCCGAACCCATGCGCAACCGACTCAAACATCGTTGTGATGGCCGGCCTGAATCCACCCACCGGGACACTTTCTTCCAAGTGAATCTTGCGATCGAGGAGACGAAGATGCAGATGCTCAGGGGCAACATAGACCGTTCCCCGGACCAGCGGCTCCCCATTTTCTGCAACTTTTATCCGCAATCGGCAGGCACTGGAAAGCCACTGCGTAAAGTCTTCGGTGAAGCCGGAAACCAGATGCTGGGTCACCAAGATCGGTGCGGAAAACGTCCCAGAAAGGGCCTCGAGTATGCAGCGCAACGCAGCCGGCCCGCCGGTGGAGCCTCCGATCGCAATCACTTGCGCCCTGGCCCTCGGCCGCTCGGAGTGCCGTGGCACTGTGGCTCCCCTGCGGTCGCGGCGCCTCACGACTTTTACGGACGCGAGTGTCTTGACCGTGCGTGCGAAAATCTGGCGTGCCCTCTCGAAGCTCTCGAACTGCGTATCTTCGGGCATCTTCAGTACCGTCATCGCTCCGGCGCGAAGCGCTTGCGTAGACAGCTCCACAGCGATCTCTTGCGTGGAGGTGGTCACGATGACGATCGGCGTTGGAGCCTCGGCCATGATGCGCATCGTCGTCTCGAAGCTGTCCTGTTTGGATATCTGTGCGTGCATCGTGATGACGTCCGGGCGCAAGCGCTGTGCCATCGCGATAGCTTGCTCGCCCCCTGAGGCTTCACCGACCACGACGAGCTCAGAGTCCATCGCCAGGATGGCGCTCAGGCGTGCTCGCGAGCTCGGCGACGCATCTACCACCAGCACTCTGATAGGCTCGCCGTTCACACGTGACTCGCAACAGCTTGCAGCAGGGCCGATTGGTCGAATGCGGTCTTGTTCAAGTACGCGGTCGCGCCGACATCGAGTCCCCGCTGTCGTTCGGTCTCGGATCCGAGCGCCGTCACCAGGATCACGGGCAGTCGAGCCAACCTGCTTGAAGCACGAATCGTAGCCGTCAGCGTCAAGCCATCCATGTTGGGCATCTGCACGTCGCTGACCACCAACGCGAAGACCTGCTCCTGCAGCATCTTCCACGCATCATTGCCATCTTGTGCAGTCGTTACGTCGTAGCCACCTTCCTCCAGAATACTTTTAAGTAGGGTGCGCGTCGTGAGTGAATCATCCACCACCAAAAGGCGAGGCGGCGACGCGAGCGTGTGCAACGCGATCCTGACTCCACCCGAATGTGTCAAACGCAGCGCTTCACGACACAGGTCGCCAGTGTGGATGACCAAAGCAGATTTTCCCGAAGGCAGGGTCGTGACCCCACTCAGGTTTTTGATGCCGTGCAGTCTCGCCGGAAGTGCTCTTAGCAGGCTTTCACCCTCCGCCAGCACCTTGTCTACGACGAAGGCCACGTGCTTCCCATCCCCCGACACGACGAGCACAGGAACCCGCTCGGGCGCCTGACTTTCGCCCTCACCAAGCGCCGCGGCCAAGGCGATCACGGGCACCGCGGCTCCCTCGACCCTCACCACTTGCACGCCATCGAGCAAGAACAGATCTTCCGCCTTCAAATTCAAGATGCGAACGATCTGCGAGCACGGAATCGCATAAACCTGGCCCGCGACCGACGCGAACAGACATCGCAACGTGCTCACCAGCACGGGCACGCGTAAAGTGAAGCGAGCGAACGCTCCCACCTGCGACGTTACCGTCACGCTGCCGTGCATCGACTCGATGCTACGTCGAACGGCATTGAGCCCCACGCCCCGTCCGGCCACCTCCGTTACCCTGTCTGCGGTGGATAGGCCTGGCGCAAACACCAGCTGTAGAACCTCCTGGTCGTCCGTGGGCACAGGGAATCCCAAGCTCTTGGCTCGCGCTTCCAGCCCTACGAGATCGAGCCCTTGGCCGTCGTCTGCGACCACCACTTCCAACTCGTTCCCTTGCAGAGAGGCGACGATCGACAGGCGACCTTGGACAGGCTTGTGCGCCGCCGCGCGTTGTGCTCGCGATTCGATGCCGTGCGTCGCTGCGTTGCGAAGCAGATGCAACAACGGGTCTTTGAGCCTCTGTGCGACGGCGCGGTCGACTTCCACATCCTCATTCTCGATCGTCAGCAGGAGGTCCTTGTCGACAACCTGTCCGAGGTCGCGCACCACTCGCTCGAAGCCCTCGCAAACCGCCGAAAAAGGCACCATCCGCGTGCGCCGTACGTGGTTGTCGGCCCTCCTCGCTAGCTGCTTGAGCTCATACACATCGTCTCGGGCTTTTCCTTCGAGCCGCTGGATCTCCGCGTCCAGAGCTGTGGCTTTTTCGACCAAAGCCACAAGGTCCGACGTGCCACCCCCTCTCAAGGCTCCTCTCTCAGCGGTCTCGAATCGAAGAGCGCTCACAAGCGCACGCGACAGCTCCCTCAGATCGCCCATCCCCTGGACAGAGTGTTCAAGCTTACTGCTCGCGGTGCTGAGCTCATCGACGTCTGCCAGAAGGGCATCGAGCTTCGCGCTACTTACGCGCACGATCGCCCCCGTGGGCACAGCGGCACGGATCGCAGTCTGTGCAGGCTCTGGCGGAGCGGGCTCTGCTGGCTTCTCGTGAGGCGCAAACGCGGCCTCGCGCGGGATCACTCGCTCTGGTTCACGCGCTTTCGGCTGCGTTTCGACTTGCCCTTCGCCGCCGTAGCGCTGCCTCAGGCGCGTCGCGGCGAGCCCCAGTCGATCGAGCGATGCGAGCCACAACCCAACCCGCGCAACCGACAGCGTCGACACACCGGTCGACAAATCGTGGAACGCCTGCTCGAGCTCGTGACAGAGAACCGCAACCTCCGTGGCACCGACACTCTGTGCGGCCCCCTTCAGGCTGTGAGCAGCACGGAACAAGGCCTCGATGACCTCTCGCCTCGAAGCAGGCGTCTGCGCGTTGTCAGTGGCCGTGTGCCCACGAACCTGCGCCTCGAGTGTCAGAATCCCGTGCTCCAAATTGGCCCGGTGTTCCTCGAGTTCTTCGAGGAAAATTCCGACCAATCTTCGCATCAACTTTTCTTGATCCATGCTTCAGACCGACGACCCCACCATTTCGCGCAATCGCGTGCTCAAGTGGCTGAGATCCTGACTTGCACGCTCAATCTGACGGGTTGCCGCCAAGCTTTGAATTGTGACCTGATTGATGTCTTTCATGGCGAGCTGAATCTGAGCGACGCCGAGCGCTTGCTGACCCGCCGAAGCCGCAACCTGCAGCGCGGCTTGAGCCGAAGTGGCGACGGAGTCCACAAGTTCGTGGAATACCTCTCCCGCTTGTGACACCGCTTGCGTCGCGGCATCGGCTCCCTTGGTCCCTTCTTCGGTGATCAAGACAGCCTTACTGGTCTGGCGCTGAATGTCTCCCAACAGCGTACGCACTTGCTTCGTAGCTTTCTTCGAGTGCTCGGCCAAAGACCTCACTTCCGCAGCGACGACCGCAAAGCCTCGCCCGTGCTCGCCCGCGCGCGAAGCTTCGATGGCAGCATTCAAGGCCAGGATATTCGACTGCTCTGCGAGATCGCTGACCGTCGTGATGAGATCGCCTATGGACTGCGCGCTCTCCGAGAGCAGCAGGATATTCTTCGCGATACTTTCCACCTGCAGGCGGAGGTCCCTAATGCACTTCGTGGTCTCACCCACGGCTTGTTTGCCGGTTTGAGCCACCGCAACCATGCGCTGCGAGATATCGGCCACCGAACGACTGCGTGAAGCCGACTGTTCTGCAGTCTGCGTGATCTCATCTGCGGTCGTCGCTGTCTGCGCTATCGCCGCCGCTTGCTCCTGGGCACCTGAGCCCTGCTGCGTCGTCGCTGCGAGCAGCTCCGCAGAGGCTGAGCCCAGTTCCTGCGTCGCGTCGCGAATCCCTCGAATCAGCGCATCCCTGGCGGCCACGGATGCGGCGATATCTCGACTGACAACCAAGCCAACCGATCCTACCAAGAGTAACGCTATCAGGATGACGCTGACGAATACGACTTCCGTCCTATCTACCGACGCCTGAGCATCCCGACCACGTTG
>CAZEWA010000019.1:0-27419 GCA_964515685.1 uncultured Polyangiales bacterium | reverse complement strand
TGCCCGTCGAGGAAAGACTCGTCCGTGGACAGTGCGTAGCCACGTCCTGCAGACTCATAGTCTGTGATAAGCGAACGCACCTCAGACAGCTTCTCGAGCACTGCGTACGAGTGCGTGACCATGCCCGCGGTATCGAGCAGTCCGGTCGAGCTTCGCTTCGCGACTACGCCCACCCCGATCAACAACGCTAGCGACAGCGCAAACCCGAGACCTATCTTCATTCCGACACTCATTGCAACTCTCACTTCTGTCGCTCCACGCAGGGCGCGGTTCTGCCGTTAGAAAAGCTGGAGGTTCTTGAACAGGGAACGGCCCTCGAGAACGAACGTCCCGTCATGAGTGAGGCCATATTGGCGCTGTTCGGACCATGTGACCTGGTCCAGGTCGAGCTCCTGTAGATCAAGGATTTCGTCTGCGACGAGGGCAAACTCTCGCTGCGCTTCACCGCACACCACCGAAAACACGCGAGCGGAAGAACTCTCCGCTTCGGTGCCGAGATAACGCGCGATATCGAGTACCGAAAGGTGTTCGCCGCGGAACACCGATACGCCCAACAGATGAGGCAAGGCGCCCGGCACCCTGACCAAGTCGCTTGCCTTCGCCACTTCGTATACAAACCGGGCTTCGAGTGCGTAGCGCTGACCCGACGCGGCGAATACGAGAAACGCACTGCCCGAGCGCTTGCCCGCTTCGTGCTGAAACGGTTTGGCGAGAGCTTGCGCACGCCGTTCCAGGAGCACTTGTTCCAGGCTCATTTCGCTCATGAAACACCTCCCCGAGCTGCTAGCCGACGCACAGCATCGCGGGCAGCTTCGCTGAGTGCTGCGTGTGCAATCCCATCCCCGAAGCTTGCGGGTGTGGTTGGATCTCGACTCTCACAGTGAGCTTGGCAGCACAAGAAAGCCCGCATGCAGGCCTGGTCGTCGTTGCGCCTCGCCGCGAGTACGCCGCGCAGAAAGTGCGCCACCGGCAGGGTGGCATCGAGATAGAGCACGCGTCGCAGCGCCGCCTCTGCCTCGAGCTCGCGTCGGAGATCGAGAAGCAACACGGCGTGCACGTAGTGCAGTCCTGGCGACATGGGAAACTGCGCGAGCAACGCGAGGCACAGGCGCTCGGCCAAGCCCGATCCGTTTGCATTGGCGGCTCGTCTTACTTGTTCCACGGGGTCGTCGACCGCCTGCGTCGGTTGTTCTTCGAGGGGTGCGGCAGGCTCCGAGCGAAACGTCCGCTGCGGCATATCCAGCCACATGGGGCGCACGCGGATCGCCTCGGCCGCACTGGCTTGAGACCGGGCTTGAAAGGCCGCCACATGGATAGGTCGCCCCATGACCCGGCCAAGCGCCTTGCGCCGATAGCAGAGGCCGAACGAGGTAGCGAATGTCTCGCACAGGTCTCCGATGTCGAGCAGCGGATCGCTCGGCCCTGTCACGAGCCAACCGCATTCCGCAAGCCTGCTGGCGAGCCTGCGCGCAACTTCTTGGGTCTTTTCGGGCGTCAGGTAGATGAAAACGTTTTTGCACGCAATGAGTTCGAACTGAGCATTTCCGCCGGGACCAGGGGGCGGCAACTCTGAGGTCAAGTTGTGATGGTGAAACGAAACCATCCGCATGATGCGCGGATCCAAGCGATAAACTGTGTGCTGCTTTCTAAAATGCGTATCGACCACGGCGGCTGGGACGCCGCGTAAGGACCATGCGCTGTACTCCGCGCTGCGAGCACGGACGAGCGCCCGCTGCGAAATATCGGTCGCGACAACGCTGGCGCGTTTTTCTAAGCCGAGCTCAAACAGCACGACAGCAAGGGAGTACGCTTCCTCCCCGGTGGCGCAGCCCGCACTCCACACCCGAACAGTCCGATCCGTCCCCACATATGGCGAGAGGACCTGCTCCCTCAAGAAATCAAACTGCGCGGCATCCCGGAAAAAGTATGTCTCGGGCACCGTGATCTCGGAGACGAACTCGTCGAATACGCGGGGGTCTGTCCGCAGGCGCGCGAGAAAGCTCGCCGCATCGTCGGCTCCCGAACGTTTCATTGCGGCTCGAAGCCGCTGGGCGCTCGCGTCCTGCGTGAGGACTTTCATGCACAACCCCGTGCGGAGTTGCACGAGCGCGTCGAGTTCGTCCGCGATTGCGCGCTCGGCGTCATCCATGGGCGTCCTCGGCGCCGGATGCTGCCTTACGGAGCGCGTGCTCCAGAGTCAGACGCTCGGCGTCGTCGAGCAGCGCCGCCAAATCGAGAACGAGCAAGAGCCCCTCTTCGAGAGCGAGCACGCCAGCGATTCCCTGCGCAGCGCCTCGCAGCGCTCCGGCCGACGCCATCTGGCCGCGCGCGACGTGCGCAAGGTCCAAGGCCCCGTGGACGCGCAGGGCCACCACCCGCTCGCCACTGCGTGCAATGATCAGGTTGTCCGTGATCGACAGCGGTTCCGCCGCATGTTCGAAGCGCGCACGCAGCGCGATGCACGGCACGACCAAGCCCCGATAGTTGATCACGCCTTCTACAATCGCAGGTGCCCCAGGTAGAGGATAGACCGCCACCGCCTGCACGACTTCGATCACGTCATGGAACGGAAATGCATAGCGTTGCTGTCCGACTTCACAGACAAGCACGCGCGAAAAAGCATCTCCGCCGCCTACAACCTCCATTGCCCCCCCCTGGGGGCCACCACGTTGGAACGCCGCAGCCCACATTGGGTGCAGCATCTACCAACATGGTCACCCTGACAACATCGCCGTGCGCAAGCAAGTTTGCTTGCTGTGCGCGCAAGTGTCTGTTCAGCGCGCTTGCGTGGACCGCATCACGGACAGTCCATTGGCTTGGGTGTCTGCAATTTGAGCGCGCGGCGCATATCAGGGAGCAGCGCAAGCGGGGGGATTTGTAAGCCCACGCGAAAGCTCACGCAGCCATGCATCGTCCTGACCACCGGGCAGCGCAGTGGCAGCGCGCAGGAAAGCATCGACGTCGTCCTTCTCCCCCCTGCGCAGCGCGATTTCATGACGCAGTAGGACGCCTTCTCGATTGAGATCGTCGTGGAGCTCCAGGCGATCGAGCGCGCGCGATGCTTCCTCCAACTCACAGAGGCTGACCTGGGTCAGCGCCAACATCGACAGCACAAGCGGCGTGTCGGCCGTCTCTGCAGCCACGCGTAAGAGATCTTTGGCGCGTGTGTAAGCTTGGAAGTCTGCTGCATCGACCGGCCACCTGAAGCCACCTTGCGCTCCACCACGCTTCAACGGCGCGAGCTCAAACAATGCGGCAATCCAGCTCCTGTAGCCTAGGCTCGTAGGGAAGCGCGCAAGCTGGCTCAACTCCTGCTCCACCATGGGACGTAGGGCCGGGCGCAGCTCGAGGATCCAATCCATCTCGAAGCCAGGAACCAACGTTTTGAGCGCAGTAAAGCGCGACGCAGCCCGCAGGTCTTCGCGCACAAACAGAGCGAAGCCGTCGTCGACCAGCACCAGAGACCAGCGCGGTCGCTTCCGGAACGCGTCTAACATGGCGTGTTCTTGCTGCAGCGTGTGCTTCAACAGCACCGCGTTGATGTCGCTCTCACGCAGAACCTCTTCGAGCACGCGCGGGTCTGCAAACGCGCGCGACGCGTGCTGTACGTGTTCAGGCCCGTAAAACGGCACGCGCCCGTCGATGTAGAATCGCGCGCGCGGCGCCTCCCACATCAAGTACCAGCTGTTTTCCATGGTCGCGAGCACACGGGGCGCGATGCGGGCCTCGCGGAGCATGCTGCCAGGTCCGTGGGGCCGCTCTCGATAGGAGATGCCGTGACCTACGTCGTGGAACGGGGGCAACCCACGAGCCGCATAAGGCACGATCCACGCGAATCCCACCAAGACCGCACATGCAGGCGCCATGAATCTACGAAAGCTCACATCCTTCAGCAGCATCGCATAACCGGCTGCCAAGAGCGGCGTCGTGAGGAGCATGAACTCGGCCACAAAGCGAATCGACCGAAAGCTCGCGATCCCCAGCATGAGACCCACGAGCAGCGACGCGCGCGCTGGGCCCCCTTCTCGCGCGAGCCTAGGACCCACCACCACACAGAGCGCGCCGTGCAGCGCAGGCCCCAGCTGCAACCATGGCGGATCGTCCGTGGACCATGCACTCCATTCCGAGACGAGCGCGCGGTAGCGGGGGTCGAGCACGTGGGCCAACGCATCCGTGACGATATAAGGACCGTAAGGCGAGATACACGATGCAAGCCCCGACAGTCCAAGGACGCTCCACAGAACCTTGCGGCTCGGGGCTTTGGCGCTCACCAAGAAGGCCAGAATGATGGCTAGCCCGAGTAGATGGCTTCCATGCACGTTCACCCAAAACACGTGCAACACGAACAGCAGCGCCACGATCGGCCAGGTTTTCTGCTTGGGGACCTGGACCGTGCGGGTAAGCAGGCCTGAAAGCAGGACGAGGTAAAAAGCAGCGAGACACAGCCCGAGCACGTGGGGCCTGTCGCTCAGGCGCATCCGCACCGCAGGAATCGAGGCGATAAGGACCAAAGCGCCCAAAACCACGGCGCGCTCGCCCCCAAGCTTGCGAGCGAAGGACAAAAGCGCGAGCCCTGTGACCAGCAACAAGCCGCACTTGAAGAGCAGCACCCCGTCGTAGCCGAGCCACGCATAGAGCCCGTAAAAGAGCAGATCGCTCAGCCACTCGTAATTATGCCAAGGCCTGGGCGCACCCGGCAGCAACGACCAGGTATCGAATTGCGGCACGTACCCAAGCTCGACGATTTGGCGTCCCTGGGCGAGGTGCCCGAAGGTGTCGGGATTGTTCCCCGGAAAGAGCCCGGCCACGGCCAGGGCGCAGGCGGCGAGCCATGAAAAACCTCGCGCAACGCGCGCTTCCCAAGCGTGAGACATGCTGTTACGCCGAAGGGTAGCTCGCCCGCGCCCAAGAACGCGACAATAGGCTATTTTTTCGCAGCGGACGCGACTTTCCGAAGTGCTCCACAGCATTGACAGCGGAGGTCAGGCGCATACCATGCAGCGTGCCTTTGCCTCCTCGCTCGTGTTCTATGCCATCTAAGGCCCTTTCTGTACTCGGGCTCACCCTCACTCTCGCTGGCTGTACACGCAGCGACGTCAAAAAGCCGCGCGAATCGCAGAGCGAGAAGGCCGAGCCCAAAGCCCAAGCGCCCGCGGAGCCAGGGTTTGCATACAACGCCGAGCAATTCGCAGATGTGCGCCTTCTTCGCTACCAGGTGCCTGGCTTCGAAGCCCTCAGCCTCAAGCAAAAAGAGCTGCTGTATTACCTCTACGAAGCCTCTCTGAGCGGTCGAGACATCACCTACGACCAGCGCTACGCGTTCAACCTACTCATTCGGCGCAGCCTCGAGGCCATCGTCGCAAGCTACGCAGGAGATCGAGAGCAGCCAGCCTTTTTGGCTCTGATGACGTACGCAAAGCGCGTCTGGTTCTCGAACGGAATCCATCATCATTATTCGAACAAGAAGTTCGTGCCGGAGAGCCTCAGCGAAGAGGACTTCAAGACTTTCGTGCGGGCATCCGATCCCAAGCGTTTGCCGCTGCTGCCGAAAGAGACGGTCGCGCAGCTTATCGACAAGCTCGTACCGCTTATCTTTGATCCGCGCATCGCTGAGACCACGACCAACAAAGCTCCCGGCAAAGACCCCGTCAAAGACAGCGCCAACAATTTCTACGTTGGGCTCACGCGCGACGAGGTTGTGCAGCACACGAAGCACAGCAAAGTTTCTGGAGATCCCGCTCCCGTGGCCTACGGCCTCAACTCGCAGCTAGTCAAGCTTCCCAATGGGTCCATCGAGGAACGCACCTATCGCACGGATGGCCTGTACGGCGCAGCGCTGCGTGAGTGCGTACGCTGGCTCGAGAAAGCCGCGACGGTTGCAGAGACGCCCGCGCAGGCCGCTGTGCTCGAAAAGCTCATCGCCTACTACCGTTCCGGAAACCTGCGCGATTGGGACCAATACAGCATTGCGTGGGTGAACGAGACGAGCGCGAAAATCGACCTCATTCACGGCTTCGTCGAGACCTACGGCGACGCCATGGACATGCGTGGCACCTACGAAGCCCTGCTCGAAATCGAAGACTCCGAAGCCACCACACGCATCCAAACCTTGAGCCAGCAGGCACAGTGGTTTGAAGACCATTCTCCCATTTCCGACGCCTACAAGAAGAAGAACGTGGTGGGCATCAGTGCACGGGTGATCCAAGCCGTGGTGGCCGCAGGCGATGCCGCGCCCGCCATGCCCAGCGGCGTCAACCTGCCAAACTCGAGCTGGATACGGCAGGAACACGGCTCGAAGTCGGTCACGCTCGGCAACATCATGGAGGCCTACGACGCGTCGAGCCGCGACAATGGCGTGCTCGAAGAGTTTGCGGAGAACGCCCGCGAAATCGCGAGATCCAAACGCCACGGCGCCCTGACCCAGGCCCTCTTGGTCGACATGCACGAGGTCATCGGACACGCATCAGGTGTGCTTGCAGCGGGCGTGGGCGATGCTTCGGAGACCTTGGGCCACTACGCGAGCACACTGGAGGAAGGGCGCGCAGACCTCGTGGCGCTTTACTATCTCCTCGACCCAAAACTGATAGCGCTGAAGCTCATGCCATCGCTCGAAGTCGGTCGCAGCGCGTACGACAGCTACATCCGCGGCGGACTCTTGGTTCAAATCGCACGGATCCCACTGGGCGAGCAGCTCGAAGAAGCGCACATGCAAAATCGCCAGCTCATTGCCAAGTGGGCCTACGAACAAGGTAAGGCAGACAACGTCATCGAACGCGTCGAGCGCGGAGGCAAGAGTTACGTCGTGGTTCGAGACTACGTACGCCTACGCAAGCTCTTCGGCGAGCTACTGCGCGAGATTCAGCGCATCAAAAGCGAGGGAGATTTCGAGTCGGCGCGAGACCTTGTCGACGCCTACGGGGTGCAAATCGAGCCCGAGCTTCACAAGCAGATCCGCGAGCGCTACCAGACGCTCAAGGTCGCTCCCTACGCGGGCTTCATCCAGCCTGAACTTGTCCCCGTGAAGAAGGCGGACGTCATCGTCGATGTTCGCATCGAATACCCCACGGATTTTGTCGCGCAGCAGCTGCGTTACGCGGCTCGCTACTCGCTCCTGCCCACATTCAATGGACCTACCCCCCAAATACGCTGACGTGGCGCGAAGAGATGGTTCTGCCCAGCCCAATCATGCCCTGAGCATGGCACAAGCGCGATTGGCCTGTTAAAGAGCATGCGTGCCGTATCGCGAGCCTGAACCCCACGAGCGTAAGCACACGGTGCCAGCCTACATCGATGGGCCCATCGCCTGGGAAAATCCCGAGCTCCCCTGGTTTCGGCGGTTTTGCGCCACGCTGAGCGCAAGCTTCCTCCCCGTCGAAACGGCGCGACCCGCCGCGGAAGGCGCGATCGGCCCCGCCGTCCGCTTTGCCTTCCTGAGTGCGCTCCCGTGGAGCCTCTGTTGGGCCATCGTGCCCTTCACACACTCTCTCCTGTTCAAGCCGAGCTTCGGCCTCGCTCGCCTCGAAAATGCCGGCCTGAGCGTTGAAGCAGACCTCGCCCGCGCCATCTTGTTAGGGCTCGTCCTGAGCTCGGTGTCACTCGTGTCCTGGAGCGTGCCCTTCGCGAGCATGCTGCGGGCTTTTTCGCGCGACCCCAAAGATCCGCAGACCACCCGAGCCGCGTACCGCACCGCGCTCTATCGCGTCTGGGTCGTGCCGTTCGGCATGGCCATGTTCTGGCTAGCCGTGTGGGCGATGCCAGAGAGCACGCCGCCGATTTTGGGTGACCTGACCTTGCTGTGTTTTCAGGTCCTGCCGCGCATGCTCATCGTCCTTCATTGCCACGCCATGGCACGCTACTACGGCGCCTCCAGCAGTGCGGCCCTTGTGGTTGCGGGCGTACCGCTGGCAGTCGAGTGGGCCGCAGGGCTTTGGGTTTGGCACATTACCCAGGGCTTGTTGCCCGCTATGCCCTCTGCTGTGGGAGGCACAGGACCGTGATCTCGCGTCAGACGCCACGCCGCACATTCGACGCGGGCCTGCTCACGCGAGCACTCACGTGTGGCCTCGTCTGGGCTCTTGCAGGTAGCCTGGGCTGCGGCCGTAACGACGCCGAGCGCGGCGCTGTCGGCCCCCAAGCCCTACCGCGGGCGTCCAACACCGAGGCTCAGAGTTCGGCTCCGTCGCCTTCGGTCGCACAGCCCGTAACCCCGGGCCCGGCCCTTGCGCTCGACACAACGTTGCGCATCTTGCCTGATGGCATCGGCCTCTCGATCCGCAATCACGGCACCGAAGCGGTATCGCTCAAGCGCTCCGTATCCCTGGTTCGCGATGGCAAGACACTCGAAGCGAGCGCGCTCTCGCTGCAGCTGGGCTGCACTGTGACCGCCTGCATCACACTGCTGCCGGGCACCGAGCTACTCGCTCCCCATTGGCTCGATTTGCCGAGCGCCGAGCGTTGCGATGCAGCTCTTTTGCCGCCCCCGGCCCAGAGCGCGAGCTTGCGTCTCCATGCCTGCGCGGATGAACGCAGCCAAGACATCGTGCTGCCGTGAAGAAAAAGGCCCAAGCCCACACTGCGCATCCTGACTGGGCCACGACCCGCGCGGGCTTACTCGCCTGGTACGATGCCCATGCCCGCGACCTCCCCTGGCGACGCACGCGCGACCCGTATGCCATCTGGGTCAGCGAGATCATGCTGCAGCAGACCCGTGTCGACACGGTGGTGCCTTATTTCACGCGCTTCCTCGAGCGCTTCCCGGACGTGCAGAGCCTCGCGGACGCACCACCGGACGCCGTGCTCGCACAGTGGAGCGGGCTTGGCTACTACCGGCGTGCACGTCTCCTGCAGCAGGGCGCTCAGGCCGTGGCACGGGAGCATCAGGGTCAAGTGCCACGTGACCCCGAGGCGCGTTTGGCTTTGCCCGGCATCGGCCGCTACACAGCCGGCGCCATTGGCAGCATCGCCTTCGATCTGCCTGAACCTATCGTCGACGGCAACGTCGCGCGCGTCGTCACGCGTATGCGCGGCATCGACACGGCATTGGGTGACAAGCGTACAGAACGCGCACTTTGGATCCATGCTCGCGATCTCGCCCAGGGCCCGCGCCCCGGTGCCCTGAACCAAGCGCTGATGGAACTCGGCGCCAAGATATGCACCAAGGGCCAAGCACGCTGCGCTGTGTGTCCGGTGTCTGCAGACTGTGTGGCCCAGCGTGAAGGTCGCGTCTCCGAGCTGCCCGTGGTGACAGCGAAAAAGGCCCCTAAAGCCGTGCAACTCGTGGCACTCGTGGCGCGGGCCCCGGACGCTCGGCTTTGGCTGACCCGCAGCGAAGAGACGCTATTTGGCGGTCTTTGGGGATGCCCACTGCGAGAAGGCAGCGGCAAAGCCGATGCGGAAGCTTTGGCGGCGAGCCTCAAACTGAGCGGTAGCCTGTCTGCACAGCGCCTCGGTCAGGTGGAGCACGTACTCACGCACCGCAAGCTGTCTGTAGAGGTTTATGCTCTCGATCGAGCCAAGGGGCGCGAACGTACGCATCTCAAACGTGTGGCGCTTCCCCAAATGAGCGAGCTGGGTATCGCGAAGCTGACGCAGAAAATCCTCGCCTGCGCGCCCTGACTTGCGTTCATCGGAAACACCTGCGTAGCAAACCGCCGTGCCCCACAACTCTCAGTTCGCAAACGCGGGCATGAGCATGTTTTGAAAACGATCTAGATCGCGAACGCCGCGCTCCTTGAGCGTGCGCTCTGCGGCTCGCGTCAATTCGTGGCCCGCGTCGCCACCCTGCTGTCTACCCAGGACACGCTTGGCCGCAAGAACCCACATCTCGAGGCCGCGCGCCTCGAGCAGCTGAATACCCGCATGCAGCTCCCCTACGCTCGTCTCCACGTTGCCTCGCAGATGCGCCACATTCGCACGAACCAGGTGCGCAAACCCGAGGGAGACATCATCTCCAGCCCGCGCGAGCACTCTGGCGTCGCGTTCGGCTCGCGCGAGCTGCGAGGCATCTTTCTGCACGCGTGCAGCGAGGACATGGGCCCGGCCGCGCAGCTCATGCAGCGCCATATGGGCGAAGGGCAGCCGCAGAAACAGCGTTTGCTTGAGAATATTCCAGGGTCCTTCCAAGCGTTCCAGGACGCTCGTTCTCCCCAGATAGAGATCGATGTACACCGAAGCCAATAGAGCGACCCAGTGCTGAAAGTGGAAGGTCGTGCCCGTAGCCCAGCGCTGACTCTCCTCGCGCACGCAGGCCTCTGCTTCCTCCGGTCGACCGTCCGCCAACATCGCCCCCATCGCTCCGATACTCACGAAATAGCTGTAACCCCACAGGTCACCGCGCTCCTTGGCCTCGCGGGTAACGCTTTCAAGCATCACCGCCTGCTCCTGATAGCGTGCCATGTTCGCCAACGAAACCAGCTGGAAGACGCGCGCCGAGGTCACCTCCCACATCGCATCGGCACAACGCTCGCGAAAGACTCGCTCGGCCTCGCGACAGTGCACATAACACTCAGGGAGGTGGAACTTACCGAACGCCACAATCCCGCGCGCCAAGCGCAGGTGCCCATCGAGGAGTGCTGAGGGATGACGCTGCGTCAGCTGTTCCGCAGTCACTAGCAGCGATTCGGCCACAAGATCCCCGCGCCTATCGAGCCCTCGCATCCAAGCCTCAGTACACAGGGCGCGGGCCACGCGATGGGGCTCGCCCGTCTTCAGAGCCGCTTGCAGACCGCGAGTCAGGAAATCGGCGCCTCGGATGACGTCGACCAGAGAAAGCTGTACGCCGCTTGTCCAAAGCGCATCGACGCGACGTAAGTCTCGAACGGAAACCTGGCCTTCGGTCAAGCTTTCGAAGCGCAGCCCGCGCAAACGGAGCATGCTGCGCCGCGCGACCATGGACCAAAACGCCCGGCCCGGCGTGGCAGGCAGCGCCACGTCGATGGAGCTCAGCAACTCCCTCACCGCTTCGAGGCCTTCCATGGGCTTGGCGCCGCGCAGCAGATGCTCTGCTGCACGCTGACGCATGTGCAGGGCTGCCGCAGAGTTCGCACCAAGCGCAGCCTGGCGATACACCGTCGCCGCTTGCACAGACCAGCCGGCGTGACCCAGCGCTTCCGCCACGCGTTGTAGACGCAAGTGACCCATCTCATCTCTGCGCGGCGGGTCGAGCGACGTGGCGAGCGTGAAGAGCTCGGCTGCACGTTGAAAAGCCAGTGCGGAGTGAGCCTGCTCCGCCGAAAGCCAAGCGCTCTGGGCCGCCCCACTATGCAGGCCGCTCTCGCCCTGATGCCGCAACAGTCGCCCCGGCGCACGCGTGGGATCCGCAGTCGTCAGCGCCTGCGCAAGCCTGCGATGCACTTCCGCGCGCTGGCCCCCCAAAAGCTCCGAATCCACGCACTCGGCAATCGCGGCATGCGCGACAGCAAGCAGAGTCCCGTCGAGGCTGCGTTGCTTTCGCATAAGCTCTCGAGCTTCCAAGACGGAGCAATGCCGGGCAAACTCCGAGCGCGAGAGGCCGGAAGCCGACTGGCACAGCTCTTCGGTCAACGGATCGCGCGCGGTGGCCAACAGGTAGAGCAGCTTGCGAGCAGGCTCCGGCAAGGCTGCGATGCGCTCTGCTATCAACTGGGCGAGCGTCCTCTCACCGACGCGCGGCGAGCCCTCTTCCAGCGCCTGGCGCGCGCTATACTCAAGGAGCAACGGATTGCCCGGCAGGACCTCCGCTTTCTGCTCTGCGACTTCGTCGAGCGCTGTGAGTAGCCCCGATTTTCGAAGCAGCGCGCGCGCCTCATCGGGCGCTAAATCGGCGAGCTGCAGCGTTTCATGGGCCGACGGCTCGGTGTACGCGCGCTGGCCAAAGGCAGATTCGTCACACAGCAAGAAGAGAACGCGTGGGCCAAGCTTGTTGCGAACCAGGGCCGAAAGGAGACGCTGGCTGTCGAGGTCGGCCCACTCATAGTCGTCGAACCACCAGACCAAGGGATGAACTGCCGCCACCTCATGCAACAGCGCCCCGAAGGCTTCTACCAAGCGAAACCTACGCTCGAGCGGGTCCGGCAACAGGCTCGCCAGCGATTCCTCATGCACCGCACTAAAGATACGCGCCACCTGCGGAAAGGCGCGCACGAGCAGTGCTTGATCCTCCCGCAACAGCGAAGAGACGCGCTCGTTCGCTATCTCCGAAAGCCGCATGAGGGCAACCGAGAACGGAGCATGCGGGCGCTCCGGGTAGCGCGGACATGCGCTCTGCAACACGACCGCATCAGGATACTGCCGCGCTATCTCTTCGCTAAACCTTGCGCATAACGCTGTCTTACCGAGCCCCGCAGCCCCTTGCACGCGCACCACCACAGGGCCTTCGCGCGACCGAAGGAATGCCGCATGCAAGCGTTCGAGCTCCTCTTTGCGTCCGACCCAACATGTCGAGCCAAACGTCCGGGGCGCGCGGACCACCGCATCGAAAGTCAGCGCGAGGCGCTGCAATACGCCGTCGCCCGATGGTCGCAACTCCGGTACGGGGCCAAGTAAATCGACGCAAAGGTCGCTCAAATCCAAGGGGATGCTCGCATCGAGCTCATGGGGCGGCGTGGGCTTACCGTCTTGCTTGGCCATGAGGACCTCAAGCTCGGTACCGCGCCATGGCAGCGATCCCGTGAGCGCCTCGTACAAAACGACACCCAATGCGTACCAATCACTCGCTGCACGCACCTCGCTCAACGCCGCCTGTTCTGGCGCCATGTAGAGCGCGGTGCCCGCAGGCCGCAAGGGCCGCTCGGGCTCGAAGTGGAACGCGTCTTCGTCGGATTCGAGCCAAGCGAAATCCAGGTCGAGCAACACCACGCGGCCTTCCGGAGTCACGCGCACGTTCGATGGCTTTACGTCCCTGTGAACGCGTAGCTCCCGATGCAGATAGAGCAAAGCCTCTGCGAGCTGGCGAAAACTTTCGCGGACGCGCCGGCGCTCACAGCTCGTATCCTCACGCAAGAACTCGAACAGCCCATGTCCCTCGACCAGCTCCATGGCGAGCAGAACACGCCCCTGCTCCTCCACCAGGTCGTAGAGCTCCACGAGGTTGGGATGCCGGAGCAGCTGAAGCGCGGAGAATTCCGCGCGGAACTGCGTAAGTCCATCACCCTGTTGGCGCCGCATCACCTTGAGCGCGATGTCGCTTCCGCTGCGTCGATCGCGCGCACGATACACGACGCCGCTGCCGCCATCGCCAAGGCGAGCCAAGACGTCGAATCGACGTGAGCCTTCAAAGGCTTCTTCCCCCGCGCGCATGCCGATGTTGCTACTCCTGTCCGAGGAACTTGCCAAGGCGTGACGAACGAAATGAGTGATCCACAGCCCTAAATTTACGCAACTCCCAGCGCAGCTCGAGCTTTACCGCCGATATCGATACGGACGTCAGGAAAACCAGGCGAGCGAGCGCTCGATGCACCACATCGCAGAGACGGCGCCGATGGCGTAGGCCGCCACTCGCTGAGCGCGCTCATTCACCGCATGCGGAAAAAACCGAGCGAAACCGCTCACCACCAGCACAACAAGCAGCTGCGCGCATTCGATTCCCAGGTTGAAACCAATCAACGACAGCGGAATTTGGTGCTCTGGCAGTCCAGTCTCTGCGAGCGCTCCCGCGAAACCGAGCCCGTGGAGCAGGCCCAGAGCCATAGCGAGCCAGGGCAGCGCATTCCTTCGTCCGCCCTTCGCGCGCTCGGCGCCCGATGGCGTGAGCAAGGACAGCGCGAGCGCCACCAAGCTGAGCGCAATGCCGACCTCCACGGCGTCACCGTTCACCTGAACCAGCGACAACGCGAGCAGACACAGCGTGAGGCTGTGCCCGAGCGTAAAGGCCGTCAGCGTCCAGAGCAGCGACTTGAAATGGGGCGCCAAGAAAATGAGCCCGAGCAGAAAGAGCAAGTGGTCTGCTCCCGCCAACAAGTGCTCGATGCCAAGTTCCAAGTAGTCCACGAACACGCGCTGCGGGCTCAGCGAAGCGGGAACGATGAAGCTGGGTTCTGCGGCAGAAAGCAGCCCTCGCACGCGCTCCCCGCCCACGAACTCCGCGTACACGATGGCGCTCGTGGAGAGCGCGGACAGACCGCGTACGAAAAGCGCCTGTCCCGTGAGTCCATCGGCACAGGCCAGCTCGAAGGTGTCTTCTAGCTGGTCACGTACCCGCTGGCTCGATGCGTTGCCGCGACGGCACGAGGCGGGCAGCTCGAGTTCGAGGAGAGGCGCAACGGGCTCGGGACGACGAAACCGCACCTGATAGGTTCCGGGCGTTTGCTCGATCAACACAATCGACGCGGGCGAAAGCGGATGCGCCAAAGCTTGGGCGCCGACAAGCCACGCCAAGGTCAAGGCCGCGCACAGCGCACGCGGAAACTTGCCTAGACAGGACACGACATTGCGAAGAGGAACGGGTGGCAACGCCCCTTAGACTAGCCTCGGAAGCCCGCCTGTCAGGCTGATGGTCTTGCTAACCCTCGCGTGGGGAGCGCTGCCGGCAATCGAGCTTTGGCCGATATAGCCGAGGTCGAGCCCCATTCCCTGGCACAGCGAGACAAGCAAGTGCGAATAGGGCACGCCTGTGAACTCGTTGTTGTAGTTGCGCAGATAAGGATTTGGATAGTTTTGCGGATACTTGATGTAGCGCCCAGGCTTCACCATGCCGCCGCCTGCTCCAAACAATAGCCCGATGATCTGCTCGTGACCGTGATTTCCGTGGCTGATGTCGTTCACGTACAACACCAGGGTGTTGTCCATGAGTGAACCACCGTTTTCGGGGATCTCGCGCAAGATGTCGATGACACGCGCCACCATCTCGCACGTGACCTCGTTGCGCGCTGCCATCGCATCCCGCTTCTCGGTGTAGTCCGCGGGGGGATTGCGATTGTACGTCCCGAATTCGGCAAACGGATCGGTGGGATGCTCGTAGGTGTGGTGGATATCGGTGCTGTCGGGCACTCCGTACATAGACGGCGCGAAGTTATGAATCGCAAGCGTCGCCACCTGCGACAGGCCGCACGCAAAGCTCGCCCCAATCATGCGCGCAAAGGCCTCGATGTCTCCACGGTAGAGCGAGTGGCTATCGATGCCGGCCGCCGCCGAGGGCCCAAGAGGTTGACTGCATGCGAGCGTGGGTGCGAGCTGACTGCGCAGCTGATTCAAGAGATCGTGGTGCGCCTCGAGCTTCAGCCTGTCTTCGGGCGGCAGCTTGCCTGAGATGCGCTTGAATTCTTGAACCGCCACGTCGAGCGCAGCTGTGCGGCCGAGCACCAACGGATCGTCCGGCAAGTCGAAGTTGCTGAAGAGCCGCTTGTACGCCTTGATCGGATCGCTCTCGGGCGACACACGGTAAGCCGGCCTGCCTGGACTCGGATTCGTGGACCAGTGGATGCCGTGATAGGTCTGCGTCGAAGCGCGCTTGTCCCAGCCCTGAAAATTCAACACTTGATGGCCAGGATTGCTGCGCAGCAGATGCTCATGGATGCGCTGGTCTACAGAGGGCTCCGTCGGCGTAGCGCGCACGCCGTCACCGTCGTAGCCGGGAGCGCCAACCAACATGCCGGTGTAGCCAAGCGAGTGCCCGTCGCCCTTGGCATCCGGGAACATGGTGCTGTAGTAGCTGAGACCTTCGAGCACCGTCATGATGTCGCGGTGACGGTAGAGCTTGCCCAGAACGCGGCTAAAGCTCGCTTCCGTAAGGCGCGCATCGCTGAGCGAGAACTCCCAGTTGGTCTCGTCTGGTTTGATGTACCAGGCGGGATCGTAAGGATTGTAATTGCGCTCTGCGGCCGTCAAAAACGACGGGCGCATATGCGTGTGCTTGAAGACCTGGCCGCCCGATGTGTACAGGATGAGCAGGCGCCGCGGCGGCTTTTCGGCCTGGGCGTACAGGGGCTCCCGTGCCGCCGCTGGCAAAAGGCTCACACCCGCGGACAACCCCGCGAGCTGCATGAATTTGCGTCGAGTGAGTTCCATGGGTCGCTTATTTTTCTGCCGTAGGAAGTTCGGCGCGGGCAAATTTCGGATGGGTCACGATGGCGCGAACCAGCGCGCGAGGGCTTCCGTTCTTGGCCTCGAACTCGGCTTTGACATCGGCCTTGAAGCAAGGGTCTTTCGCCAGGGCTGAGCCACCGAGCGCAAAATCGAGCCACTGATTCACAAAGCAGTCGCGCGTCGCATCGCTCTCCGCAAGCTGTTGCATCAGCTCCACACCGTTGTCGAAAGAGAACCCGAAAACTTCTCCGCTCGCATCGATAGGTTGCTTGTTGTCCGTCGCAATGTAGCGACCCATGGTGTCGTAGTTCTCGAACGCGTACCCGAACTGGTTGATGCTGTCGTGGCAGCCTCTGCACGAGGGAGCCGTCGCAGTGAGCTGATGGTAAGCCTCACGGTTGGTCACAGGCGCGACATCCGTGCCGTGGTCGGGCGCATTCATGCTTACCCCGGGCGGCGGAGGACTCGGCGGAGCGCACAAAAAGCGGCTCATCACGTATACACCACGCAGCACAGGTGAGCTGTACTCTGCGTGCGCTCGGCTCAACAAGAATGCGGGTTGCGTCAGGATCCCCGCTCGCTTAGCTGGATCGAGGTCGACGTAGCCCCAGCCCCCACTGGGTGCGCCGACATCGAGCAGGTCCGCTAGCTTCGCGTTCACGTAAGCGCGTGGTGAGAGAAGCAACTGCTCGAAAGGCTGCTCGGACTCGAACAGGTCCCACGCAAAGCGCTCTGCACTGCTCTTGATGTCGGCCCGCAACTGCGGCGTCAGGCCGTCAGCCTCGAGCTTGCGCACCGTGTCCATCGCCGGAAGATCGAGCCACTCGCGGAAGAAGAGCAAGATGCCTTCCTTGGCGCGCTCATCGGCGAGCATGCGATCGACCTGAGCGACAATCTGCTCCGTAGTTTCGAGCTTGCCGTCTTCAGCCGCCTGAAACAGCACGTCGTCCGGCATCGAAGCCCACAGGAAGTAGCTCAAGCGACTCGCCACCTCGTGGGCAGAAAGTCGAGCGCTCCCTGCAGTCGAACTCCCTCCCAGCTCAGGCCGATACAGAAACTGCGGCGACTGCAAAAGCGTTTCGATTACCAGGCGGCTCGCGACTTGGAAGTTTCCCGCCGCGGGCCCCGAGGTGTAGAGCCGCTCGAGGGCAGCGGCCTCCGTATTGTCCAAGGGCCGACGAAAAGCGCGCGCCCCGAAGCGGCGGATAAAATCCGCGCCACACGTAGGGCTCTCCGCGTCACAACCGACAAACGCTGACAAACTCGGCGAAAGCGCGTCGGTAATCGCTATGGCGGACTCCGAATACTGGCGCATCAAGAGCGCGGTGACCGGCTGATAGTTCGCGTCGTTGTCGAACGCACCACGCAAGGGGTCACGCGTTATGTTGAGCTCAGGCACGCCGATGTCGGGAAACAGATCACGCACGGTGTTCTGGTATTCCGCGACGGTTAGACGCCGGATCGGAGCCCGCGTGGCCGCCTCACACACAAGCGGATTTGCAACGCTGCCCCCCGTACCGCCTCCGGGCGAACCATCTGCTCCCAAGCCGATTCCAGGAAGACTGGGAGCCTCGATCAAGCCGCTGCAACCGGACAGCGCAACCGCCAAGACAGCGGTGATTCCAGAACGCATGTTCGCAATGTACCGCCTGCTCTGCGGATCGGGTCATTTGAGGCACGTATTTTTATGCGAGAAAGAGGCAGTGCCGCACTCCTCTGTAGGCAACTCTAAGCAACCGCACTGGCTGCATCCAGCCACACCTCAGCGTTCCCTTCCCACCCACCTCCGCCAGCTCTTGTGAGCTTGTAAAAATGAATCGCAACTGCTGCTGGCGGCAGGCGTTCCCATCGCAGGCCCGCGCCCGGCGCATGGGCATCCCGGATATGCCACGGCACGAAACGTGCTGGCCGTGGCATATCCTAGGATACGGCGACTAAAAGCCGAGGATTGCGGCCCGATTGCGCCTTGGGCCGCCGCGAATCCGTTGCACACGCTGGCACAACTTCTGCTGTAGCAGTGAACAGGAGCCAACCACTATGCGCATCGGGATTGTCGGAGGTGCAGAGCGCACCGAGCCCCAGCTCAAACGTCTTGCGTCGTTAGCGGGACATCACGTGGAGTTTCACGCAGGGCACATGAGTAGCTGCGGCGCAGCTTCGCTTGAAGCCCTGGTCACACGCTGCGACTTGCTCGTCATTACGACGGACGTCAACAGCCATGCCGCAGTGCGAGCCGCGCGAGGCCTTGCGCGAGCGAAGGGTACTTCGTCGGTCATGTTTCGCCGGCTCGGCGTCGGTCGCTTTTCAGAGCTGTTGACCTCGCTCGACACCGCAGCCGCCCGCCCCTGCTGAGCCTTTCTATCCCGCATCCCAACAAGTGCGCGCAAAGCCCAGCGTGAACGCGATGCCAAGATCGAAAGGCATCGCAAGCATCACGCGCTAGCGCGCCGCCTCGGTAAATAGCCAACGCGCACTCACGGGTTCGCTGCAGGTTGTGTAAGCGGTACTTCGCGTTCGCTACCGTGCGAACACGCGCAGTCCAGCCTGAGCTTGCGATTGACTCGGTTGCGGTCGTTCGACCGGCATCAAGGCCGTCTCATCTTACTCAGATTGCCTTGCGATATTCTGCGCATTCTGTTTTTGACGGATTCGTGCATGGCGCATCCAAGGGTGTGCAGACGCCTGCACTTGTGCGGCGCACAGCGACCTAACTACTCGCAACCATTGAGATATCTGAGCCGATTCACGCGTCATCGCGGTACTCACCGGGACGATGGCGCAGAGAGCAAAAACACAAAACTTTAGTCTCCTCTGTCTCACTGCACTGGTGAGCGCATGCAGCGGGGAAGTCTCCTCTCCCCTTGGGCCCTCTGGTACGGGTGGCCCCGGACTCGGAGGCAGCGGCAACGGTGGCACCGGCGGCGGCATTGGCGGCAACGCAGCTCAGCTCGTATTCGAATGCCGGCCCGATGCCCGCAGCTCAGAACCCATGCGACGCCTATCGCGGCGCGAATATGCAAACTCGCTGCGCGACGTGCTGCGAGCCCAAACCAACGACGCCACAGCCGCCACGGTGATGGCAAGCGCGGCACAGGCCCTCGATTCGATCCCCAGCGATTCCATAAGTAAACAGGCACCGTTTACTCGCATGGATCAGGCCGTATCGCAGGCCCACGTAGAAGCCTACTTCAAGATCGCCGAGCAAGTCGCAAGCGCACTGACCAGCTCAGATGCACGACTGCGCGAAATACTCGGGAGTTGTTCCACGGCGAGCGGCGAAGCTGCCACGCAGTGCATCGACTCATTTATCGAGACCTTCGGCAAACGTGTCCTCCGGCATCCACTCAGCGCGACAGAAAAGGCGTTCTACCGGGACGTGTACGCAACCACGAATCGGGTCGACAAGGCGGGCGTCGCCGATGTGATCGCGGTCCTCCTGACCTCGCCCAGCTTTGTGTATCAGATTGAGTTCGGTGATCGTTCCGTGGAAGGTAAGGACGGTCTGTACCAACTCACCAATCATGAGATTGCAGCCCGACTATCCTACCAGTTCTGGCAAAGTGCTCCCGACGACGCGCTCCTACGTGCCGCCGATCGCGGGGAACTCTTGACCGACGAGGGCTTCGAAGACGCCCTTGATCACGTCTTACAAAGCGAACGCGCTGCGGATGCGCTCGAGCTATTTGCACGGGAGTGGTTCGGGCTAGACGCGATGCGCCCCTTGGACTCGTTGGTCGGCGACCCGGTGTTCGAAGCTTTTGCTGGCGACGACTTGCCCGGACCTGATCTCAAGGAAGACGCAATCAAAGAATTCACGGAATCGCTCAGGTACCACGCCTTCGTGAAGGACGAACCGCTGCGTGAATGGGTCGAGAGCCCCTATTCCTTCGCGCGCACGGAGGAGCTGGCACGCATCTACGGAACCCATGTTTGGGATGGGCAGAATGAGCCACCCCTCTTTCCAGATGGCGAGCGCGCAGGCGCACTCACGCGCGTCGCCTTGCTGGCGACCGGATCTGCCAATACGCGTCCTATCATGAAGGGCGTGACCATTCGCGAGCGAATGCTGTGCGACCACTTGGCTTCGCCGCCTGCAAACGCGGGGAAGAACCCACCAGACCTGTCTGACTCTTTCACTACGCGTGAGGTCGTCACTGCGCTCACCGAAGAGCCTGGAGGTTCCTGCGCTGGATGTCACGTAAGCCAGATTAACCCTCTCGGCTTCGCGACCGAAAACTACGATTCACTCGGCCGACTGCGCGACAAGCAAAAGCTGTTTAGCGAAACGGGTGAATTGCTCTCCGAGCGGCCCGTGGACACAGCGTCAGTCCCCGAAGTATGGCTCGGAGACAAGACTCCATCCGAAGGTCCCCAAGATCTGCTCCAAATGGTCACGGACAGTGGCAAGGTCGAAGCCTGCTTTGCTCGCCAGTTCGTACGCTTCTCCCAGGCACGTGCTGAAGACGAAGCCGTGGATGGCTGTGCCCTCGAAGCCGTTCGCTCTTCTCTTGCCAATGGAGAAAGTGTCGTCGTCGCACTGCGCAAAGTGGCACTCCTTCCTTCGTTCCGGCAGCGCTTGATCGCGAGCGACGGCTGAGCCTGCTCGGTCGCAAGCAAGCGCACAAAGTTTCTGTGCGACTGCGCGCGCACTGGGCCCCGTCACTCGTTATGTAGCGCGCAATCCCTGTGGCCGCGCGATCTTACCGCCGCCCCGCAACTAGGATGCAAAAGGCGCAGCCCCTACACCCCGGCTGACCTCACGCGGGATATGCAAATACGGAAGCGCGGCAGCGCCTGCGCGACGGCCCTGTCCTTCTCTCGGATGCGCGAGAAGCGTGCGGGTTGTGAAAGCCAAGACCCGAATGCTTTTGGCCTGGGCGAGCTTTGCAAACACGCACGCAGCAGCGCGCACAGCATGCACCTGTTCCGAAGCGGAAACCCCTGCTGAACAGCCCCCAGCTGCTGTTCGTTGCTACGTCGGCGCGCGTGACGCCGGAGCGCACGCCTCAAGCCTGAAACCGGAGTCTTTCGGAGATGTCACGCAGCCTACTCCGAGATGATCCATGTTGAAGGTACTGTGTTTTTTCAAGAGACCATGCCATCGACGCCCTACGATGCTTCGGACTCGTCGCCCAATGCATCGCAGTATCCCGAGTACAACTACCTGCTCTTGTCCGACGTCCACTTGGGCTCAGATTTGGTGCCGCATTCAAGACCCTGGGCCAAGAACTCCTGGCTGCTCGAGAGCGCGGAGGTCGACGCGCGTTTGATAGCGCTCTTCCATCACTATCGGTGCGAGCAGGACCCTTCCCGTCCCTATTGCCTCGTGCTCGCAGGGGACTTCGTCGACTTGGTCGGCGTCTCCATAAGTCCCCAAAGCTGCGCACTGCGTACGCAACCCACACGAGACGAAGAACTGTACGGACTTGGCAGCGCAGCCGATCATGTCGTGCAAAAGATGCGCGCCATCGCAGAGCGCCACGCAGGGGTGTTTCGGGCGCTCGCGGATTTCGTGGCTGGCGGGAATCACGTTGTCATGGTGCGAGGCAACCACGATGTGGAGCTGCACTGGCCGAGCGCTCAACGCGAATTCATCTACAGCATCCTGAAGCATGCGGAGCCCAACGCACGCGAAGGTGTCCGCTCTCGCATCCAGATTTGTCCTTGGTTCTTCGTTGTACCGGGCCTGGTCTATGTGGAACACGGGCACGAATTCGATGCGATGTGCAGCTACGGGGACCCGCTCATGCCTACGTGCTCGCACGATCCCAGGCGCATCCACGCGACGCCCTTTTCGGTGCTGCTGCGGCAGGTCGCACGCCCTACCCGCGGTTTGCGCGCTGCCGGCTATCAATACGTGGGCATGGCTGCCTACGTTCGCTTGCTACTTCACCTGGGCATGCGCGGCAGCCTCTACATCGCAGGCCGCTTCGCTCGCGCATCCTATCTTCTGCTTCGCGAGTCTTACGCATATCTGGACACGCCCAAGCCCGGGACGAAGCGGCGCGCCAGGGCTCGACACGCACTCTTCGCCGCGCGGCACGGGCTTCGTCGCAGGACGCTCGATACCTTACGCATGCTGTATGTCAGACCGGCCACGCGTAGCTTCAGACAAGTCCTGCGCAGCTTGTACCTCGATCGCATCCTCTGCACGTTGTTCGCCATCGCGTCGACGGGGTGCGCTGCGATTGTCGCCGAAACGCATCAGTTCTGGCCCAGCGCCTTGTGTGCAGCGTTCGCCGTCCTCTTTATGGCCTACGCACTCTGTGGAAGCGGAGTGAATACGGCCCCCTCGGAGCGAATGCGACGCGGTGCAGCAAACATCGCCGCGTTATTCGGCACGCGTTATGTCGTGATGGGACATACACACGAGCCTGTCTTCGAAGAGATTTCGAACGGCTCTCATTATATCAACCTCGGAAGTTGGGGTGAGGACGACCCACCGGACGAGCGCGCGGCATCTGACGCAAGCCCATGCTCCTATTTGCTGCTCCGCGTCGTAGATGGCGTGTACCAGGCCGAGTTCATGCGTTGGGATACGACGCTCGGACCTGTGCCGTTCGCTACGCCAGCTTCATCAGAATCGAATCCCGATGATTGCGCCGCAAATCATGCCGTTATGTCCGGAACCATCTGACCTTCAGCGAGTTCTGGGGCCAATTCGGTCAACGATTCGGTTCTGCGGGCACAACATGTCGACACGCTCTGCAGCGCCCGCTCTGCGTCGCTTACTTTTTTTCTTCAGGGCTCATAATCCCCATGGGGCCACTCCACTGTAGGTTACAGGCTGGACACACAGCGTCGTTGTTCAGCCCCCTAGAACTTCCTCGTCCCGCTCCTCACCCCGATTCGCACCCCCTGCGTATTTCCCCCCTCGTGGGGAGCGGGACGCTCGTTCTACATGTTTGTGCCGGCACGCAAGTGCCGATCACTGACCAACCAATCAGCTCAGGAGAATGACAATGAACGACATGCTTATCGCCCTCGACGACTCCGCTCTTGACGAAGTAAACGGCGGCCTTTCCTTCGGCATCAGCGCCAACGACACCACGCTTATCGGCGCTTCGCTCAACGTCAACGACGGCGTTGCCGCTGCCAGCCTCACGCTGTTCGGCCGCACGATCGGCATCAAGCTGGGCTTCAACTTCAGCTTCTGATATTTTGTTCAGATTGCACCGGGCTCACCATCGCCGGCGAGCCCGGTGTTTTCTTTTCATGTTGTTGCAATTGCGTCATTCTATCGCTTCACCCGCTCTAGGCCGTGCCTTATGTCAGACCGCGTGATCGTTAGTCTCGCAGCTATTCCGATGATCTCAGGAGCCTTGCTCCTCATTGCTTTCCAACGTGCCCCCGCACTCCAGGCCGCCGCCTCGACGCCGTCACAACATGTGACCCGAAGCGATGACGGCCGAGAAGGGCAACGTAAGACAACCTGGGTCGGAGTAATCTCGGCAGGCGACACCGCCGAGTTGGCCGCGGAACAAGACGGCCGCGTCGTAGAGGTTTGGCTCGAAGCTGGCGCGCGCGTAAAAAGAGGCGATCAGATCCTGCAGATCGACAGTACCGATGCCGCAGGTGCGCGGGGCATTGCCTCCGCCGAGGTCGGACAACGGTCCTCGGAAGCCGCACGCGCAGCAGCTCGTCTCGACGAAGCCAAAAGCACGCTCCGCCGGCTTAAAGAAGGCGGAAAGTGGATTGCGGATCACGAAATCGAACGCGCCACAGCCGAAGTGCGCATGGCCGAAGCCGAGTATCGAGGATCGCAGGCTGCGACCCAGATGGGCAGAGCGAAGCTTTTGATGCAAAAGAGTCGAGAGGCACGCTACCGATTGCGCGCTCCTTTTGCCGGGACCTTGGTCGCTTGCGACGTCGATCCCGGCGACAGCGTCCGTGCAGGTCAGATTCTTGCACGCGTCATCAGTGACGATCGCCACGTGCGCTTTGCGCTGCCCCCCGATCAGACGCCCGAAGAAGGTGAGCTCGAAGTCCTGGTACGAGATCCCCTCAGCTCACGTACCATGGTTACCAAGATTCGAACCCTCAAGCCTGAAGTTGATACCTCTGCCCAGCTCGTCTTTGCGACCGCGACTCTCACGCTCGATGCAACCCAGCTCAAGACTTGGCTGCCGGGCACGCGAGTCGAGGTGTCCCCCGCCCATCAAGCACCCTCCATCATGAACAACGAGCGCTTTGCTCCCGAAGACCGCGGCGCGAACGCGCCTGCCGTGGAGCCCAACCTGCGCAAGGGGAAGTGAACGATGGCTACGTTGTTTCGCCGCGAAGCCATCGAGCACCAACGAAAGCGCATGGCTGCGCGCTCGGAACTTTTGCGCATTTCCTCCGGTTCGACCGCTTGGATGTTCCGGATTTTGTGCGCCGCTCTCGCCGTGTCCCTGTTCTTCATGGTAGCCGGGCAGCTGAGCGAGTTCGCCACCGGTCCCGCGGTCGTGCGTATCGATGGCCGCACCACACTGACAGCGGACCGCCCCGCCCTCGTGTCCAAGGTCAACGTCGCCCCAGGCGATCGCGTAACCCAAGGCACCTTGCTCGTTCAGCTCTACGCGACGGAAGAAGCCGCGGAGTACGAGGCCCTCTCCAGCGAGTTCAACGATCAGCTGAGCAAGCTGCTCAATCGCCCTAACGATGAGGTTGCTCGCGAGGCCCTGGTGTCGCTGCGCATGCGCCGAGATCTTGCGCGTTCGCGGCTCGATCAGCGCTCCCTGCGCGCGCCCCACGACGGAATCATCGGCGACGTGCGAGTTCGGCCGGGCCAGATGGTCGACGCGGGCATGTCGGTGCTCGAACTCTCAGGGGAGCAAGCGACTGCCACAGTCATCGCCATGTTGCCGGGGCGTTACCGCCCGCTCATCAAAGCGGGAACGCCCCTGCGCTTTGAAATCGAAGGCTTTCACAGGCGCGCACAGGAACTTCAGATCTCTACCATCGGCGATCAAGTCGTGGGTCCGGCCGAAGCTGCACGCTACATCGGGCGCGACCTCTCCGACGCCTTTCCGGTACAAGGGCCCGTGGTGCTCGTACAAGCCCACCTTCCTTTCGACTACTTTGAAGCCGAGGGCGAGCGCTTTGACTACGCTCACGGCATGCACGGCCGCGCCGAAACCGTGGTACGCAACGAGCCCATCGCGTACGCGTTTTTACCAGGGCTTAGACAGTGGGTAGAGCGTGTCTGGTGAGAAGCAACCGAGCACACCTCCCAAGGGGAAGCTGCGTGTACTGCGCCTCGGACGAGAGCGCAGCATTCCGTTCGTTCCGCAGCTGACACCGACCGACTGCGGGACGGCGTGCGTAGCTTCTGTGCTCGCGTTCCACGGCAAGAACCTGCCTATCGGGACCATTCGGCAGGCGCTCGGCGGCGGACGCAACGGCGTATCTGCGCGTCAGTTGCTGCAGGTGTCGCGTAGCCTCGGCATGCGCGCGCGCGGCGTGGGCATCGAGCCCAAGAGCCTGCCGTTTTTGCCCATCGCGAGCATCCTGCACTGGGACCTCAATCACTTCGTGGTCTTCCACAAGTGCGATGCCAAGTTCCTCTACATCGTCGACCCTGCGATAGGTCGCCGCAAAATCCCGCTAGCGGAAGCCTCCAAGTCGCTGAGTGGCGTCGCCATCGTACTCGAGCCGGGCGAAGGCTTTACGCTCGAGAAGTCGTCCTCGCGTTCACGCTGGACGCGTTACAAAGATTGGATCCTCGGCATTCGCGGCCTCTGGTCGCGCATTCTGATGACCTCCTTCTTTCTCCAGCTCTTGGCGCTGGCGTTGCCCGGCTTGATGGGCGCCTTGGTCGACAAGGTCGTGCCGCGCAACGACACCCAGCTGCTCGCGCTCGTTTCGTCCGCCTTCCTGAGCGTGACCTCGTTCTACTTCCTCTCTTCGTTCCTGCGTGCGCGGTTGCTCTTGCACCTTCGCACCAAGGTCGAAGCCCGCATGTCCTTCGATTTCGTCGAGCATCTATTCGGCCTACCGTACGCGTTCTTTCAGCAGCGCACTACGGGCGACCTGATGATGCGCATGAGCAGCCAAAATGCGATCCGCGAGATCCTCACCACGGGCGCGCTGTCAGCGTTGCTCGATGGCGGGCTCGTGATGGTTTATTTCGCGCTGTTGATGGGCGCTTCCTACCAGCTTGGCCTAGTGGCCCTGACTGTCGCGCTGCTTCAGGTCGGCGTCTATTTGTACGCGGGCAAGCGGAACTCCGATTTGATGGCCGAAAACCTGGCTGCCCAGTCGCAGCTCGAAGGTTATCAGGTCGAGATGTTGGCGGGCGTGGAGACGCTCAAGTCCATGGGTGCCGAGCAGAAGGCCACCGAGCGCTGGACCGACCTCTACGTCAACGTGCTCAACGCCTCACTCGAGCGCGGCGAGCTCGGCGTCACCTTCCAATCGCTGGTCAGCACGCTGCGCTTCGCGGGCCCGGTGGTGCTGATGTTGATGGGCGCCCACTTGGTGCTCAACGGCTCGCTTTCGCTCGGCATCATGCTGGCGCTGTCTTCGTTGGGCGCGGGCTTTCTCGATCCCATCACCAACCTGGTCAACACCGGGATGCAGATAGCGCAGCTCAAGAGCTACATGGCACGTCTCGAAGACGTGCTCGACTCAGAGCTCGAGCAAAAGGGCCATGCGTCGAGCAAGAGCGATCTGACCGGCGCGATCGAGCTGCGCGGCATTGGCTTTCGCTATCCGAGCGAGCCCAAGCCTGTGCTCGACGACATTCGCTTCGAGATTTCGCCCGGCGAGAGTGTGGCCATCGTGGGGTCTTCAGGCTCCGGCAAGTCCACACTGGCCCGCTTGATAGCGGGGCTCTATCAGCCCACCGCGGGTACCGTGCTCTTCGACGGCACCGAGATGGCGCAATGGAACCTGACGGCGCTGCGCGAAAAGCTCGGCATCGTCACGCAGGACACGCGCCTATTTTCGGGCAGCATTCGCGACAACATCACGTTGTTCGAGCCCACCGTGCCACTCGAACTCGTGGAAGAAGCGGCAGACATCGCGTGCTTGCACACGGACGTAGCTGCCATGCCGATGGCCTACGACACCATGCTAGCCGACGGCGGCACCTCCCTTTCGGGCGGCCAACGTCAGCGCCTCTCCCTCGCCCGCGCTCTGCTGCGTAAGCCGCGCGTCCTGGTGCTCGACGAGGCCACGAGCGCGCTCGACACCGTGACCGAGCAGCGTGTGCAAGCTCGGCTCCGCACCCTGCAATGCACGCGCGTCATCATCGCCCATCGCCTCAGCACCATCGTGGAGGCCGACAAGATTGTCGTGCTCGAACACGGCAAGATTGTGGGCATCGGACGCCACGACGACCTGCTCATCAGCTGTCCCTCCTACCAGGCACTGATTCGTGCACAGCAGGAGGCGCCGCGCGGCGCAGCAAGCTTCGCGCAACGCATCAAGGGCGA
>CAZEWA010000018.1:17810-44494 GCA_964515685.1 uncultured Polyangiales bacterium | reverse complement strand
ACCAGTTTTTGATACTCGGCTATCGCCTTGTCGTACTGGTTCTTGGCGAGGAACTTCTGCGCGGCTTCGAGAACTTTTGTACGATTAACCGCCACGGGACCTTTTGCTGGGCAGCCAAGGCCGTGTGCTGCCGTCCAAACACACGGAGCATGCTCCCAGCCCCCAAGTGTAGGTCGGCGCTTCCCGCTGGGTCAAGCCTCGCGATTTTGCTGAAAAGCGTGCGGAGTCGGGGGGTTGGGGCAGGGTGGAAACCGGCGCTCAGCGCGCGGCCAAGCGCTCCAAGAACCGGGTCGAAACTTGGCCCTTTGCGAAATCCTCGGAGGCCAAAATTTGCTGGTGGAGCGGAATGGTGGTGCGGATACCCGAGATGATGGTCTCGGACAGCGCTCGCTTCATGCGCGCAATCGCCTCCGCACGGGTGCGGCCGTGGGAAATGATTTTGGCGATAAGCGAATCGTAGTTTCCAGGCACACGGTACCCACCATAGACACCGTCGTCCACTCGGACCCCGGTCCCGCCAGGCGGGTGGTACTGCGTAATGAGGCCCGGCCAAGGTGCGAATGTGACGGGATCTTCCGCGTTGATTCGGCACTCGATGGCGTGCCCACGAGGCACAATGTTCCGCTCTGGGAACGATACGGGCTCACCGGCCGCAACGCGGATCTGTTCCGCCACCAGGTCGACCCCCGTGACCATTTCGGTTACCGGGTGTTCCACCTGAATGCGGGTGTTCATCTCCATGAAGTACAGCTCGCCCTTTTCATCCATCAGGAATTCAAGGGTTCCGAGCGACACGTACTCGCTCTCGCGCATCGCGCGGGACAGCGTTTGCGCCATGTCGTTGCGCAGGGTCTCGCTCATGGCGATAGACGGGGCTTCTTCGAGCAACTTTTGGTGCCGCCGTTGGATGGAGCACTCGCGCTCCCCCAAGATGACGGCCGCACCTTTGCCGTCGCACAGCACCTGGAACTCGATATGGCGCGGCTCTTCGATGTAGCGCTCTAGGTACAGGTCGCCGTTCTTGAACCCAGCCAGCGCTTCCGCTCGGGCCCGGGGGAAACCTGCGCGCACATCGGCTTCGCTGCGCAGAATCTGCATGCCGCGCCCACCGCCGCCGCCGGAGGCCTTGAGCATGACCGGAAAGCCTATCGTCTTGGCTTGAGCTACGGCGTCGTCGACGTCGCGCAGCACGCCTGTCCCCGGCAACAGCGGGAGCCCAAGCCGCAGCGCGTTTTTCCGCGCCGTGACCTTGTCGCCCCAGTTCAGCATGTTTTCAGGGGTCGGACCGATGAAGGTCAAGCCGCACTGGCGGCAGATGTCCGCAAACTCGGCGTTTTCGGACAAAAATCCGTAACCGGGGTGCACGGCGTCGGCGCCGCTAATCTCGGCCGCGGCAATGATGGCCGGGACGTTGAGATAGCTCTCTTTCGCCGAGGGCGGGCCGATGCACACAGCCTCGTCCGCAAAACGTACGTGCAAAGCCTCGGCGTCTGCCTGGCTGTGCACGGCCACCGTGGAAATGCCCAGCTCTCTGCAGCCACGAATGATGCGCAGGGCAATTTCCCCGCGATTTGCGATGAGGATTTTCTTGAACATCGGGGCGGTTCAGCCCTTCTTCTTCACTTTGAACAGCTTGTCGCCGTACTCGACCGGCTTGCCGTTTTCGCCGAGGACTTCGACGATGGTGCCGTCGATGTCCGACTCGATCTCGTTCATCAGCTTCATGGCCTCGACGATACACAGCGTCTGGCCCTGCTTGATCTCGCTACCCGCCTTCACGAATGCTGCCGCACCGGGGGTGGGGGCTTCGTAGAAGGTGCCCACGAAAGGCGAGGTAATGTAGTGGATCGAGGCGTCATCTTCCGCTGCCTGAGGCTTTGCGCTCGGCGCGACTGACGGCGACTGCGAAGCAGCCTGACCGAAACCAAAACCCGGCGGGGCGATGCTGATGGTTTGGCTGCCCGTCTCGGAACCACGGCACAACTTGATGCGTTCGCCGTCCTTCTCAAGCTCCAGCTCGGTGATGTCGAACTGCTTCAGGGAGCGCATCAATTCTTTCAGCTGCTTGAGATCGATATCCATGGAGCCTCGAAGGTAGCACTCCGCTTCGGGGTCGCTCCGGAAAACACGGGGAGCAATCCACGAAAGGAGCCGGACCCGGTACAGGGACCTGGTTTACTGAGCCCTGAGATAGTCCAGAAGAGCGCGCAGGCCAAGTGCGTAGCTATTGGGGCCGAAGCCGAGCACGCTGCCCACGCAAGCCGCAGCCGTCATCGACACGTGGCGGAAGGCCTCACGCTTGTGGATGTTGCTGAGGTGCACTTCCACGGCAGGCAAGCCCACGCCGAGCAAGGCGTCGCGCAAAGCCACGGACGTGTGCGTGAAAGCGCCGGGGTTGATCAAGATCCCGTGCTTTATGCCGCGGGCCCCGTGGATGCGGTCGATCAGCGCCCCTTCATGGTTCGATTGAAAGCTCTCGATGGTCGCGCCGAGTGTCGCGGCCAAGGTCGTGAGGTCTCGGTCGATGTCGGCCAGCGTGTGATGACCGTAGATCTCGGGCTCACGCGTGCCGAGCAGGTTGAGGTTGGGGCCGTGTAGGACGAGGATCGAAAGTGTTACGTCGGGGGTCATGGAATCAAACGAGATCGTCGAGGAGCTTGGGGGTCAGGGTGCGCAATAGAAAGCGACCCTTTCCGAAGTTGCCCTGGGGGCTCAACGTGAGGGCTACGAAGTAGGCGTTGTTGAGCAGGCGGATCACGGTGGTCACGTTCTCGGCTTGGATCGCCACCTCGCGCGCCTCGCCGGCTTCCAGCATTTTGGCCGCTTGGATGATCTGCGTGAGGATCACGCTGTACTCCATGCCGACGCTCTCGACGTCGAGGTCAGCGTCGCCCTTGATGTAGTTCTCGACCGGGATTCCATCGAATCCCATCAGCAGCCCGGCGATGCCGCCCTCGGTGCGCTCTACCACCTCGCGCAAGACTTCCTTGAACATGGCCCTCTTCTCTCCTGCGCTCGAAGCGCGAGACCAAATTCAGCGCATCTTCGAAGAGCCAGGTCAAGAACCTGTCGCGGGGAAAAGCGAAGAGAAAGCAACGGCTAGCGCTTGACATGGGAAGTCTCGTCACTAGAGTTGCGGCCATCTGTTCGACCTCGGGTCTCTCGAGGAAGCAGGCAGAAGTGGCGGAATTGGCATACGCGCCAGACTAAGGATCTGGTGGGGCAACCCGTGGAGGTTCGAGTCCTCTCTTCTGCACCAAAGGGCGACCGCTTAACCGCGGCCGCCCTTTTGGCATTTCTTAATTTGGGCGTTTTCCTGCGCAGGACCACGCAGCGGCCTAAGCGCCGAGGCCTGCTAGCCGGGCACAAGACGGGCACAAAACCTCTAAGAGGCTATTCCACAGGAAGTAGCCCGCCTCGAGGTGGTGGCATCACAGCGCCAGAGCGTTCAGCGTCGCGGCAGCAGATCGAGCGACTTGTCCGCATCCAGGTACTGCACGAGCTTGCCTTCGATGTACTTCTTGGCAGGCGTGCGCCACAGAAAGCCCGGGTCCTTGCCCTGGACCTCGATTTGTCCGCCGTCTATGCGCAGGTCGGCATCGATGGCGACCACCGTGTAGCGTCCCGATACATGGGCTGTGTCGGGGCCGGTCCACTCCACCTGCATGCCGTGCTTGTTGGCGAGGTAATCGGTGAGGGCGCGCACGCGCTCCCTGGCTTCTTCATGGGCGAAGGAATGGCGGTGCTCGAGTTTCATCCTCAGTAGATGGAGAGCACGCGGGCAAAACGCAAGCCGAGCGGAAAGTTTCCGATCAAGCCGTAGATCCGCAGTTTGTTCTCACGGAATGCGCAACCGATTGCGCGGGCGACCTCGGAGCGGACGTCTGGAAGAAAGGGAAACCGTGGATGGGGGGGCAGCCTTGAAAGGTCGATGAGGCCCGAGCTGTCGCCTCGGATGACGAGATCGGGAATGCCGAACAAGCCCCGGTGCACGCTCAGCCGTCCGCCCTGAAAGTGCAGCGTGATAGCTAGGTCTGCGTCTTCGGCTAGGAGAGCCACACGACCACGCATCTTGTTGAAGTCGGTGCGCTTCTTCGGATGATCGACCAGGTTCGTGCGCACTAGGTCGGCCATAATTGCGGCGAAAGGCAGTTGATCGGCGCCCGCCACAAACTCGATTCGCGGCTCGCTTGCCGTCATCCGGCAAACTCTGTGTCGATCTTTGCGGCGCTCAACACGAGTTGCTTTGAGCCTTCGACATCCTTGATGATGGTCGGGAGGTGACCCTTGGCGAGCTTGAGTTGGCCTTGGAGCATGGCGCGGATGGGATCGGTCTCGCCCCGCAGGACAGCCTTCCACTGTACGTAGCTCGCTTCGATAACAAACGGCGTGCGGTCGATTTCCGCGCGATCTGTCGTGTAGATGACGCCGCGGCATTCTCCGTGTTCTAGATCGAGCACCATACCCACGGCTTCGGGCACGCCCGCGTCGGGGGCAGCCTGGCAAACCAGGGCAATTGCGCCTTGATCCCAGGCTTTGGCCGACCGTTTGTACAGGTCGTTCTGGTTGATGGCGTCTTTGTAGGCGAGAGCCCAGGGAGCGGAGGGGAACAGAAGTGCCATAGCGCCCGCGTACGTATCGCGCGGCTTCGTGTTAGACAAGACGGGTGACGTTCGCACTTTCGGCACCACGCCTCACTGAGGCCGGTTTTCGTCATGGCTTCTCGCTGCGAACCGGGGGGGTGAGCCTCGCTCCCTTTACGAGCCTGAACCTGGCGCGGAACCTCGGGGATAGGCCTGATTTCGTCGAAGAAAACCAGCGAAGGTTGGCCTCCGCGATAGGCTACGAGCCGAGTCGCCTATTTGAGGTGAGCCAGGTCCACGGCGCCCAAGTCGAGCATGTCGATGATTCGCTCTCGCCCGAAGCATTTCGTGCGCGTGAGGCGGATGCGCTCCTTACAAATGTAGCCGGCGTGGCCGTGGGCATCCGCGTGGCCGACTGTGTGCCGATCCTACTGGCCGACAGGCAAAGCGGCGCCGTGGCTGCGGTGCATGCGGGATGGAAGGGGATCGTTTCGGGCGTGGTGGGGCGTGCGGTGTCGGAGCTGTTGCGCGTTTCGGGCGGCAAAACCCAGGACGTGTTGTGCGCCGTGGGGCCGCACATCGGCGCCGAGGCGTTTGAAGTGGGACATGAGGTTGCCGAGGCGCTCAGCCAGTGCGTGCCACAGGTGTCGGTTGTGCTCCCGCGTGAGCCGCGTCCACATGTCGATCTCGGGCGAGCGGTCGGTGCGCAGCTCCAGGCCACCGGAATTTCGCCACACCAGATCGAACTCGTGGGCGGGTGCACGTATTCGGATGCTGCGCGCTACTACTCGTATCGACGCGACGGCAGCGCGACGGGGAGGCACCTAGCGGTCATCCTGGCTAGGTGCTAAGTGCAGCGCTCATTTTAGGCAGCTATGGGTTGGTTCAACAAAAACCGTCCGGATCAGGACGCCTCCGAAAAACGGACACTCGGCGCGGGAATTTTTCGGCGCTGTAAGGCCTGTGGCGTGAATCTCGTGGCCGAGGAATTTACCTCGAACCTCGAAGTCTGTCCGCAGTGTAACCATCACTATCCGCTGAGCGGCGAAGCTTGGATGGACCTACTGTGCGACCCTGGCTCGTTCGAAGAGCTCGACGCCTCGCTGTCGGCCAAAGACTTCCTCGGATTCAATGATTCGAAGCGCTATGCGGACCGCATCAAAGGCGCGCAGAAGTCGACTGGCTTGAAAGACGCGTTTTTGAGCGGAGCTGGGCAAATCGAAGGGCGCGACGTGCAGCTCGGCACCTTCATGTTCCGGTACATGGGTGGGTCCATGGGCTCCGTGGTCGGTGAGAAGATCACGCGCATGTTCGAGCGCGGCGTCGAACGCAAGCAGCCGGTTATCTTGCTGTCGGCGTCAGGTGGCGCGCGCATGCAAGAGGGCGTGATGTCCTTGATGCAGATGGGCAAGACCGTGTCGGCGCTCGGGCGTCTGCGAGATGCTCGGCTGCCGTTCTTCAGCCTCTGCCTCAACCCGACGACGGGCGGCGTGGCGGCAAGCTTCGCGCTTTTAGGCGACGTGAACATCGCGGAACCCCGCGCTCTTATCGGCTTCGCGGGTCCGCGCGTCATCGAGAACACCATCCGCCAGAAGTTGCCTGAGGGCTTTCAGCGCTCGGAGTTCCTGGTGGAGCACGGCATGATCGACCTCATCAGTGAGCGAAAGCAGATGCGCGCGACGATTGCGCGCTTGCTCTCCCACCTGCTCGACTGAGCCAGGCGCCGCGTGCATTACGACGAGGCGATGCGCTACCTGTATGCGCTCGCGCCGCGCGGCGTGCAGCTCGGTCTCGGGCGCATGCAGCGTGTGCTCGCCTTGCGCGGCCATCCTGAGCAAGCCTTTCGCGCCATCGTCATCGCAGGGACCAATGGCAAGGGTAGCGTTTCGGCGATGCTCTCCTCGGTGCTTCGGGCTTCCGGCAAGAAGGTAGGACTCTACACCTCGCCCCACCTTCACCAGCTGGTGGAGCGTTTTCAGGTCAATGGCCGACCAATTTCGAAGGCGGAGTTCGCGCGTCGCGTGAGCGCGCTCGCGCCGTTTCTCGAAGATCCGGCGACGCCTCCGCTCACATTCTTCGAAGTTTGTACCTTGCTCGCCTTTGAGGTGTTTCGCGACCACGGCTGCGACTGGGGCGTGCTGGAGGTGGGCCTCGGGGGGCGCCTCGACGCGACCAATGTCGTGACTCCTGAAATCAGCGTGATCACGAAGATCGCGCTCGACCATGCCGATAAGCTCGGGCCGACGCTCGCGCATATTGCGCGTGAAAAGGCGGGCATCATCAAGGCGGGAGTACCCGTGGTGCTGGGGACGCGCGACCTCGTGGCGCGACGAACCATTCAGGCTCGAGCGCGGCGTATGGCTTCGGAGCTGCACGCTATTGGGCGAGATTTCCTCGCGCAGCGCGATGGTGACGCGTTTCGGGCGCGTGCCCGCGGATTTGAGATCGACAAGTTGAAGCTGCCGCTCGCTGGCAGCTACCAAGAAGACAACTTGGCCTGCGTCGTCGCAGCACTTTCCGTGCTGCGCGAGCGCGGTGAAGACCTGCCGCTCAGAGCAATTCGGCAAGGCATCGCGCGGGTTCGCTGGCCGGGGCGTCTCGAGCTTATCGAGGGCTCGCCCAGCCTGCTTTTCGATGCTGCGCACAATCCTGATGCGTGCACTGCGCTCGCGGAGCACCTCACCCAAATTCGGGCGCAGTACACGAAGCTCGTGCTGATGTTTGGCGTGATGGCCGACAAAGACTACGCGCCGATGCTCGCCATCCTTTTGCCGCATATGCATGCGCACGTGTTTGCGACTCCGGCGACGCCGCGCGCGCTGTCGGCCTCTGCTTTGCGTGCTGAGTGGGGCGGTGACGCCATCGATAGCCCCGAAAGGGCACTGCGTAGGGCCGAGCGTTTGGCAGGCCGAAAGGGCCTCGTCGTCGTGGCTGGATCCATCTTTTTGATGGCGAACGTACGCGCTTTAGTACTCGATTTACCGAGTGATCCGCCCATCGCGATGTGAGGGCTGGCCAAGTTCACGGGCAGTAGGCAGGCTTGAGGGCATGAACGTGCAACGAGCGCAAGGATTGGTTGGTCGGCGCGTCGCGCTGTTTGAAACACGATTCTCCCAGGAGTTTGCGAATCTCGTCCGCAAGCAAGGGGGCGAGCCTATTGTCGGACCCACGATGGTCGAAGCGCCTCTTTCGTTGGGCGAAGAGGTGCGCGCGTTTGTGTCTGAGCTACGCGCAGGCACGCTCGACGGCCTGCTCGTGCTTACGGGCGTCGGCCAGCGCAAGCTCACGCAGCTCGTCTCGGAGCTGATGGACCGCGACGAGTTCGCCGAGCATTTGGGGCGCATCCTCGTGGCGGCGCGTGGACCCAAGGCTGTGGGAGCGCTCAAGGAGCTTGCTGTGAGGCCCGCGGTGGTGGCGTCTGAGCCGCACACTTGGCAAACACTGCTGGCGGCACTTGAAGCGCACACATCGCTTTCGGGTAAGCGATTCGCGCTGCAACAGTACGGCGTTCCGCATGAAAAGCTCTCGCGTGCTCTCGAAGAGCGGGGGGCCACTGTGGTGCAAGTGCCTGTCTATCGTTGGCAGCTTCCCGAGGATCTCGAGCCGCTGCGGCGTGTGATTCGAGCCATTTGTGCTGGAGAGGTCGAGGTGGTCCTGTTCACTTCCGGGCCCCAGGCAGGTAGCCTTCTGGAGGTCGCGCAGCAGATGGGCTGCGAGCCCGAACTGAGGCGCGGGCTGCTGCGCTGCATCGTAGGCTCGGTGGGGCCGAGCTGTACCGAAGCGCTGCGTAATCTGGAATTTGCACCGGATTTCGAGCCTGCTCACGGCAAGATGGGGCATCTCGTGCTGGAGGCCGCGCGGCTGGTGCCCGGGCTGCTAGAGGCCAAGCGAGCGTAGAAGAGCGCACACGTCGTGGGCGCACTAAGCTTTGCCTCGATGAGTGCCTTTCTAGACGCATGCCGCGGTAAGCCAACCTCGTACACGCCCATCTGGTTGATGCGCCAAGCCGGTCGCTACCAGCCCGAATACCGAGAAATTCGCAGCAAGGTGAGCTTCGTCGAGCTGTGTAAGCGCTCTGATCTTGCCACGGAAGTCACGCTGCTACCTGTGTCTCAGCTCGGGGTCGACGCGGCCATTCTGTTCGCCGACATTCTGTTGATTCTCGAGCCCCTCGGGATTGGCTTCGAGTTCACGAAGAACGACGGACCCCATATCGCGAAGCCCGTGCGTACGAAGAAGGACATCGACGCGGTTGCGGAGCAGATCCACGCCGCGGATTCCTTGGGCTACGTGATGGAGACGATTCGTGGCGTGCGCCGGGGCTTGCCCAAGGACGTGCCGCTTATCGGCTTCTCAGGCGCGCCGTTTACGCTGGCCTCCTACGCAATCGAGGGCGGCGGAAGTAAAGAGTACCGGTACACCAAAGAGCTCATGTACACCGACGAAGGCGCGTTCCATGCGCTGATGTACAAGCTCACGACGGCGTGCATCGATTACTTGAACGCGCAGGTCGTTGCAGGAGCCCAAGCCCTCCAGGTGTTCGATAGCTGGATCGGTGCGCTCTCTCCATCAGACTACGTGCGCTACGTAAAACCGCACATGCAGCGCTTGTTTGCGGCGCTCGATACCAGCGTTCCGCATATCCACTTTGGAACCGCCACGGCAACTCTGCTCGAGCATCAGCTCGAGGCAGGAGGCGACGTCATCGGTCTCGATTGGCGCATGGATCTCGGCCCCACGTGGCAGCGCTTGGGCGCGAAGGCTGTGCAGGGCAATCTCGATCCGTACTCGTTGCTCGCTCCACGCGAAGAGCTCAAGCGGCGTGCAAGTGCGGTGCTCGATTCTGCGGCAGGCCGACCCGGTCACATTTTCAATCTCGGGCACGGCGTCTTCCCCGACGCGTCGGTCGACCAAGTGCGCGCCTTGGTGGACCATGTTCACGAGGCAAGCCAGCGATGACACTGCCGGGGCTCTTCGTCATCGCCTTTGGGGGGCCCCACAGAAGTGAGGATATTCGCCCATTTTTGCAGCACGTGCTCCAGGGGCGCCCGATCTCGAGCGAGCGGCTCGAAGCGGTGGTCCAGCACTACGAAGAGCTCGGCGGGCGTTCGCCCATCACTGAGCATACGGAGAACCAAGCGCGTGCTCTCGCACGTGAGCTTGAGGCGCGCGGTCGGCCCTTTGATGTGCGGATTGGGATGCGCCACTGGTCACCGTGGCTGAAAGACACGCTGCGCGAGTTTCGCGACGCAGGTCAGACAGAAGTCGTCGGGCTTATCATGGCGGCGCAGGAAACCGAGGCATCGCTATCGCGCTACGTGCAGGCGATTGAAGCCGCGCGCACAGAGCTCGGGGCCGATGCGCCGCGTGTGCGTTTGGCTCGCGCCTGGGGCTTGTCCGAGGGGCTCATTGAGGCCCAGGCCTGTGCGCTTGCGCGGACGCTCGCAGAAGTCCCGTTTGCGAAGCGGGCTGAGGTCGAGCTTCTGTTTACCGCGCACAGCATTCCAAGTCCGATGGCGGCGAGCTCGCCCTACGTTGCGCAGCTCGAAGAAACGGCGCGCCGCGTGGCAGAAAAAGTCGGCGTTCCACGTTACGCGCTCGTGTACCAGAGTCGTAGCGGAAACCCGCGCGAACCATGGCTCGAGCCCGACGTACTCGATGCGCTGTCCGACGCGAAAGGTCGCGGCGTGAGCGATGTGGTTCTGGCTCCCATCGGTTTTCTGTGTGATCACGTCGAGGTGCTCTACGACCTCGATATCGAGGCAAAGCGTAAGGCGGGCGAACTCGGCCTCGGCTTCTACCGTGTGCCCACGCTCGGCACGCACCCGCAGTTCATTCGCGTGCTTGCGGATGCCGTGCTGCGGGACGTCGCAACGCCCGGACATGCTCCATGAAAGTGTGCGTGGTCGGCGGCGGGATAAGCGGACTCACAGCGGCCTTTCGCCTGCAACAGGCAGGGATTCAGGTCACCGTGCTCGAAGCCTCGAAGCGGGTCGGCGGGCTTCTTGGCACCGAACGCATCGAAGAGTGCGTGGTGGAAACAGGGCCTGACTCCATCCTTACAGAGAAGCCGTGGGCGCTCGCGCTCGCGAAAGAACTGGGCCTCGAATCGAGCCTGATCAAGACGCGTACATCCCCTCGGGGGGCGCTGATCGTTCACGACGACCGTCTTGAGCGCATTCCAGCGGGCTTCTCCATGATGGCGCCCACCGACTTTCGGGCGATGGCTCGCTCTCCCGTGCTTTCGCTGCGGGGCAAGCTGCGCATGGGGCTCGATCTCCTTTTGCCGCGTGGAAGTGCAGACGAGGATGAGAGTCTCGAGCACTTTGTGGTGCGCCGCTTCGGCCGTGAGACGCTTGAACGTTTGGCTCAGCCCATGGTTGGCGGCATATACGGGGCCGATCCCAAGGAGCTCTCCCTGCGGGCGACCATGCCCAGGTTTTTAGAGCTGGAGCAGGCGCATCGTTCGGTCATCTTGGGCTTACGGGCGAAGCTGCGGACGGCAGCGGCAGAGGCTCCGGCGTCTGGCGCGCGTTACGGCATGTTCGTGGCGTTCCGTGGCGGCATGCAGGAGTTCGTGGACGCACTTGCAGCACGGGTTTCCGGTGCCATCGAGACCGAAAGCCCTGTGCAGGCGATCGAGCGACGCAGCGACGGCTACCGCGTGCTCGTCGGTACGGAGGCGCGTCACTACGATGCGGTGATCGTTGCAACGCCTGCGTACGTGGCGGGTGCCGCCATCCGCGGACTCGATGCGCCATTGGCCGATGAACTCGAGGCGATACCGTACGCTTCGGCGGCGACAGTGACTTGCGCGTGGTCGCGCTCCGACGTGCCCCATGCGCTCGATGCCTTCGGGTTTGTGGTTCCATCCCGGGAGCGCTGCGAGATTCTGGCTTCGACTTGGGCCAGCGTGAAGTACGAGGGAAGGGCGCCTTCTGATCAGGCCCTGGTGCGCGTGTTCGTTGGTGGTTATCGCGGACAGGAACGCTTGGCAGCGTCCGACGAGGAGCTGCTTTCGTTAGCGCGACGAGAACTCAAGCGCTTGATGGGAATCGAAGCTCCTCCGCGGTTTACTCGTGTCGTTCGTTACACTCGAGCGATGCCGCAGTACCACGTTGGGCATCTTGCTCGCGTGCGGCGCATCGAGGCGCTTCTGGCCCAGCACGAGGGCCTCGCACTTGCAGGCAATGCCTACCGTGGTGTGGGGATCCCGGACGCCGTCCGCAGCGGCGAGCTTGCGTGCGATCGCGTTCTGAAGCGTGCGTAAGTGAGCCGCCTGGCCGGCAGCGCTTGAGCGCAGGGGTCCCACTCCGGGAATGCATGACGAAATCAGGCTGACTGCGGCGGGTTGTTTATGGCTTGATCGGGTCGCTTCTGTGTCGTTTAGTTCTCGACATGGCGGCACACGGACTCGAACAAATCCTAGACGTCGGCGCGGGCTCTCAGGACGAGACGCTCATTGCGCTCGATGTTCCCTATCTGCTCGTTGTGCATATCCCGCATTACGTCGATGCGGAGGGGGCGGTGTTCTTAGAGAGCGCCTGGCATCACGACTTGAAGCAGCACGCGGCCTATCTTCCCCAGCTTCGCGTTGCGAGTCCGCGCCTTTCGTTCGACGCGACGAAAAGCGACCTTGCGCGCGTCGACTTCACCTGTGACTTCATCGCGCTTCCTCCGCAACGCTCGTTTCGCGAAGCCCTACGCGAGTTCCCTACGACGCTTTGGGCCGTATTTCAGGCGGTCGGGGCAGCACAGGTCATTCACAGCGGAGTCGCAGGCTGGCCCTATCCCGTGGGCTGGATGGCGACGCTCGCGGCGAGGCTGAGGGGCAAGGTTTTGTTTGTCGTCATCGAGAGCGCTCCGTGGCGCATCCTCGAACAGGCCAGTGATGTCGGAAGATTGGCGCGCCTTCGGGCGGATATTTTCGAGCGAATCGCGGTCTTGACCTGTCGACAGGCAGACCTCGTCGTCTACACGCAGCCCGCTTTTCGCGACAGCTTTCAGACGAGCTCACGCGGTGCCGGGCATATTTTGCCGGCCACGTGGATCACGGACCGCCACATGCTGTCGGTTCGCGCAGCAAAGAGCCTCTGGCGCAAGAAGCTACAGGAACCCACGAGGTTTCTTTTCGCAGGCAGGCTCGAAGCCTTCAAGGGCATCCACGTATTGCTCGCAGCCTTGCGCAAGCTCGACGCCGCAGGGGTGGAAATCCACCTCACGTTCTTCGGAACTGGCAATACCGAGGACAGCATCGACCAAGCCATCGCAGGCTTTCGTCATGTGCGCGTGGATAGGCGCGCGCCGGTGCCGTACGGCATGGAATTCTTCGAGATTGTCGACGAATATCACGCGCTGGTCGCGCCCAGCCTCGGTGATGAGCAACCTCGAATCTTGTTCGACGCTGCTGCGCGTGGACTTTCTGTGATTGCCTCGGATACCGACGGCATTCGTCCGCACTTGCGTGACGGAGAGACCGGGACGCTCGTTCCGCCGGGCGACGAAGACGCGCTAGCCAAAGCGTTGCAAGCGTCCGCAGACGATGCGGAGGGGCTCGCAACGCGAGGACTTGCGGCACTCGAATACGCGCGTCCGTTCACACATGCAGCGATGCATGCGGCGCGGACGCGACTCTTCGCGAAGTACTTCGCGCCTCTATTCGGAGCGGGCGCAGCTCAGTAAGCGCGCTCGAGTACGCGCAGCGCATCGCTGTAGCTGACCTCGATGGGATTCATGATCATCGCGCCATCGTCGAGCGAAAGCTCGGCGATCCGGGGCAGCTGCTCGCGCGTGATTTTGCCCGTTTCTCCGAGCGAACGCGGCAGTTTTGCCTTCTGGTACAGTGTGTCACGCAGGTTGCGAATGATCGTGATAGCGGCTTGTGGCCGGTCGAACTCAGCCGTCTTCGCGTATACGTCGGCACCCGCTAGCGGCAAGAGCAGCTCACCGATGGCCGCGCGCCGCGTGTCGAGGTTGAACTCGAGTACATGCGGCAAAAGGATACTCATGCATACGCCGTGGGGGACGTGGGACACCACGCCCACGGAGTGCCCGAGCGCGTGCACCATGCCCACCATCGAGTTGGAGAACGCGATGCCCGCCATGGTCGCGGCGAGTGCGAGCTCGAGTCGACGGGTTTTGTCGCTTGGATTTTCGAGCACTGCGAGCACGTTGGCGGAGACCTTTTGGATCGCCGCCGTGGCGTAAACATCGCTCAGCGCGTTCTTACCGAGGCATGTGAATGCTTCAACCGCGTGGGTCATGGCATCCATGGCCGTTGCCGCAGTGAAAAATGCCGGCAGGCCCAGGGTCATACGCGGGTCGAGCACGGCGACGTCGGGCAAGAGGTACTGCGAAATGAACGGCAGCTTCATGCCGGTCTTCGAGTCCTTGACCACCGATACGCTCGTGACTTCCGAGCCGGTGCCGCTGGTCGTGGGCAACACGAAAAGGGGTCGCAGGCGGCGCTTGACCACGTTCGTGCCTGAGTACGCGCTGAGGTCGTTGCCGCCCTCTGATACCAGAATGTTTGCAGCCTTCGCAGTGTCGATGACGGATCCACCCCCGATAGCCAGGATGGAATCACAGCCTTCACTTCGGTAAAGCTTGGCGATGGCAACTACGGTGTCGGTCGCGCTGTCTTGGGGAACATCGTCGAATACCAAGTTCGCGCTCACACCCGCGCTTGCGAGCGCGGCCTGAACCACGTCGACCAAGCCAGCTCCACGAACGCCGCGGTCTGATATGATGAGCGGTCGAGTCGCACCGCGAATTCCGAGTTCGTAGGCGATGTGCTCGAGCGCGGAGAAACCTGCCACGATTTTTACGGGGCAAAAGAACTCGAAATAGGCATCACTCATGGAAGTTTGCTCCTCGATACGAAGCCGCGCAGAAGATTGATGTAGAGGTCAGTGACGAGTTTTCTTTTTTCCGGAGCAGTAATGTCCGGGAAGCCTTTGAGCGCGCGATTGGCCACAAATCGCGGCAGCGCAACGGCCTGCATACGGTTGAGGCAGCGCACGAAGCGCAGTGCATGCGCGGGATCGCCGTTGGTGAGCATGCGCTCGCGCGCGTAGGAGATAGCGGTGCCTTCGCGGAAGCTCAGCACATGGAAGGCGTGCGTCACGTGCTTGAAGACAATCTCGAGCTCCGGGTGGATGGAGCGCGGTATGCGGACGAACTTGCCGCTTCGAACACCGACGCGCATCTTGAGCTCAGGTGCACCGAGCACTGAAAAGCCTATGGAAAAGCCTTCGCGGAAGCCATCGAGCTCGCGCACGATCTCCGTGTCGCTCTTCGAGGCCGCCTCAAGCAAACGTCCGATCGTTTCGAACATCATCGCAACGTAGGCCTTTTGCGCGGCATACGTCGGCGACGCGACCTTTCTCGCACTCGCCACCTGACTCGGTTTCGCCTGTGCTTCGAGCATGTCTACCTCTATGTTTTCCGCATGGCCCCGCGCAGGAGCGCCTGCGTCAGAGTCCAGGTCTGGGCGTCTCCACGCCACAAGATTTCGCCGATGGGTCCCATCGCAGAGCGCACCAAGTGACCCACAATCTGTTGCAGGATGGCGGCTCGAATCGGGAAGTCGGCCGGTAGCGCGTCGCCCGTGCCTTCGCGCATGAACTGCTCGATGCGATCGACCAAGGGCACAAACGAGCGCTCGACCAATGCGGTGCCGTGCTCGTCGTGGTCGAGCAAGCTGCGCATCAGTACTTGCAAGAGCGGACGATGCTCTCGCTCAAAATCGATGAGCCCATCGACGAGGCGCTTGTGTCGCGCTTCGAAGCAATCGGCGGAGGCCATGGTCGCCTGCATGCTGTTCTCGAGCTCACGAAAGGCGTGCTCCAACACCGCCGTGTACAGCGATTGCTTGCTGTCGAAGTGATACAGCAACGAGGAGCGCCTTATCCCGGCGTCGGCAGCGATGTCTTCGAGGCGTGCTGCGCTGTAGCCCGAGATGCCAAAGGCGCGGGCCGCCGCACTGAGCAGCCGCTCGCGCGTGTCTTCGTCGATACTCGCCGCTTTGGGCCGACCCATGAGCAAGCGATTCTATGAAAATCTACCCGGAAGTCGATAACCGAAATTGTCCTAATCGCTGACCGGACTGCCCTGGCAGCCCAGCCACCGCGCTTGGACCTGGCACAGTCGGTAAGATCACCGGCCGGCACACTGCCGTGCCGCCACCGGCGATCGGACCGCGGCGAAGGAGGATTGATGGGAGCTTTTTGGCGAGCGGGCGGACCTTAGGCCTGCCCAGGGCTCAGCTCAGCTTGGCTGCGAACAGATCGTAGACCGACTGGAAGTTCGTGAGCCCCTTGAGCTCGTCTTCCGGCACGGTCAGTTTGTATGTACGCTCCACTTCGGCAACGATCTCGAGCGCCATCATGGAGTCGATTCCGAGATCAGCGAAAGGCGTCTCGTCCGGAATCGTATCGATTTCGCTGACCTCTGCGACGATCGCGCGCAGCTTCTCTTTTAGTTCGCTCATCCGCTTCCTACTTTGGGAAGTTGTTCCTGGATTAGGCCGCGCTCTGAGGCAGGCGCCGCTCCACGAGCTCAAGCAGCTGACGCACAGTCTCGAGTCCGACGAGTTGTTCGTCCGGGACGCGAATGCGCAGCTCGCGCTCCATGGTGCCCACAAGCTCCAGCATGGCGAGAGAATCGATGCCTAAATCGGCAATCGCGCTCTCTTCTTGCACGAAGCTAAGGTCTTTCTCCGCGATCTCGGTCGCCAAGTCGCGAAAGAGCTCGATCAGTTTAGGCCGCTGCATGAGGTGTATGCTTCTCCAGGACCGTCCGTGCCTTTGGGATACCGAGAGCTCGGGGGCTTTGGGCGCGCGAACTCTACGGGCGAGTGGCCAGCGCGTCCAATCCTTCTACAAATTCGGACCCTCATACTATTTCACGACACGGCGTGTTCCTCTAACTGTTGGCTGAGATACAGATCTCGCGTTTTGCTTCGCTGAAGCTTCCCGCTGGAAGTCTTCGGCAAGCTGCCTACAGGTACAGTTGCCACGTGATGGGGGGCGAGGCCAAAAGCTTCGTTTACACGTGCGGCGACCTTGCTCCGAACTTGGGACGCATCGTGTGAGGTGCATTCGACCGCGAGCATCAGTCGTTCTTCGCCTCCGAGACTCGCGCCAAACGCAACCACATTGCCTCGCCGAACTCCTTCGATTTCGGAGACGGCCCACTCGATGTCCTGAGGATGGAAGTTCGCGCCGCGGATGATGATGAGGTCCTTCACCCGCCCACAGATGTACAGATTGCCGTCCGCAAGGTATCCGAGGTCACCCGTGTGGAGCACGCCGGCCTGGGGAAAACTTTGGTTCGAGGCTTCGGCGTTCTGGAAGTAACCCTTCGCCACGCTCGGGCCGCGGCTGACCACTTGGCCCACGCGCCTCTCTTCTGCGAAGGGTTGTCCGTGTTCATCGATGATGTGCACGCTGTGATCGGGGAAGGGCACACCGCAGCTGACGACTTCTACGGCCTCGGCGCTGCCGTGAGCATGGGGCGCCGCGGGCGTGGCGCGTCCATGGCGCAATGCTTCCGCATCCACGATGTCGGTTTTGATAGCGGTTTCACGCGGATGAAAGGTGATAGCCAAAGTAGACTCGGCCATGCCGTAACTGGGCAGTAACGCCTCCGCGCGGAAACCTGCTTTACCGAGGGCGTCTGCGAAGCTCCGCATCGTCTCAGCGTGGATGGGCTCAGCGCCGCAGCCAGCAACTCGCAATGCCGAGAGGTCGAGACTCTCCACGTCCTTTGCCTTCAAGCGCTTCACGGAGAGCGCGTAAGCGAAGTTCGGAGCGTAGGTGATAGTCCCGCGATACTTGCTCAAGGTCTCGAGCCAGATCTTGGGGCCGCGGGCAAACGTTGCGGTAGGCAACAGCACGACCGGGATGTCCATCACAAGGGGACCGAGCACGAAGCCGATGAGGCCCATGTCGTGGAAGAGCGGCAGCCAGCTCACGCCCACGTCGCTGTCACGACGATCGAGACCGTGCGGCCCCAGGAACGCCGTTACGTTGGCTATCAAGTTGCCGTGCGTGACCACCACCCCCTTGGGACGGGCCGTGCTTCCAGAAGTGAACTGCAAAAAACACAGATCGTCGCTGTCGATTTCGGGCGACTGAAATGTTCCGGGAGCGTGTTCCGCGGCAAACAGTGCTTCGGTGACCAGCACAGCTGTAAGGGATTTCACCAGTGGCGCGGCTGGCGAAACGAGGTCTTGGTTCGCCTCCATCGCGAGCAGAAAGCGGGCGTTACTCGCTTCGGCGATATGGGCGATGGTGTCCACGTAATCGGACGAGGCCTTAAAGGTGGCGCGCGGGAAAATGGGTACCGGAACCGCGCCGGCATAGACCGCGCCCAAAAAGCTGAGCACGAATTCGTGCCCCTCTGGGATCACCAGCGCGATGCGATCGCCTTTAACGATGCCCTGCTTCGAGAGCAGTGCGGCCCGGCGGAGACCTTCGCGGCGCAGACTGTCGTAGGAGAAAAAGCGCTCGGTTCCATCTGAGCCGACAAATCGAAAACCGCGCTGTTCCCCTGGGGGTAGGCGTGCCAATGCCTCGACAAATGTTCGCGGAGTTTCGGCCATAGGGGCGTGAGCGCTTAGCATGCTGCGGGCCAGCTGGCATGGCCGAGGACGGGAGGCTACTCCCGAGACACACATTCGAAGGCATCTGCGCGTGAAGGTGGCGCTTAGGTTGCCGCTGGGGTAAACCGCCCAGCCCAATGTCACGCCGCGTATTCGTGACCGGCATGGGGGTGGTTAGCTCCCTGGGGCTGGGTCGAGAAGCTTTCTGGCAAGCACTCTTGGACGGTCGTTCCGGAGTGCGGCAGGTGTCGCTTTTTGATCCCAAGGACCTGGGACGTGATCGCGCCTGCGAGGTCCCAGACTTCCGTCCCCGCGATCATTTGACCGCGGCCGAGGCGCGTCGTGTGGGGCGCTGCTCTGCGTTCGCCATCGCCGCCGCGCGCATGGCTGTGCAGGACGCAAACCTCACCCCACAGAGCCTGGCCAGCGAGCGCACCAGTGTGGTGCTCGGGACCACGATGGGCGAGGTGGACGTCATCTCGGAGCTCGAGAGCGCCTGGCTGCATCGCGGCGAAGAGGCCGTGGCCACCAACAAGCTCGCCCGTTACGGGACCACCCTGCTGCCTGTGCACGTGGCGCGCGCTGTGGGGGCTAGGGGCCTTGTGCAGACGCTGCCCGCCGCCTGCGCCGCCGGCAACTACGCCATCGGTTTTGCACTCGACCAGATTCGTGCCGGTCGGGCCGACGTGGTGATCACCGGAGCCAGTGAGATCTTGGACAAGGTCCAGTTCGCCGGTTTTGTGCGCCTCGGGGCCATCGCGCCCGAGTTTTGTCAGCCGTTCGACAAGAACCGAAAGGGCCTCCTCATCGGAGAGGGGGCCGCCATACTGGTGCTCGAGTCTGAAGAGCATGCGCTGCGCCGAGGGGCGGTTCCGCTGGCCGAAGTCGGCGGATACGGCCTGGCTTGTGATGCCCATCACATCACGCGGCCACATCCAGAGGGCAAGGGGAGCATCCGTGCCATGCGCGAAGCCATCGCGGCGAGTGGAATCACGGTGGCCGACGTGGACTTCGTCAATGCGCACGGCACCGGCACGCCGGCCAACGACCTCGTCGAGAGCATCGTGATCCGCGAGGTCTTCGCCGGTCGGCGCATCCCCATTTCGAGCATCAAGAGCATGGTCGGCCACTGTATGGGGGCTGCAAGTGCGCTCGAGGCTGTTTCCTGCGTAGAGACAATCTTGACCGGAATCTATCCGCCCACGATCCACCACGACGAAACCGATCCAGAATGCGATGTGGAAGTGGTGAAAAACCACGCACGCGAGGGGAAATCGGACGTGGTGTTGAACAACGCACTGGCCTTTGGAGGCTATGACGCCGTGGTGACGTTTGCGAAGCCCGGAGTGCTGCCCGCGCCTGTTTCTCGTCGCGGCGCTCGGAGAACCTGATGGAGCCCCTCGCCATTACGGGACTCTCCGTCGTCAGTCCCGTCGGGATCGGCCGCGCGTCGTTTTTTTCTGCGCTCGCTGCACCCTTGGACGCCAAGACCAAGGCGTTTTCGGGCACGCGCAGTGTGCTCGTCGATGAGCGCTTCTCTGGGGCGAGGGTCGCGCAGGTCAGCGACTTCGATGCCGCGCAATACCTCGGAGAGAAGGGGCTGCGAAACTTCGACCGCATGACGCGGTTCTTGGTGGTGGCAGCCAAACACGCGCTCGAAGAGGCCGGCTTGAAGCGCGAAGGTGTCTTCGTCGCGAGCTCGTCTGAGCGCGTCGGCATTTGCGCGGCGACAGCTTACGGCTCGCTCGACAGCATCACCGAGATCAACCGCGTGGCCGAGCTCGAGCATCCTCGCTACCTCAACCCTTCGCGCTTTCCAAATACGGTCATCAACAGCGCTGCGGGTTACGTCAGCATTTGGGAGGGGCTCGAGGGCCCCAACGTCACCATCGTCGATGGAAATTGCGGGGCGGCCAATGCGGTTCTGACGGCCGAGACGCATATCGCCTGTGGGCGAGCAGATGTGCTCTTGGTGGGCGGCGCCGACGTACTGAGCGAGCCGCTGTATCTCGCCTTCGAGAAACTCGGCATCGTGACGGATGGCGATAGGCCGTCCGAGCCAGGCAGCGTGACGAGCCGTGGAACGTACCTCGGCGAAGGTGCGGCGTTGCTCGTCTGTGAATCGCAGGCGAGCGCGCGCGCGCGCAATGCCAAAATCTGGGCTGAACTTGTGGGATTCGGCACTGCGTTCGATCCACCGTTCTCCGAAGCGCTGCTTGTGCACGCTTCCGACCTCACGGTGGAGCGCGCCATCCGCGCCGCATTGAACGATGCAGGGCTCGTACCTAGCGATATCGATCTGGTGATGTGCTCCGCAAGCGGGGTAGTTCGCGTGGATTTGGCCGAGGAAGAAGGCCTGGCGCGCGTGTTTGGCTCCGACGTTGCCACGGTGGCGACGAAGGGGCTGTGGGGCGAGACCTTTGGCGCAGCGCCGGCCTTGAGCATGGCTGCGGCGGTTGGGTTTCTGTCCGATGTTCCGCTTCTTCCACTGCTGCGTGGAGAAGCTCCCCGTGAAGTGCGCCACGTGTTGATCACTGCGCTCGGGTATTACGGCAACGTTTCTGTGGTGATCATGAGGAAGGCAGACCGCGAATGAGTTGGATCGACGACAAGGCGCACGGTGAGCTTGCGCGCATTCGTGAGGCGAAGGAAAAGCAGGTCTATCCTTACTTTCGTGCTTTTGAGAACGGCGGGCTTCACACATCCATCGCCGGTAAGCCCATCGTCAACTTTAGCTCCAACGACTACTTGGGTCTCACTACGCACCCCAAGGTCAAGGAAGCCGCCAAGGCAGCTGTCGATCGATTCTCGATGGGACTCTCGAGCTCGAGGCCCCAGGCTACGACAACGGCGCACGTGGAGCTCGAGGAGCGACTGGCGCAGTTCTTCGGCTATCCGGCAGCTGTGACATTCACGACGGGTTACCAGGCCATGGTGGGCGCCATCATGGCGCTCGCCGACAGCGACACCACGCTGGTGCTCGACAACTTGAGCCATGCCTGCATCCTCGACGGAACATTCCTCGCGGCAGGCACGCCCATGCGCGCGCCCGAAGTGCGGTTCTTCAATCACAACTCCGCCAAATCCCTGGAGCGCGTGCTCAAGACCAAGGAGCGCAAGAATGTGCTTGTCTTGGTCGAGGGCGTGTACTCGCTCGACGGCGACATGGGCACGCTTCCCGAGATCGTCGAGGTCTGTGATCGCTACGGCGCGGCGCTTGTGGTGGACGATGCGCACGGGTCCGGCACGCTCGGTACGAATGGCCGCGGCGTGCTCGAGCACTTTGGTCTCGAGGGGCGCGTGCCGCTCCTGATGACGGCTTTTTCCAAGGTATTTGGTGGTATCGGAGGGCTGCTGCTCGGCTCCCACGATGTCATCGATCACATCAAGAACACCTCGCGTTCGTTCCTGTTCAGCGCGTCCTTGCCGGTGCCGATCGTGGCGGCGGTCTCCACCATCCTCACGATGTTGGAAGAAGAGGGCGCCGCGCTCGTGGCGGAGCTGCACGAGAAATCCGAGTACATGCGCAAGTCGCTGACGCAGCTCGGCTTCAACCTCGGGCGCAGCAATACGCATATCATGCCGCCCAACTGTGGGGATGAGGCCAAGGCGTTGTTCATGCATGTCGCGCTCTTGGAGAGCGGAGTCATGATGGTTCCGCTCATCTATCCCAGCGTAAAGCGTGGCGATGAGCGCCTGCGACTCAACGTGACGCGCGGCCACAGTCGTGAAGACATGGACAAGGCTTTGTCGTTGCTAGAGACCTACGGGCGCGCCTTCTACGTGCTCGGTTCCTGAGCGTAAATCTTCCGCGTCGCTCCACCGGAGTGTGTTCGTGCAGGGAACTCCACGCTGTGCGACTCACCAGGATGCGGATGCAGAAGCGAGCTGCACGCGCTGTGGCGACTTCGTTTGCCGGCTGTGTACGCCGCTCGAGCCTGTGGCTCTGTGCACGCGCTGTGTGGTGCGTGCCACTGTCGACTGGGAGGAGCGCGGCGAGCTCGGTTTGCTGCGGGCTTTTTGGACCACCTTTCGCGTGAGCATGCGCGCTCCGGTGCGTCTTGGTCTGCGGCTCGGTGGCGCAGGCCACGCCGTTCATGCCCTCCAATATGCGGCTCTGTGCAGCGTATGCGGCCTCTTACCGCTTTCGTTGCTGGTCGCGGTGCCGCTGCTCGGCTGGGCGGACGCGCTGCGCCTAGGGTTGCGCAGCACAGGCTTACTCGGCACGGCTGTATCGCTTGTACCTTTCGCGCTGGTGGTCTCCACGCTGGTTCCCTTGGCGCTCGCGCTCTTGGCCTATTGGGTCTGGCTCTGCGCCTTTCTGTGTGGGGTACGTGTCCGGCACGATGTCATGTTGCGCGGAGCCGCTTACGGAGCGAGCCTGCTTGCGGTGCCTGTCTTGGGCCCGATGCTGCTCCCGCTCGTGCTCGGCTATAGCGGGGCCGTCCAATACGGAGCCCTGTGCGCCCATTCCAATCGAAAAAGTGCGCTTATCGTGTTGGGCGTGGCCACTCTTTCCCTGGCAGCCTTCGCGACGTGGGCCGCTTTGTGGTTGCGCTAGGCTATTGTGCGAGGCGTGGACTTCCCTATCAAGCTCTTCGAGTCGCCGTGCGGCGAGCAACGCGTGCTTTCGGCGACGGAGTTTCTGCGTGGTTTGCCCCGTACGGAGCCTGTGCTCGTGCTGTCGGCGACGAAGCTCGCGGCCTTTTCTGTGGTCGAGCGGGCGCTCGAACCAGGCGAAGCACGCGGAGGTTGGGCCAAACATACCCTCGAGAGCGCTGCGGCAGAGTTTGCGTGGCAGCGGCTTGCTCGCTCAGGCCTGACGCGCATCGGTAGGGTAGGCGTGGAGGCGCTGTGCGCGCGCGTGGTGCACGAGCTCCATGCTGCGGAGGATTTAGGGCGCTTCCGAGAGATAGGTCCACGCCCGGGATTTGTGCGCTCGCTGGGAGAGGTGCTGACGGAGCTTCGCTTTGCTTGCGTGACGCCAGAGCAGTTGAGCGCGCATGATCTCGACCTCGCGCGCCTACTCCGCTGCTACGAAGCCGCGCTGATCGAAGAGGCCCTGTGCGATACGCCGCGCCTGTTGCAAGAGGCCATCTTGGCACTCGCAACGTCTGCGCATCCACTTCTGCGTTGCCCGTTATTGGCGCTCGACGTTTCCCTCGTGCACGCGCTTGAAGCCGAGTTCGTACGCGCGCTGTGCAAAACGCAGCGGCCCATGCTCGTGACGGTTGCCCGCGGAGACGAACATAGCGAAGGTTTCTTTCGACTCGCGCTCGGAACGCACGTTCAGGTGAAGCGCAGCGCGCCGCTCGAGGACCACGACCTTGCGCGCTTGAAGCGCAATCTGTTTACGCCCCATACCCAGTCTGAAGCAGCGCCCGGCATGCGCGATTTCGAGGCGGGCGAGCTTGTGCCACGCGTAAAGCTGCTGTCGTCACCAGGAGAAAATCGCGAGGCCGTTGAGGTCGTGCGGCAGATTCGTGCCCTGGCGGACACGGGAGTCGCGTTCGACAGGCTTGCGGTCTTTCTTCGCGCGACTGACGCCTATCGGGATGTCGTGGAAGAAGCGCTGCGAAGGGCCCAGATTCCCGCGCATTTCGCCGACGGAGTGCGGCGCCCTGTGGCAGAGGGTCGGGCCTTTTTGTCGTTGCTCGCTTGTGCGCGTGAGGGACTCTCGGCGCGAGCCTTTGCGGAGTATCTTTCGCTAGGCGTCGCCCCAGCCGCGGTGAGCGAGGACGAGGGTACTTCTGCTGCCAGCGAAGTCGTGGCAGCAAGGAGCCCGCGCCGCTGGGAGAAGTTGCTGGTCGACGCTGCAGTGATTGGCGGCAGAGAGCGCTGGGAGCGCAGGCTGCGCAGCCTCATCGCCGAGACGAAACAGGAGCTAGACGCATGCGCTGAAGATGAGTCGCGGGGCGAGCTTCTCAAGCTGCAGCACGCGCAGTTGAATGAGCTCCTGGCCTTCGCGTTACCCGTGCTCGACGCGTTGAGTGCCTTGCCGGAGCGCGAACGCTGGGGTGTTTGGCTGCCGGCACTCGAAGCGCTTGCGCGACAAAGTCTAGCGAGGCCGGAAGTGGTCTGTACGGCACTGCTTGAGCTCGCACCGCTCGCCTCTGTAGGGCCTGTCGACTTGTCTGAGGTCGAGCGCCTACTTTCGCGCCGCCTGGGCACTGCGATGATTCCGAGCGCTGGAACCGGCGCGGGCAAGGTGTTCATCGGTGCAGTAGAAGATGCGGCGGGTCGCGCATTCGAGCACGTGTTTGTGCTCGGACTGTCCGAGAAGGTGTTTCCGCCCCGCATCGTGGAAGATCCGCTTTTGCCCGATGAAAAGCGCAAGGCCTTGGGACCCACGCTCATGCTCACAGAGGAGCGCGCGGCCCGCGAGCGCTTTGCGTTGCGGCTCCTTGTGGGCGCTGCGCGCAACGGCATCACGCTTTCGTTCTCGCGCTTCGATATGGAGCACGGCCGCCCGCGCGTTCCCTCTTTCTACGGCCTCGAAGTCCTGCATGCGGTGGACGGAGCACTGCCTGCGTTCGACGAACTTGCGCGTCGCGCAGATCCCGGCGCAGCGGCGCGGATGGGCTGGCCTGCTCCAGAGAGTGCGGCACTCGCGATCGATGACGCCGAGTATGACCTCTCGATTCTCGACCTGTGGCGTGCCAGGGCGGGCGCGCGCAAGGGAGGCGCCCGCTACTCATTGCTCTCGAATGTGCATCTTGCGCGAGCCCTACGCTTTCGCGCACGCCGTTGGGAGACGCCGCGTTTCAACTTGGCCGACGGACTTGTGTTGACGCCGCAAACGGCGGGCCTCCTCGCGCCCGACAGGCTCTCCGAGCGCCCGTACTCGGCTTCAGCCCTGGCGATGTTTTCAGGCTGTCCTTACCGCTTTTTCCTCCACGCCATCATGAAGGTGGCTGAGCGCGCGAATGTGCCAGACCTCGATGAACTCGATGCTCGTCAACGAGGCGTGCTCTTTCACACGGTCTTACGCGGAACGCTCGCGAAGCTCGCCGACCTTGGCCTATTGCCTCTGCGCCCTGACGTGACACCCGAGGCGCATGCTGTGCTGAGCACGGTGTTCGAGAACGAGGTGTCGCGCATCAAGGAACAGTACGCGCCGCCTGTGGAGCGGCTCTTCGATGCTGCGCTCTCGACGCTCTTTGCTGATCTCAAAGAATGGCTTTCCAGACTGGCAGACGAGAAACACTGGGTTCCGTTTCGCTTCGAGCTCGGATTTGGTTTGCCTAAAACGAGTGATCGCGATGCGCAAAGTCTCAGCGAATCCGTGAAGCTTGGAGTTGGGCTGAACTTGCGTGGAGCCATCGATCTCGTTGAAAAGCGTGTGACCCCGGAGGGGGTGGCTTGGCTGCGCGCCACGGATTACAAGACCGGGCGTTCCGAAGGCAAGCCACTGCTCGTGACCGACGGCGGAAGCGTGCTTCAGCCGTTGCTTTACGCGCTCGCGCTCGAAGCCATCTTTCCCGAAAGCAAGGTAGACGCCGGTCGCCTCTACTACTGCACGAGTCAGGCGGGGTTCGTCAGTCACGAGGTCGCCCTAAACGAAGGCAGTCGTACGCGCGCTCGCGACCTCGTGCGTGCGATCGATACCATGATCGAGCAGGGGTTTTTGCCGGCTGCACCGCGCGTGAAAGGCTTTGTGTCGGAGTGCGAACAATGCAGCTATCGCGTGGTGTGTGGCCCGTACGAGGCGGAGCGCGTCGCACGCATCAAAGCGAAGGACTTCGCGCGCCTTGCGCCGCTGCACGCCCTGAGGAACCTGCCATGAGCGCAGCGCATTCGATAGACGCTTTAGTCGATGGGGGCGCGCGCCATGCGATTCGGCACACGCTCGACCAGACGCTCATCGTGGAGGCTTCCGCCGGTACAGGTAAAACGACCGAGCTCGTGCAGCGCATCGTGGCAGTGGTCGCGAGTGGCCGCGGGCAACTGTCCTCTATCGTCGCCGTCACCTTCACGGAGAAGGCTGCCGGCGAGATGAAGTTGCGTATTCGTACGGAGCTCGACCGCGCACTTGTTCGTGTAGGGCAGGGCAGTATCGAGTCGGGCCGAATCCGTGCTGCGCTGGCGGAGCTCGAGGCCGCGAGAATCGGGACGATCCACGGATTCTGCAGCGACCTGCTGCGTGCGCATCCCGTCGAGGCAGGGGTTGACCCTGCATTTGAGGTGCTGGATGGCGGCAGCTCACGAACCATGCTCGAGCGCACCTTTTCGCGTTGGTTTGAGCAAGTGGTGGAAGCGCCACCGGAAGGCGTACGACGCGTGCTTGCACGCAAGCAAGCGACAACGCGGGGGCGTTCGGCCCGTGAGGCATTGCTGTCCAGCGTAGCCAGTCTCGTAGAAACGCGCGATTTCGACACCCCGTTTGAGCGCGTGCCCTTCGATCGCGATGCTGAGCTTGCTTCAGTGTGGGCAGCGCTTGCGAGTCTTTCGGCCCTGGGCAAAAAGGGTGGTCGAGGTGACCCACTCGCGCGTTC
>CAZEWA010000018.1:0-17710 GCA_964515685.1 uncultured Polyangiales bacterium | reverse complement strand
GGAAGAAAAGGCGCGGCTCGGGGCGCTCGATTTCTTCGACCTTTTGCTCTTTACGCGCGCTTTGATCGCCGACGTCATGTCCGTGCGTCGCGCCCTGCAGCGCAGGATTTCTCATCTGTTTGTCGATGAGTTTCAAGACACAGACCCCGTCCAAGCGGAGATTTTGTTGTTGCTCGCGGCTGATTCTCCGGACGTACACAGGCCCTTCGAGGCGCAGGTTATCCCGGGAAAGTTGTTTTTGGTCGGCGACCCGAAGCAGAGCATCTATCGGTTTCGCCGGGCTGACGTCTTGCTCTATGAGCGAGTAAAAAAGCATCTGATAGCCCAAGGAGCCAGGCTCGTTCAGCTGTCTACGAGCTTTCGCTCGGTTCCGGGCATCCAGCATTGCGTCAATGCAGCGTTTGCTCCGCTGATGACCGCTGATCTCGAACGAGGCCAGGCCGCTTATGTACCGCTTTCGCCGTTCCGATCCGTGCGAGACACGCAGCCCGAGGTTGTGGCGTTGCCGGTACCGGAACCTTACGGCGGATTTGGTCGTATCACGCAGCGTCAGATTAATGCCTCACTTCCAGACGCGGTGGCCGCATGGGTCGACTGGCTGATCTCCAAAAGTGGATACAAGGTGCTCGAGGCCGGGTGCGATGTGCCCGTGCAGGCGCGGCACGTATGCCTTTTGTTCAAGCGCTTCAAGTCCTTCGATGATGATGTCACGCGCGAGTACGTGCGCGCGCTCGAGGCTCGGCGGATTCCGCACGTCTTGAGTGGTGGGCGCTCGTTCCATGCGCGCGAGGAAGTCATCGCGCTGCGAGCGGCGTTGACCGCAATCGAGTGGCCCGACGATGGCTTGCACGTGTACGCGACGCTTCGAGGACCCTTTGTCGCCCTGAGCGATGAGATGCTGCTCTCGTTCAAGCGCAAGTTCCGTCACTTGCATCCGTTCGGGCCGGTCGAGGCCGAAGCACTCACTCCTGCGGATGCCGAAGTGGCGGAGGTTCTCTCCCTGCTTCGACAGCTTCACAAGGAGAGAAACACACGGCCCATAGCGAGCACCGTGCTCAGCCTGCTCGAAGCGCTGCGTGCCCACGCAGGCATCGCAATCTGGCCAACCGGTGAGCAGGCACTTGGCAACGTCATGCGCGTGCTCGATTTCGCGCGTGCCCACGAGCGTCGCTACCGTGTCACGTCCTTTCGCTCGTTTGTAGAGTGGCTCGACAAGCAGGCTGAACTCGCTGAGGCACCGGAGGCGCCGGTCATCGAGGAGGGCAGCGAAGGCGTACGGATCATGACCGTGCACACCGCAAAGGGCCTCGAGTTTCCTGTGGTGGTGCTTTGTGACCCAACCGCGCCGAAGCGAGCGCAGCGGGGGAGCCGCCATATCGACAGTGAGCGTAAGGTTTGGGCGCAAACGCTGTGCGACGTGGAGCCGCGAGAGCTTTTCGTGGCGCGGGAGCGCGTGCGCGATCAGGATGAAAGCGAGGTGGTTCGGCTCGCCTACGTTGCGACCACGCGCGCCAAGGAAATCTTGGTTGTGCCGACATGCGGCGACAGTCTCATCGAAGGTTGGCTCGATGTCCTTGCGCCTGCGCTGTACCCGGAGCGCGCACGCTTTCGCATGCCCGAAGGCAATGGACCCAACGTGCCAGCCTTCGGCCCAGACACGGTGTGCGCTTGGCCCATGGAGGCGCAGCGCGAAACGGAGGACTCGGTGGCGCCTGGTCAGCATGTACCGCAAGCGGGCGCGCATCGCGTGGTGTGGTGGGATCCGCATACACTCAACCTCAAACGCCCTCCGGTGGGCGGTCTCATGCAGCAGGAACTGTTACTTGCGGACGAGGAGGGCGGGCGAGACGAAGCGGGCATGCGGGCCTACCAAGCCTGGTCACATGCCCGCGCTGAGCTGCTCGAGCTGCGTGCCAAGCCTTCGTGGACGTCGCGAAGCATTACGGAAGAGGCGAAGGGCGAGGCAGAAACCCAAGTGGAGCTCAAGGTCGTAGACAGCGGGGCCGTCCGTGAGGACCGCCCATCCGGTCCTCGCTTTGGCACGCTGGTTCATGCCTTGCTCGAGCGCGGCTCGGCCGAGTCGGACCTTGCGCACTTGGCTTCATACGCGCAGTTCATCGGTCGCGGACTTGGCGCAAGTTTGCCAGAAATGGAGCGCGCGGTGGTCGATGTGCAGCGGGCGCTTACGCATCCGTTTTGGGAAGCAGTAAGGCAGGCAGAGGAGCGCTGTGAGGTCTTTCGTGAGTGGCCGGTCACCTTGCGCAGAGAAGATGGCGTGCTGCTCGATGGCGTCGTGGATCTGATGTTTCGCGAGCGCGACGCTCACGGAAATACCAAGCTTACGGTGGTCGATTTCAAGACAGACGTGGTGCTCTCGGACCTGAGTGTCTACGCCAAGCAGTTGGGAATGTACTGCGCGGCGCTGACGCGAATATTCGGTGAGCCCTGCCAGGCGGTTCTATTCCGCGTCTGACGGCGCCTTAGCGTTGTGCCAAGTTCTCGGTTACGTCGTACAGCGTGATGCGTATGCCCTGTAGGTCGCGCTTCATGCTATTGGGAAGAGGGCGCACTCGGGTTTCTCGGCCATAAATGCACAACCCGCCTGCATACATAGAAGGCAGAGCCCTGAAGCGCAGGGTGTGGCGGCGCCTGTTTTTAAAGATCCTGCGCAACAGTTTCGGATCCTCCACCCAGACCTGTACTACTTCTCCTAGGCCGTCGTCGGCCTTCGCCCTTACTGTGCCGAGGAGCTCACCGTCGAGTGAGACTTCTACGTCGCTTCCATCACGGGGGTCTTGCCCATCGCCCCAACCTGGAAGCTCCGAGGAGATCCGGGCTTCCACCCGTAGTTTCTCGGGCACGTCGCGCTGCGTGACGAAGCGATACTCGAACACACCTTCGCCAGCTCCCCACAGCGTGTCGAGCGCGTGCTCCTGGAATACGCCCGAGCGCTCGAAGCTTGCGTAGGCATACAGCAAGGGGTCGATGTCGAGGACAGTCGACGTGCTGTGAAGGCTTGTCGTGCGGTGTGGAATGCGAGTGCTGAACGAAACGTTCTTTGGAAGAAACTGCGGAAGGCTGGTCAACGTGCTCCAGGTCTTCGGATTCTTCCCTGTGGGCAAGCGCCGCATGTTCTGCCCGGCGAGACTCAAGACGCTGCGAACACGCGCGGACGGCAGATCTCTGGGGTTAGGCGTGATGCTGTGCGTGCGGCGTGGATTGTCGGCGGGCTCGTAAAGCCAGACCAACGCGCCAGATGCGCTGCGCGAGGTCACGTGCTCTGCGAAGGCGGACATCCAAGCCACGCGTTCCGCGTAGGCCACGCGATTCTTCTGCCGCTTAAAACCGAACTCACCGAACAACAGTGGCTTCTTCACTACCAGATGCGCGAGTGAGATGGGGTCATCGAGCAGTCGCTTCAAATGGGCTGCGTTGGTTACCCTTGGATCGCCGTCGGGATAGATATGGGTATCGGCGAAGTCGATTTCAGACAGGCTCTGCACGGCGCGCCACACCTTGCGCTCGCGCGAAGTCTTGTACCCTACGTGGCCCGCGCTGATGAGGTGGTTGGTGTCGAGAGATCGAATGAACTGCGCGCTCTCGCGCACCCACTTCAGCAAGGTTTCTTCTTCGCGCGCGCTCACGGCCGAAACCTCATTGATGAGCTCCCAGGCCATAATCGTAGGATCTTCGTTGTACGGTAGCTGCGTCAGGCTGTTGGTGCGCCCCACGACACGCGTGATGTGTTCGCGGTACGAAATCTGGCAGGGCGCGCAATCGAAGAACGCGGTCACCGCGCTGGGCTGGGGTTCGCCCGAGCCGTTGAGCGAAACCGGAAGGCCGTTCCAGCGTAGGTAGGTGGCGATACCGCCGTAATCCTTCCAGCGATTGGCGAGCACGATGATGACGCGGAGTCCCCGCGCTTTGGCGGCGACCAGAACTCGGTCGAGATGCACAAAGGACTCCTCGACCCAGCCGTCCTCTCCGATTCTGAATGCGTAAAGTGGGTGGTGGGGTTGTCCGGGGGCAACTTGCTCTCCGAGCGCCCAGATTCGAATGACTTTTAGGTGGTCGCTCGCAACGGCGTCGAGCACGGCCTCGTAGTCTTTGCGCTCACGGGGGCCGTGCATGACGGATGCGTTGGCTCCCATAAAACGAAAGGGGGCGTCGCCGACCATGAATGACGTACCGCGTACCCGTACGAAAGCCTCGCTGTTTGCAGCTCGCGTCGCACGGGCCGACCAGGCTGGCATGAGGAGCGCCGCGTAAAGGAAGACGATGGCAAGTAAGCAGGATCCGCGCAGCATGTGCCTAAGACACTATTGGGGGCCTTTGGCCTGGGTGCCAATATTCGCTGACAGTGGGAAGCGAACAGTGTGGACCACGTCAAAAAGGTTCTCTGCCATACGCGATACACGGCGATCAAAGTAGGCAGGCTCACCGAGGCCGAGACGCGTGTCGGCGGTCGATCTTCGCGCAGGTGTTTGCGTGCGGTAGGGGGCGCGTTTCGCGCCGCGCGGACCGGGGGGCTTTTCCCAGGTCGCAGTGTAAGGCCCCTTGCCCGTCGCATGCCTGAATTGAGGCTGCATGGTCGACCTAAGGGCGGCTTCTGAGGCTGCGCCAGGGGAGTTTCTGGTGCACCTTTGGCCTGGGGGCCCTTGTCCAAAGGTCGTACGGCTGCCACAAGGGGCGCTCAGGGATTGCGATAGGTCTTGCCAGTGCCGTCTTCGATACCACCTGAATCGCTTCGCGCGCCTGCGCTACGATGGTCCGCGCTCGACACCTTCCGAGGGTTGGCCGTTCTGTCTATGATCCAGGGCCACACGTTTACGGTGCTCGCGAGGCAATCAGCGTTCACAGGCACCTGGTCGCGCATCTACAACCTGATTCATGGCCTTACCGCGCCGATGTTCTTGATCGGAGGCGGCCTGGCCTACGGGCTCGTCTCGGCGCGCCGCAGACAGCAGGGGACGGTGGCAGGCCTCGACCTCAGGGTGTTGCGTCGAGGCGTGACCCTTATTCTCATCGGTTTTGCGCTGCAAGTTCCGCGCATGTCTCTGATGAAGATCCCGCTCTATCCTGAGAAGATGAAGGCGATGTTTTCGATCGGGCCGCTCCAGCTCGTCGGGGCATGCCTGATTTTGTGCGAAGTGCTGTTGCTCGCTGTTCGGAGCCGCACACTCTTCAATGTTGCCGTGGGAATTTCGGCGCTGGCCATTGCTCTGGTGTCCCCGTGGCTCTGGCAGCTCGGACTTTCTAAGTCCCTATTTCCAGCTATCGGAATGTGGCTCGATGGCGAGAGCCGCTCGCAGTTTCCGTTTTTTCCTTCCGCTGCGTACTTCATGCTCGGTGTGCTCGCCGCGCAGGTCATTCCGTTTGCGCAGCGCGCTCCCAAACGGGCGTCCGCGCTTTTGATGCTGGCGGGCACCGCGACCTCGTTTGCGCTGTACACCATCTATCAAGGCGGGGAACGTCTCAACGCTGTGTACGGGGAGTACGATTTTTGGCGTGCAGGCCCGATGCATCTCACGTTTCGGGTCGGCATTGTAGTCGCTCTTCTAGGCGTACTCATGCTGTTCGAGCCGCTCACTCAGCGCGTGCGGCAAGCTTTGCCCACGGCGTCCCGTGTCTTCGATGTCTTGTCGCGGCAATCCCTCGTGGCCTACGTGTTCCACCTGCTCCTGCTTTATGGAAGCCCGTTCACCGTTGGGCTCGTGCGCTTCGGGCGCGTGTTCGAGCTCTGGGAGGCAACGCTGTTTTTCCTGGCCGTCGCTGTGCACACGATTTCGATAGCCGTGTTGTGGGAGCACTTTCAGCCTGCATCCCTACCGCGACGCTTGTTGCAGAAGCTGCGTAGGCTCGCGCCGCGTGTGCGCGTTCGGCAAACGCGAGCCGACACCACCGACGCTGCTTCCAAGGCCGAAGTCGTATCGAGCCTGCGCAACTGAGAGCCGATCCTGATCGCCTGCCGGGCCAGTTTTAGATCGGCTCTAAGCGCAGGCGTGCGTTTGAGCGGGCCTAGGAGCTGAGCCCTACGCGGCGTCGCGCGGTCAGACACGCGTCACCTGCCACTTCGAAGTCCGCGCAAGAACGAGGCCGCTCGTTGTAGATTCGGCAGCGATAGGCCTTCCCGTTACCGGTGCCCTCCAGGGCGACGCACATGCCCGCAGGACGCGGTAGATGCGCTCCGAAGCCGTCTACTTTGATCAAAGAGGGATGGACCTTACGGATGATGTCACGGGCGCGTACGTCGACGCGGTCGAACGCCTCACGGCAGCAGGCTCCGCAGCTTTCGCAGATGTCGTCGGAAAATTTGGTTTCGAAACGCTCACAGGCTGTGGCTTCGGGTTGCACACGCGCGCGCATCTTGGTGGCGGTTTCGCTCTTTCTGCAGCGAAACAGGCCATTCTGCGAGAACACGAAGGCGCAGTCCTCACAACGCAAGGAGGTATCTGACGACTCGGGGAAGCCGCTTGGATGCATGGCGCGGGTGCGGCGCCACAAGCTCGCTTCAGGCAGTGAGAGCGTCCGCATGATGGCGGCGAGCGCTTGCGTTTTCGTGAGAGCCGACTTGAGAGACGCGGCCCATTTCCCCCTCACAGCGCGCGCGTAGCCCTCGCGTGCCAGCGGGATGGCGGGGTCCCGGCCGGGATGCAACGGATCGAGCGGGAGCGTGTCCCAATACTCGCGATGGTCCGTGGTGACCGCGAAAAAATCACGCAGCCCATAGGCTGATGCGAGCGCCGCCTGCAGGCGATGACAGGCATGTTCTTGAAGCAAATCGCGGTCGTCTTCGTTCGCCATGCCCCAGTCAGGGTGCGCGGCCTTCTTCTCGCCGGCTACGAGCGCGTGGCAGACCTCGTGAAATAGGAGCTGCGCCAGGCTGTCGTCGGGATCGAAGTGCGCGGGAGAGGTGAGCGTGAGCGTGCGCTTTCCGTCGAACGAAGCGTACACCTCGTCGGAGCGCTCTACGTCGATGCCAATTTCCCCTGCCAGCGCGAGCCAGATGAGATCCAGAGGGTCCTGATAGCGATGGCGAATCTCGCGCGACATTTCAGCCTAGGTAGAGTTCATCCATGCGGCGCGCAAGCGTGAAGTCGCGCTCGCTGAGTCCCTGACAATCGTGTGTGGTGAGTTCGACGCTGACGCGGTTGTAGACGTTGCTCCATTCGGGATGGTGGTCCATGCGCTCTGCCACCAACGCACAGCGAGCCATGAACCCGAACGCAGCGACGAAGTCTGCGAACTCGAAGCGACGCGTGATCCGATTGTTTGCGAGCGTCCAATTCGGGATCGACGCGAGTTGGACTTCGATTTCTTGTGCTGCGAGTTTGGCGATAGGCATCTTCATTCCTCTCGGTGAGCATGTAGCGCGCACACATCTCTGCGCATCTCTGCGCGCCCAATCGCAGTGTTCTCCGCAGATTGAAGGCCCACGCGTACACGCTGCCATACTGAATAAACGAACGCATCGCACGGAGAACCGATCTACAGTGATCAAGGCACATCCTACGATGAGCGCGGTGCTTCCCGCGTGGACTCTTCCTGCCGTACGATTGGAACCCTGTGACGCATCGGTCGCACAAAAGTGAGCGGTCTTTGGCGACGGTGTCGGATCTCGCCCCGATGTCGGGTGCGTCGCTCTGGCCTGCGGAAGCCGAGACCGTCGAGCAGCCGGGGCTAGGCGGCAAAAGCTCGTTCCTCACGAGTTGGCGTCCAAATTCACATCTGTCGGCGGTGGAACGCTACGGCCGCTTCGAGATCCTCGGACGCATCGGCCGCGGTGGGATGGCGGAAATTTTGCTCGCGCGTGAGCGCTCCTCTGCGGGCACGCTGCGTCACATCGTCGTGAAGCGCATGCTTCCAGAGAACGCAGGCAGCCCCGAAATGCTGCATATGTTCTTGGCCGAAGCTCGCGTGGTGATGGGGCTTTCGCACCCGAACCTCTGCCAGATCTTCGAGGTAGGCGAGCAGGGTGGTACTTGGTTCATTGCGATGGAGTGGGTGAACGGTGTCACGCTCCACCAACTTCTGAAGCGCGCGTACGAACGGAAATACGTGGACTACGCGGTGCTGGCACGTGTGCTTGCGCAGTGCGCTGAAGCACTTCACCACGCACACACCGCACGCGACGCAGATGGTCGACCACTTCAGCTCGTGCACCGCGATGTGAGTCCGCACAACCTGATGGTGGGCTACGATGGTCGGGTCAAACTGCTCGATTTTGGCATCGCCAAGTCCACGGCGAGCACCCACCGCACCGAGACCGGAATCGTAAAGGGTAAGGTCTGTTACATGGCGCCCGAGCAGTGGCGCAGTGAGGCGCTCGACGGGCGAGCCGACATCTTTGGTCTCGGCGCTTGCTTGTATGAAGTGCTTACGGGACAGATCGCCTTCCGTCGGGAGACCCAAGGTGAAGTGATGCGGGCGATCTGCGATGAGCCCCTGCCGCGCATCACGGACCTGATGGAGGGCGTGCCCGAGGAACTGTCGGAGATAGCCCACCGCGCGCTCGCCAAGGATCCGACAGATCGCTTTCGCACCGCCCTCGATATGAGCGAGGCCTTGGAGCGCTTTGCGGGCGATCTGCTCGACCCGGTCAACTCTGCACGCATTGCGGATTACGCGCGGCGACTCTTTCCTTCGGAGGTTGCGCTGGGGCCGATGCTCGAGCGGGCCATGCGTGGTGCGGCGCTACCACGGCTGCCCATGCTGCCTCCGCTGCCGAGCGCGCTGCGTGATCTAGATGGCGCGGAGCACCGGAATTCGGAGCGGCCGCTATTGCCGAGATTGCTGGGCGATGCGCCGCTGCCAGCACCGCCTGCGATGCCAGCGTCGCCTGCACTGCCTGCCCCGTCGGAGCCGGTGGCCACGCCCTCGCGCCCACCGTTTTGGGAATGCTGGGCCTCTGGCAGCGATGGCACCGATGTCGACACGGTGATGGGCGACGAGCATCAGGATGATGTGCGTTCTGAAACGGTTGCTGATCGCTATGCGACGTCTACCGAATCGAGATTACGGGGCGAAAACCCCTTTTCAGAAGCGCCCACGTGGCGCTTACCCGGCATCTCAGGCGAGATTCCTGCCCATATTCCAAGCGTAGGGCCGGTGCCCAGCGGCGAGTCTCGGGCTGAGGCTCGTACACAGTCCATGCAGGTCGTCCTAGGCCTGCGTAGGAAGCTCGCGCTGGGGCTCGCAGCCACGTTGTTTGGCGGTCTCTTGGGAGTCGCCGCCTACGACTCCGTGGGCGGCATGCTCCACTGGCGTCCGGTCACCGTCCAAGGGCCCGCCGCCAAGCTCAACCAGGTCGAAGTCGAAGCCGGCCCCGCAGAGCCGGTGAACGAGCGCGCAGCGCAGGCGGAGAAGCCCACGAGCTTGGCGGAGACGATCGTTGAAGCCGACTTGACCCGCGTGGCGGCGAGCGAAGACGGAACGCGGCCCGCCGAAGTGCATCACAAGGCCGCGGAGCATGGAAAGCGCGCCGGAAGCAGGGGAAAAGCGCGCTTCGAGCCTACGCTCTCGATTCAGACGCGCCCTTGGTCGACGGTCTATCTCGGACGACGGGTGCTCGGGACGACGCCGCTCAGCAACGTGTCGGTGCCGAGGGGGCCGCTCAAGCTCAAGCTCGTGGATCGGGACGGCGGGGTCCACATCCGGTATGTCGCCCGCGCGAACGCGAAGCAGCCGAAACGCAACGTGCACTTCGACCTACGGGGTCCAAAGGCACGCTGAACCCATCGGGCAGGGTGGGCGTTTTCCACGCTACGAACGCATGACGAGGTCACCGACGCAAGGGCCTAGGGAGGCGCGTCGGGCCGCTCGTCACGCGCGAGCCATCACATCTGGACTTGGCGACGAATCTTGCCGAGCGCCTGCTCTTGCAGCTGGCGGATGCGTTCGCGCGACAGGTTGTACTTGTCGCCGATTTGCTTCAGCGTGAGCTCGTCCTGGTCGTCGAGACCGAAGCGCCAGCGCAAGATGCGCGCTTCCATGGGCGTGAGGGTCTCGAGCAGGCGACGTACCTCGCCGTTCCAGCGCTTGCTCTCGAGGTTCTCGTGGGGCGTGGGGATGTCCTCGTCCTCGAGGAAGTCGATGAAGCGGCGGCCGTCTTCGTCGTTGACGTTGCGGTCGAGGGAGAAGGGCGTGGCTGCGCCACAATCCTTGATCTTCTCGAGCTTGTCCGCGGCGACGCCGGTCTCCTTCTCGATTTCCTCGGGCGTGGGCTCGTGGCCCGTACGCGCGGCGATCGCCTGGGTGGCGCGCGCAACGCGATTGTAGGTGTCGAGCATGTGCACGGGGATGCGCACGACGCGACCCTTGTCGGCCAAGGCGCGGTTGATGGAGTGACGAATCCACCACGAAGCGTAGGTGCTGAAGCGGTAACCACGCGTGTGGTCGAAGCGCTCCACGGCCTTGAGCAGGCCGATGTTGCCCTCTTGGATGAGGTCGATGAGCGGCAGACGGCCGCGGTTGTAGCGACGCGCGATGGAGACCACCAAACGCAGGTTGGCGGTGACGAAGCGGTTCTTGCCGACTTGCTGTGCAACCCGTGCGCGATCGACGGCGCTGAGGAAGATCTTGAGCTGCTTCGTGATCTCGACGGTGTCGTCGGAGATCACGTCGAGCTCGTCAGCGAACTCACCGGCCAGACGGTGCACCGCGCGATCCGACTGCTCCACGAAGACGCGGTCGGTGTCGAGTACGCGCAGCTTGGCGCTCAGGTCGGTGGAGAGCTCGTCCCACTTTTCCTGTACCTTCTTCAGCAGCTTGCCCTGCTTGTTGGCCGTGCGGGCGAGCTTGCGCATCTGCGCGACCTCAGCCGGGACCTCGACAGGCACTTCGGCCATCACGCTCTCGAGCACGACGGCGACCGTCTCGAAGGCGGGAGCGTAGGAGAACAGGTTGCTCCAGTATCCGATCTCGAGGCGCTCAACTTCCTTGGCGGCTTCGACTTCCTGCGTTGGCGTCAGAACCGGATGGTTCGCCATCTCGCGGAAGTACCGGCTCAAGGTCGAGTCACCGGAGGACTTGTTCTTCATGTCGCGGAGGGCGCGTTCCATCTCGCGCTGCGCCTCGGCGAGCTGAGCCCCGGTGGGCTCCTCGAACGACTCGAAGCTTTCCTCTGCCGTTACCGCCGCTTCTTCCACGGTCGACTCGGCTGTCGTGCTTTGCGCGTCCGAATGCTTGTCCATGCTGCCGCTCCTTTGCTCGGATCTGCGTTCGGGGAAGGGCCTATCCCTTCTCCCGCTGCCCCCAGTGGTCCCCGCTGCTGTCGAGGCCACAAAGAAGAGTCACTTGATTGATCGCTCGGCCAGTGCTTGCTGCACCGCGTTGTGCCTGTGCCGTGATCGCCTAAGTGGGGTCGGTTTCCGCTCCCGACAAGTTGTGTAGGGAGGTGGGAGTTCTTCACACCTCGACGACCGGAACTTTATATCCGAATCGTCCAGGGTTGGGGGAGATCGAAAATGAGAAATCGTATGACACCCGTTTACATGCACCGTTCGTGCCAGCAAATGCGTGCCGAAAAAACCGAAATTCCCGAGAAAAACGATTACTGAAGTGGGTCGTCAATACACCCCAGGATAGGGGGGAGTGATCGGTGCTGAGGTACGTGCGAACCACCATCATGTAATCGTGTATGTGGGGGGGCGACATGCAGGTTCTGATCGGAACCGCCGCGCCGGTAAGCTGGGTCGCGTTTTGACGCAAGCGCCGTGGTGGGCATTCAGACGCATCCGATTTTGGGAAGCAGGCCAGCCTAACCGGCAGCACGTTTTGACTTGTTCAGGTCATGTCCGAAAGGCGGCTTGGACTCGAGGTCGTGTTCGGATGCGCCTCGCGCCTGCTGCCACCAATGGAGCACTGAGCTTGTGACGAAAAGGATCTGTTCTGCATCGGAGCGAGGGTCGGGTGGACGTGGGCTGTGACCTGCGGCCTTACTCTTTTACGAGCGGTAATCGGCAACGCTTTCGTGTCTGAATGTACCGACGTTCGAACTGTCTCCATCGTCGAAATATGTCGGAAATGTCCGACAAGTTCGGGAATTGCGCGTGTTTTACGTGGCGCGCGTGTTAATCTTTCGCAGTCGTTGGAATAGCCTTCGAGGCATTCAGGTTTTCGTGCGGAACCCACGCAGCCGTTGAGCTTGCAGTCGACACGGGAGCTTCGGCTAACCGTCACTGCGCGAACAGGTTGCATCGCGTTCCGCGTGCGCAGAACCAAGAGCGCCATCCAATGAGGCAACTCAGGGGCGGTAAGTATGTCGGCACCGAAAGAAACCGTGACCACTCAAGCAACAAAGACAGCGTCCGAAACGGGCGGCAAGCAGGTAAACCCGGTGGGCAATGAGCTCAAGGCCGGCCTCGTTGTCTTTCTTGTAGCGTTGCCACTCTGCCTCGGCGTCGCGACGGCTTCGGGCGCGCCCCCGCTTGCGGGCCTTGTGGCTGGCATCGTCGGCGGCACCGTGGTCGCTCTGTTGAGCGGATCGTCGCTCAGCGTAGCCGGACCGGCTGCGGGGCTTACCGTTATCGTCTTCGACGGCATCGTCCGGCTCGGATTGCCGGCGTTCCTGTTGGCTACGATGCTTGCAGGTGGCTTGCAGCTCGCACTCGGTGGGCTCGGGCTTGGTCGCTTCGCTCAGCTTGTGCCCAATGCGGTGATTCGCGGGATGCTCGCGGCCATCGGTCTTATCCTGCTGCTCAAGCAGCTGCCGCATGCGGTCGGGTACGATGCCGATCCGGGCGGGGATTTCGCCTTCATGCAGCGGGACGGGCACAACACGTTCAGTGAGCTGTTCTACTCGGCCACCAACTTCACGCTGGGCGCGGTCGTAGTCACGGCTTGCGCAGCGCTTGCGATGTTTTTGTGGCGCGACTACCCGAAGCTTCCGCTGCGACGCGTCGTGCCGCGCGAGTTGATAGCGGTCTTGGTCGGACTCACGTGCACCACGTTGTTCATGGGCACGTCGCTCGAGCTCGCGCTGGAGCACCGGGTCAGCATTCCGTTGCTCGCGGAAGTTGGCGGACTGTCTGGCCTGTGGACGGCACCCGACTTCGCTGCCATCACGCAAATCGACGTTTGGAAGACCGCGCTGACGCTCGCCATCGTTGCGAGCATCGAATCCCTGCTTTCGCTCGAAGCGACCGATCGCATCGACCCCTTGCACCGCCCGAGTTCTCCCAATCGCGAGCTTATGGCGCAGGGATTGGGTAACGCGGTTTCGGGCGTCTTGGGCGGCCTACCCGTGACGGCGGTGGTTGTGCGCAGCTTTGCCAATGTGCAGGCGGGCGGCAAGACGCGCTGGTCTTCCGTGAGCCACGGCGCATTCCTGCTGGGCGCCACGCTGTTTGCGGCCGCCACGCTCAACTACATTCCGCTTTCCGCGCTTGCGGTCGTGCTCATCTTGGTCGGCTACAAGCTCACGCCACCGAAGCTCTATGTCGAAGTGTGGAGGCTCGGCACCGACCAGTTCGTGCCGTTTGTCGCTACGGTGGCCGCGATTCTACTGACCGATCTACTGACTGGCACCTTGCTCGGCATCGGCTTTGCGGTGTTCTTCATCGTCTGGGGCCAGTATCGCTCGGCCATCGTCATCACCGACGACGGCAACCATCGCTTGATCCGCTTCGTGTCGAGCGTTTCGTTCCTGCACAAGGCACGCCTCAAGCAGGCGTTCGAGACGGCGCCTCCTGGCTCGCAGGTCATCTTGGATGGCACACGGGCGCGCACCGTCGACACGGACATTCTCGAGACCATCGGCGAGCTTGAGATCTTCGCGAAGAACCGCGGCGTTGCGTTCTCCATCACGCGCAGCAACTCGGCCTTCCACAACTTCTTCCGTGAGCAAACCGCGCGCCTCTAGCGTCGCAACGGCCGCTGCCAATGCGCCCCTACAGCTCGTGGGGCAGGCGGTCGCGCGGGCTGCGGAAGTAGTGCAGAGGCGAGTACGCAAGGAGATTTGAAACCTTGCCGGTGTAGAGGCAGGCGTAGACCTCTACCTGGTGTCCAAAGCTCGAAATCTCGGCGCCTGTTTTCAAGAGTGGGCCCCAGTAGCGGTGGAACTGCGCTTCGATCTCGCGCTCGAGGTCTGCGCACTCGGCGTCCATCAATCGCAGCTTGGTGCGCACACGCTCGATGCGGCGCTTCATCTTCAAGTGCTCTGCAGACTTCGTGCCTAGAGCCTCGGGATGGGACTGCTGCTTGTCGTAGGTTCGCAGGTTGTCCTGGGCAGAACGGAGCTCTTCAAGCAGGGCTCGTCGCGCTTCTTCCAGCCGATCCCAGCGGTCGGTCGCATCCCGCGTGCGCTCGACCCCGGAGAGCTCGTCTTCGAGTTCTTGAATGATCATCGCAGTGCGAAACGCGCTGTGTTTCTTGGCGCGAAGCACATCGCCGTAAATGTGATCGCCTACGTAGAGCACGCGGTCGCCGTCGATTTTGGATAGGCGTGCGAGTTCTTCGATGCAGCCACCCGTGTAGATTTTTCCGCGCTCGAGCTTGGTCACGGGCTTGTTCGACAGATTCTGAAAAGGCAGCGAATCATCCGTGAAAAAGCGCGGTTTTTTCGCTGCGGCGATCACGACGTCGAACATGTGCTTCCAGCTTTTGTACTCGGGCAGCGCGCCATCGAGTAGGTAGCCCATGATTTGATCTGTGTAGTCTGCCTGCGAATTGGTCAGCAAAAAGAGCTTTTTTCCCGCGCTGCGCAGCTTATGCAGCGTGAGGGGAAGGTCCGGGTCGCGCTTGATGTAGTGGCCCGGGTCGCGCTTGATGGCTTCGAGGATCGAACCATCCTGGTGCGAAAGGTCGACGGTCTCGCGAATGTCGGCGAACCACTGGGCGTAGTCCACGCTTATCCCGAGCGATTCCATGTGCGTGATGCCTGAGGCGAATAGCGTGACTTCGCTCAGGGCATACAGCGTGTCGATGAAGTGGTAGCGACGGGAGCGCTTCGTGCGCAGGCGGCTTGTGTGGTAGAGCGCGCGGCGTTCTTCGTAACTTAGCTCACGCGTCCCGTGGTAGGCCCGCTTCACATACTTGTAGCGATCCATCTTGAGCACGTTGCCGTGCTTGGCGTCGAGTAAGAGTCCGCGCACTGGAAAGTCGAGCTCGAAGTCGAGGCGGAGCAGGCTCTCCGGGTATCCCTTTGCACGCAGTTTCGTCAGAGCTGCGTCGATGGTGAGCTTGTCCATCTTCGGCTGGTCGTAGATGGCGAGCGTGTAGTCCATGTCGAAGCCCACCCACTCGATTTGATCGAGGCGCAGGCTGCGGTTGCAGTAGATGCGCCGCGCACGGGAGGGGACGAGCCCCGAGGTAAACAGCTCGACCTCAGGCAGGATGAGCTGCTCGGGGCGAGCCCGTAGGCTCAGGGGGATGACGGCCAGGTCTTTCACTGCGTCCACGCCTTCAGGATATCAGCGCTGGGAGAGCGCAAGGGAAGTCCGAAGACGCAAAAACCCAAACGACAAAACCCGACTTCTGGGAAGAAGCCGGGCCTTTACCTACCTAGGAGGTCGGTTGTTCAGTTACTCAGCAGCAGCTGCTGCAACCGCTGCAGCGGGAGCGAGACGAATGTCGCCTTCGGCGTAGACAGCTACGCGCTGACGCTTCTTGCCGTAGCGCTCGAACTTCACGACGCCATCGATCTTCGCCCAGAGGGTGAAGTCGCTGCCGACGCCCACGCCGTGACCGGCATGGAACTGGCTGCCCACCTGGCGAACCAGGATGTTGCCCGCGATGACCTTCTGGCCACCGAAGCGCTTTACGCCGCGGTACTGAGCGCTTGAATCACGCCCGTTACGCGAAGAACCCTGACCTTTTTTATGTGCCATTGTATTGCTCTCCGCGAATCAGGCGTTGATGCCCGTGATTTTGACTTCGGTGTAGTACTGGCGGTGGCCGTTCTTGCGACGGTAGTTCTTACGGCGACGCATCTTGAAGACGATGATCTTCTTGGCGCGGTCCTGAGCCGTGATCTGCGCGACGACCTTGGCGCCGGCAACGAGGGGCTTGCCCACGTCTACCTTGTCGCCACCGACCATCAGTACCTCTTCAAACGTGATGGAGGCGCCGACGTCGCCAGCGAGCTTCTCCACGCGGAGGGTGTCGCCCTGGGCGACGCGGTACTGCTTACCGCCTGTGCGAATGACTGCGTACATGTCCGGGGTCCTTCAGTGAGCGATGCCCCGACTGGGGACCTTCGCGACCTTTTCGTGCCGGGCAAGCTCGTGAGGCGAGCACGCCGGGCGGTAGGGAGGCGGAAGTTTAGGGACAACTGACGCGAACGCAAGGAAGTGCAAGCGGTAGGCCCTACGGACGGCCAGCGGAATGCTATAGGGTGCGCGTGACGCGACGTACCCCTCAAATTGCCCCGGTGGTTGTAAAACGTGCTGCCGAGGAGCGTAAACGCCTTCCTCCCGAGCTCGAGGCCTTTGCGCGAAGCGACGAGGAAAGGCTTAGAATTCGCAAACCTAGACAGGATCGGGGCAAGGTAAACGACCCTCGAGAAGGTTACACCATCCCCGGTGTCGCCAATCGTGATGCCCGCACGGTCTACGACCAGCGCGTCCTCGCGATGCAGAAACTGTGGAACGAAGGCACAGCCGACGAGCGTGCGTTGGAAGATCTCGGGACCCTTTTGTTCGATGCCCAACGGCTCGAGCTGTGGCGTGCACGCCGCGTGATGGACTTCGAGGCCTTCGTAGAGGAGGTCGTGGGCGTGCCCATAGCCCAGGCTCAGGCCCTCGCCGAAGCGGCGACCCTGCGTCTGCGCGAGGTACCAGGCCGACTCAGCGAACGGGACGTGGCCCTGTGGTTGCGCACGGAGGCAGGCCTATTCGAGGGTGATCTCAGCGCGAATGTACGTATCGCGACCACGGGAGGGGTATCGAGGCTGACGCTGACGGTGGCGCTCGAACATGTATCGGATGCGCTCTCGGGTGCAGGGGCACGCCACATGCCTTTGGCGCGGCCATTGGAGGAACGTCTGGCGGGTCCGGCAGCTGGCCAGGGTGCCGCGCCGCGCGCTGGGAAGAGTGCTGAAAACGCAACGCCTGCGCGTCGTGACGACGCGCCGGACGCAGAAGAAAGCCAGGATTCTGTGACAGAGAGCAGCGATCGGACGCCGGCATGGAAGCCCGCGCCGGATCTAGAAGGCGGCGCACGTCTTCTCACGCGCAAGGCGCGGCCCGAGCAGGCAGAAGAAGGAGAGCGCGGGGGAAGTCCCGAACCGCGCAAGTTTGAGCGGCCACAGCGCGAAGGTCGGGACGGCCCGGTCGCACGTGGTGAGGGGCGCAGCTTCGGAGGCCCCCGTGAGGGGGCGCGCGAAGGCCAGGGGCAAGCTCGGTTTGCCCGTCCTCGTGACGAAGGACGGAGCGACGAGCGTCGTGCAGAGCGCCCAGTCCGCGATGGCGGGAACGCTCGCGGCGGACGCTCCTTCGAGGGTGCGGGGGCGCGTCGTGCGCCGTTCGGCCGCGGTGATTCTTCGGGCCCGAGCCAGGGGTCTCGTACGAGTGGAGCCGGCCAGAGAGGCAGCTTCGGGGAGAAGCGCGAGTTTGGCGGCAAGCGCGAGGGTGGCTTCGGTCAGGGCGCAGGTCAGAGAGGCGGCTTCGGCGAAAAGCGCGAGTTCGGCAAGCAAGGCGGCGGCGGCGGCTTCGGCAAGCAGGGCGGCGGCGGCTTTGGCAAGCAGGGCGGCGGCGGCTTTGGCAAGCAGGGC
>CAZEWA010000017.1:0-44497 GCA_964515685.1 uncultured Polyangiales bacterium | reverse complement strand
CTAGTTTCAACCCCACCGTAGCCTCAGGCCACGGTACATATGTGAGACTCAACCCTATGTCGTCCAGGCCACCCGACGCGTACCCTGCTGCGCTCATCGAGGGCTGCAAAGCGGGCGACCGCATTGCATTGGGCAGAGTCTTTCGCGGGGAGATTCCGTACCTCGAGCGGGTTCTGTCCCGTTTCGCACGTACCCGCTCAGACCTTGAGGATCTCCTGCAGGCTGCTCTCGAGCAAGCCATCGGCGCGTTCCCTCGCTTTCGCGGCGACGCAAGCGTGCGTACCTGGCTCACGCGCATCGCAGTGCGCACTGCGCTCCACCACCTAAAGCGGCCCGGCGAAAAGCCGCGAGTCGCCCTGTCATTGGTAGCCGAAAGCGAGCTCGAATCCGCTTCCCGCCCCGACGACGAGGCAGAAGCTCGCCTGCGCCTGCAAATCTTGAAAGCCCATCTGGCTCAACTCGACCCCAAACATCACATGGCCTTCGTGCTGTTCCAGATCGAAGGGCACAGTATGGAGGAAGTGGCGGCCCTGACGGACAGCTCCATTTCCGCCACGAAATCGCGCGTGATGTGGGCGAGGCGCAAGCTCGTCGCACGCCTTTCGAAAGACACCCGAACGCGGTCCTGGCTCGCAGAGTACGGAGAGGCTGGCTTCCATGACATCAAGTGATTGTCGCACCACAGATAGCCTTCTTGGGCGCGAACCGTGTCATCTCTCCGAGGCCGAGCGTTTGCGCTTAGAGCACCACCTCGAACAGTGCGCTGCATGCAGACAAAACCAAGCGGCCAGCAAGCTCGTACGTGACCTCATGCGGGACGTATCGTTCGAGCTTTCAGACAGCACCCGCGAGCGGCTCCTCGCTAAGGCCTTGGCTTCGAGCGGGGAGTCGGTTCGTGAACCTCGTCGAACCCGAAAAGAAACGATGTGGCTAGCATCGGCCGCGGTATTGGCCGCATGCTTCTTGGGTGGCTACCTCGCTTGGCCTTCCTCTACAGGAGAACACGCCGAGGCCACACCCACGGCAAGACCTGCACGCGATGGCTCTTCAAATACAGCCTCGAACACAGCCGTGCCCGAACACCCTGCAACTGGAGTGCAAGCAGCCGAAGACGACTGGTTCATCGCCGAGGTCGCCCAAACCCAGCACTTCGCCCACGCAACTGTGGTTTTGTCTCCTGCAACGCGCATTCGTTTCAACGCCGAAACCCGCACGCTTACGCTTGGAGAAGGACATCTAGAAGTCGACGTGGACGCAGCGCAGGGCACGCCCTTTGTCGTGCACACGCAGCACTTTCAGGTGGAAGTTCTTGGCACGCACTTCACCGTCACGCCCGAACGGGTGCATGTCACGCACGGAAAGGTTCGGATTCGTTCACACAGCGGCGAGGAGCTCGCTCCTCTACTGGGGCAAGGCGAGACATTCGCCCATCGCGAACCAGGCCATACGACCTCCCCCAGCCAAACCGCCGAAAAGCTCGAGGATCCCAAGTTGAACATCGCGAAAGCACAAAGCGCCCTGGCTCAAGGCGCAACGAGCGAGGCCCGCTCGATCCTCTCGCGCATTCACCAAAAAACGCTCGCTCGCCCCCAGCGCGCTGAGATAGCGACGCTACTTGCCGAAGCCTCATTGCTTGAGCGAGAGCCGGAATCCGCCATGGCGGCCTACCAGGCGATTGCAACACGCTACTCCGATCTTAAAGCAGGTGAGAACGCAGCCTTTGCCGCGGCACAGCTTGCGGGTCGTGTCGCGCCTAGCCAAGAACGCTCATTACTCGAACAATACCTGCGCGCGCATCCCAAAGGTCGCTTCGTTCGCGAAGCCACGGCGCGCCTCGAGAAACTCGCAAAGTAGGTTGCCTCGCGGCGTATTGCACAGGCGCGCGCACATCGGGGCTTGAATCCGGCGCCTCGACTCCTAGGGTTAGCGCGCGATGATGGACCTGCTCGATTACAAATTTTTGAATCGCCCGCTATCGACATGGGGCACGGCACTCTTGGTGACGCTGAGCACCTTGCTCGCGCTGCTTATCCTGCGCCGTGCGCTTCGCGGCCGGCTCGGCGCGTGGATCGCTAGATTTCCTGGGCAGGTGGATGACATCGCTGTCGCGACCCTGGCCAGCACTCACTCCTGGTATCTGCTGACGGTCTCAATCTACGCGGGAAGCCGAGCCTTCCCTCTCGCCAAGCAAACCTCGCACTGGCTACACATTTTCATCCTGGTCATCAGCTTCGTGCAGGCCGGTCGTTGGGTACAAGGCGCAGTTAAACGCAGTGTCGAAACCTGGGCGCGCCGCGCAGGTCAGCTACCCTCGCAGAGCACGCACGGCGCGGCGATCATGTTTGGGACCAACCTCATCGTCTGGAGCGTGGTCCTACTGCTTGTGCTGCAGAACCTCGGGGTCGAGATAGGCGCCCTGGTGGCAGGTCTCGGCGTGGGCGGTGTTGCGGCAGCCTTCGCGCTGCAAGCCGTGCTCGGCGATCTCTTTGCTTCACTATCCATCTACATCGATCGTCCCTTCGACATCGGTGATTTCATCATCCTCGGCGACGTCCTCGGCACTGTCGAACAAGTTGGTCTTCGCACCACACGCCTTACGTCGCTAACCGGCGAGCACATCGTATTGCCCAACGCCGACGTCACCAGCAGTCGCATCCGCAACTACCGACGCATGCATGAGCGCCGTGGCGTCGCGATGGTGCGTGTTCCCTACGGCACACCCGTCGAACGGGTACGCTCTCTTCCCAATGTGATTAGGGAAATCGTCGAGAGCACCGAAGGCGTGCGCTTCGATCGCTCTCACTTCAAGGGATTCGGCGAATTTGCCTTAGAGTTCGAGTACGTTTTTTACGCGCTCAGCCCCGACATGGCGCTCTTCATGACCAAGCAGCAAGAAATCAATCTCGAGATCATGCGCCGCTTCGAAGAGCTGGGCGTGCAGTTTGCCATCCCGACGCGCAACGTACACGTGAATCCGTGGAGCGATGCGGGACTCGCGACGCTCAGCGCACAAAACGAACGTTGATAGGCGGAGATGCCGCACGCACTGCGCGGCCACTGGCATCCTTCGCAGGATTGAAGCGCACGCGCCGTGCGCAATCTCGAGCTGCGCGACCAAAGCCGAAGCCCGGGTCTTTCACTATCTCCGCGCTCTCCACGCGACCGTCCTCAGCCACCACGACACGGAGCGAGACCACTTGCTGGTCGAAGTCCTCGTACTCCGCTTCCTCGGGCCACGCGCAGCGCCAATCCTTGAGCGACAACGTGACCGGTACAGCTGTACCCGTCCCCGTTCCGCCCACGACGCCCTGCTTCGAACCCGCCGCGCCTGTTCCGGTGCCACCGACGACGCCGGCGCCGGTCAGCCCGCGGCCCCCTAAGGCTCCGGTCGCGCTCTGCACGATCGAGTGACTGGAGTCTCCGGCGCCTTCGGCCGCCACAAGCGCGGGGGCCGGCTCGCTGAGCTTCTCGGGCTGCTCTGCCACGGCGGCAGGTGCCGCAGACGGAGGCGGCACATCTTCCTCGGCCTTCGGAGGGGGCGCGGCCTCTTTCTTGGCCAATACGGGCTCCGGGAGCCTGCGACGCTCGACCGGCACGACCATCGCCGCCACCGGTTCCTCCGCCTTGGGCGGCGGCTCCTCTGGCTCAAGCGGGAGTTCTGGCGCGGGTGGGGCTTCGAACAGCTCTATCTCGACCGTGACCGGCACCGCCGCGCGGGCAGCCTCACGCGGCGAAAGACCGATGAACGCCACATGAAACGCCAGCGCCGCCGCAACGCCCAATAAGGTCGCACCCCGTGTGGGCTCAAGCTGGTCGCGCTTCACGCCGCTGACAGGCACACTCTCGACGGAGGGCGACGAAATGATGTCGTCTGTGGGTCGGGAGAGCGAGCGATCCATTCAGGGCGGCCCCTAAGAAACTGAATACCGAATTCGACAGTGAATGCCACGACGCTCCGCGAGCGTCAAGCGCAGCCTAAATTCCACGGGCCCGTCAAATTGTATTCGAAGTCGCACATGGCCGCATTGAAAACCGGTTTCCGCAAGTCGACGTGGGCGCGCGCATCGGCTCACATCCGCAGCGCGCCCTCCCGCTCAATAAACCGAACCACAGGCTCGAGCCCATCCCCTGTCTTGAGGCACGTAAAGACAAACGGGCGCTCGGCGCGCATGCGCCTTGCGTCCCGCTCCATCACCTCGAGCGAAGCCCCCACATGGGGCGCAAGGTCTGTCTTGTTGATGATCAATAAATCACTCTTGGTGATGCCCGGTCCACCCTTGCGCGGGATTTTGTCGCCAGCCGCCACATCGATCACGTAGAGCGTGAGGTCTGAAAGCTCAGGGCTAAAGGTAGCGCTGAGGTTATCGCCGCCACTTTCGATGATCACCAGCTCGAGCCCCGGAAAGCGCTGAATCATATCGTCCACGGCCGCCAGGTTCATCGACGCATCTTCACGGATCGCAGTATGGGGACACCCTCCAGTCTCGACGCCCGCGATGCGCTCACGCGGTAATGCATCGTGGCGTACCAAAAATTCTGCGTCCTCCTTTGTGTAGATATCGTTTGTGACGACGGCGAGGTTGTAGTGCTCACGCAAGCGCCGACACAGCGCCAACACCAGCGCCGTTTTTCCGGAACCGACCGGACCTCCCACTCCCAACCTGAGTGCACTCTTGCCCACCGCGGCCTCCTTACGATCTAAATAAACGTGTGTACTGGGTTTCGTGCAGCGCACTCCCGAGGGCGACCCGGGGCGTAAACGAACCGAGCTCGCCATCTTCCAAAGCTGGCGCAGCGTGCGCGAGCCGGTCGATGTCGGGCAAGAGCCCAGACAGAATCCTCTGCCCTGCAGTCTGGCCGAGCGGCACGAGCTTCACGGCGCAGCTCACTTGGTTCTCCACGAAAGCGAACAAGAACGCTGAAAGGCCAGAAATCGCGTCGACTTTCCAGTGGGCTGTAGCGAGGGCAAACAAGGTCGCGTAGCCCCCATGCTTGCTCCAAGCTGCCGCGTGCTCCACTCCCTGCTCCACAAGCACACGCGACAGAGCTCTCCCTAGCTGACGATCTTCGAGTGCGAGCTCCCGGCTCTCTCGCGTCGCACTGAGAAACGCATTCCAGTACGTAACCGCCTCCAAGTCGTCGACGGAAAAGGCTCGGTGCATGCGGAGAAAGACCGGACCTTCAAGTGTCGCGAGCGAACGCTCGAGCGTGCCCGAAATCCAGCACGCCGCGTCTCGCTCGGAACTTACCCAGCCAAAATGCACGGCACTCTCCAGCCCCCGCGAATAGGCGTACGCCCCAATCGGAAGCGCAGGACTTGCGAGCTGCAAGAGGCGCAGGAGCGCAATTTGTCCGCCGCTCGCCGCACCCTTCATGGCGTGCGCTCAGGCTTTGACGCATCGATCTCCACGAAATTACGCACCTGGCCATGGGCGTGACCATGGATATGGTGATGGCCCTCTCCGTGATCATGCGAATGCGTGTGCGACGAAGCGTGCCCTCCGTAGGCCCCGCCTTCAGGCTCGAATGCAGCCTTCTCCACACACACCGACAGACCTAACTCGCGCACCATGTCATCGAGCACGTGGTCGTGCAGATAGCGCACAAAGCCTTCACCAATCTCCAGGGCCACGTGGCGGTTGCCGAGGTGATAGGCAACCCGTACAAGCTTGAGTGTGTCCGTCTCGCGCACGGTCGACACCGTTTCCGGCTCCGATACGATGCGTACAGCCCGCCCATCCGACAGAGCAAAGACCTCCCCTCCTCGCAACAGCGTGCCACGTGGCGTCACGAGAAGCGCATCCTCTCCGGTGCTCAACACGACCCGACGACGACTGCGCTGCCTGCCCTCGAACGGCAGCGTAAGCGTCAATGAAGTCTCGCTAAACGTGATCTTTTGGACGATTTCCAGCATGAGACTCCTAGAAGAGGAAGTAGCGCTGCGCGAGCGGCAGCTCATGCGCGGGCTCACAGGTCAAAAGCTCTCCGTCGCAGCGGACCTCGTAGGTCTGAGGATCGACCGTAAGGTTCGGCGTGAGACCATTGTGAATCATATCTAGCTTCTGCACTTTGCGGCAGCCCGACACGGCCACCAAGCGACGCTGAAGCCCGAGCAATCCACCCACATCGCGCGCAAGCGCTGCCTGCGACACGAACGTCACGCTCGTCTTCCCAAGGGCTCTTCCGGCCGCTGCAAACATGGGCCGATAGTGCACCGGCTGCGGGGTCGGGATCGACGCATTCGGGTCGCCCATGGGAGCTGCGGCGATCAATCCGCCCTTGATGATCATGCTCGGCTTCACGGCAAAAAACGCGGGCCGCCACAGCACGAGATCGGCGAGCTTGCCCACCTCCACGGAACCCACCTCGTGCGCTATTCCATGCGCAATTGCAGGATTTATCGTGCACTTCGCGATGTAGCGACGGACGCGAAAATTGTCATGACGATCCGTGTCAAGGGCCAAGCTTCCGCGCTGCACCTTCATCTTGTGCGCAGTCTGAAAGGTGCGCGTGATGACTTCACCCACTCGCCCCATGGCCTGCGAATCGGAAGAAACCATGCTGAACACGCCCAGATCGTGCAGAATATCTTCGGCCGCGATGGTCTCGCGGCGGATGCGGCTCTCCGCAAATGCCACGTCTTCGGCAATACTCGGATCGAGGTGGTGACACACCATCAACATATCCAAATGTTCGTCGATGGTATTGATCGTATAGGGGCGCGTGGGATTCGTGCTCGAGGGCAGCACATTCATCTCGCCCGCCGCGCGGATGATGTCCGGCGCGTGTCCTCCTCCTGCTCCCTCCGTGTGGTAGGCATGAATTGTCCGCCCTTTAAAGGCCCGAAACGTATCCTCCACAAAGCCCGACTCGTTGAGCGTATCCGTATGGATGGCCACCTGAATATCGTACTGATCGGCCACACTCAGACAGGTATCGATGGCTTGCGGCGTCGTGCCCCAGTCTTCGTGCAGCTTGAGCCCCATCGCGCCGGCTTCAATCTGCTCTTCGAGCGGCCGCGGCAAGCTTGCATTACCCTTGCCCAAAAAGCCGAGATTCATGGGAAACGCCTCGGCCGCCTCGAGCATTCGATGCATGTTCCAGGGGCCCGGCGTACATGTGGTCGCATTGGTACCCGCAGCAGGCCCCGTGCCGCCACCAATCATCGTCGTGACGCCGCTCATCAGCGCGTGCTCAATCTGCTGCGGGCAGATGAAGTGGATATGCGCATCCACCACGCCCGCAGTGACCATCTGCCCTTCCCCGGCGATAACCTCGGTACCCGCACCGATCACGATAGTTACACCAGGCTGAACATCCGGATTCCCAGCCTTCCCGATGCCGACGATGCGCCCCGCCTTGATACCGATGTCGGCCTTGAGGATGCCCGAGTGATCGACGATGAGCGCGTTGGTGATCACGGTATCGACGACTTCGTCAGAGGTTCGCTGGCTCTGGCCCATCCCGTCTCGGATGACCTTACCCCCGCCGAACTTTACCTCCTCGCCGTATACGGTAAGATCTCTCTCCACTTGGATCCACAGCGCGGTGTCCCCAAGCCGCACCCGATCCCCCACCGTGGGACCATACATCTCCGCGTAGGCACGCCGTGTGATGCGGCTCATCGCAGCGCTCCCATGATCTTGCCTTGAAAGCCGTAAACGTGACCTTCGCCCGCGTACTCCACCAGCATCACTTCTCTCTCTTGACCGGGCTCGAAGCGAACAGCCGTTCCAGAAGGAATATCCAATCGAAACCCACGTGCCGCCTCGCGTTCGAAGAGCAGCGCATCGTTGGTCTCGTAGAAATGGTAGTGCGAGCCCACCTGAATCGGTCGGTCGCCTGCGTTGCGGACCCGCACGCTCACGCGCTTCCGATCGACATTAAGCTCAATTTCGCCTTCCACGGTTTCGATCTCGCCAGGAATCACAGACACCTCTTATCGAATAGGATCGTGCACCGTGACGAGCTTGCTCCCGTCAGGAAACGTCGCTTCAACCTGCACTTCTGGAATCATCTCCGGCACGCCCTCCATGACATCCTCGCGCGAAAGCAACGTAGAGCCGAAGCTCATGAGCTCAGCCACACTTCGGCCGTCACGCGCACCTTCGAGAATGGCGGCCGAGATGTACGCAACCGCTTCGGGATAGTTGAGCTTCAAGCCGCGCGCCCTCCTGCGCTCTGCGAGCAATGCGGCTGTGAAGAGCATGAGTTTGTCCTTTTCGCGTGGAGTTAGCTCCATATCTCACCTATCTGACTCTCAGGTCTGCCAAATGCGAGGCGCAACCGCTGACTGCCCCATATACAGAGGACGAAGATAGGCCCAAGCCCTTCGAAACAGCGACGTGGCCTCGTGGGCATGGTCACCGAGATAACGTACGACCAAAACCTGCGAAACCAGCGTGGCAGAAATTCGCGGGTCCTCCTCCAAATCTGCAAACACTTGCCGCACGCCGTGAACCCAATCCTCTGTGGCTTCAAAAGCTGCGGCGACCACAAACGTGCCGAGCACAGCATGGCCAGCCAGGCCCCAAGGTGCGTCGAAAATTCGGTCGCCTGCACGGTAAACAGCACGCTCCATCCACTGCAATTTTCCCGCGCGTTCAATGCTGTGCTCGAAGCGCAGTGCACCGCGCGTAAACCGCTCTCCGCACGCAGGCCTCCCCAAGCATACGATGTCCCAAGCGGCGTAGGACGCGTCGCGACTGAGCTTCGCGCGCGTCCGAAGGTTGCCGTAGCAACCGTTGAAAGCGATGGTTTCCTGCGGAAACCACTCGAGGCAGAATGCATCGCGTACGTCGAACGACTGCCCGATCTCTGCCCAACGTTCGTCGCTGCGGTAGAGTTTCGCTGCACCGGGTGTCGTCAAAAGCCCCGCGCCTGGGCCGCTACCTTCAACCTCGGTAGCCAAGATGTCCCCACCCACCACGCCTCCCGGCGGGTGCAAGACATACACATGACAGGTACCATTGGACTCCGGGTAGAATGGGCGCTGTATCCGGAGCGGACCTCGATGCGACTGACGCGCGATGACGGTACGCTCGCCACGCCTCTCCAGCGACAGCTTCAGGCTCGCGTCCCAGCCTCCTCGCTTCGGAACGCCCATCAAGGGACCGTCGGCGGTACTAGCCTCACGCTCGACGCTGTTGTCGACCATCTCTTGAAAACTCATACCACAAGATGTTTGGCTATCACGTCATCCGTCAGCGCATCCACCTCACCTAACGCTACGACACGCCCCTTCTCCAAAATTGCGAAATCCTCAGCGACCTTGCGCACGATGGGCAGCTTCTGTTCCACAAGCAGGACACTCATCTTAAGTTCCTTGCACATGCGAACGATGAATTCACCTATCTCCTGGACGATATTGGGCTGAATACCTTCTGTCGGCTCATCCAAGATCAGCAGCTTGGGTTCCAGCACCATTGCTCGCCCAATCGCCAGCTGCTGCTGTTGCCCACCTGACAGATCTCCACCACGCCGGTGCCGCATCTCCTTGAGCACAGGAAAAAACTCGTACACTTGCTCGGGAACCACCTTGAGTCGGTCGCGACGTGCGGACAGGCCGATTTTAAGGTTCTCTTCGACCGTGAGCTGGCCAAAAATCTCACGCCCCTGTGGAACATAGCCGATACCCAATGGGGCGCGGATGTCTGGCCGCTTCCCCAAGAGCTCAGTCTCCAAGAACCGCGCACTCCCGCTTGCTGCAGGGACCAAACCCATGATGGTCTTGAGCAACGTGGTCTTGCCTACGCCATTTCGTCCCATCAGGCATGTAACCTTGCCCGGCCGCAGCGAGAGAGACACATCCCACAGAGTATGGCTCTGACCGTAGAACTGATTTACGCCTTCGATAACTAAACCCATGAACATCTCCAGGAGGCTTCACGCATTGGTTCAGCTGCCCAAGTAGACTTGAAGTACTCGTGGATCAGCCTGCACCTGCTCCATGCGCCCTTCTGAGAGTACCTGCCCCATGTGGAGCACCGTCACCCGCCTCGCGATACTACGCACGAAGTCCATGTCATGCTCGACCACCATCACCGTGTGGCGCCCCTCAAGACTAAGCAACAACTCCGCCGTACGCTCGGTCTCTTGATGCGTCATGCCTGCAACCGGCTCGTCCACTAGCAAAACCTTGGGTTTCTGCGCCAGCAACATGCCTATCTCGAGCCACTGCTTCTGCCCGTGCGAAAGCAGCCCCGCGGGCCGCGCTTGCTCCTCCGTGAGGCCAATGGTCTCGAGAATCTCGCTCAAGGAATCCCGTTCCTCGGAGCGAAGGCGGCTGAACAGAGATTGAAAGACGCCTTTGTTCACGGCCCAGGCGAGCTCCAAATTCTCGAACACGCTGTGACCAGGAAAGACGGTCGGCCGTTGGAACTTGCGTCCTACACCAAGCCGAGCAATCTCGTACTCGCTGCGCTTGGTCAGCTCTACATTCTGACCATGCATGTACACTCGCCCCGATGTCGGCCTCGTCTTGCCAGTGATGACGTCCATCATGGTGGACTTCCCAGCCCCATTAGGACCTATCACGCAACGCAGCTCACCCGGTGCAAGTGCCAAGCTCAAATTCGTCAGCGCGAAGAAGCCGTCAAAATTCACGCTCACGTTATCAACGAATAAAATAGAGGTCTCCCACGGCGCAGGCGCTTCCAGCTCCTTGCCTTGAATTGCAGCATCCTCTCCCGCGATGGGTTCTACGACTTGAGACGTTGCACGCAAGTCCAACGCCATCTCTGCGTGTTGATCACTCATCTCACGACTCGCTTTGCGTCTCTAGGGGTGTATGGATCACAGGGACCTTGCGAAGCCTCCGCTCACGGACCCGAGATGCCAGCACGGAGAACAAGCCCGCGATGCCCTGCGGCAAAAAGAGTGTCACCAAAACAAAGAGCGCGGCCAGCGCGTACAACCACGCGTCCGGAAACGTGACGGTAAGATAGCTCTTGAGTCCGTTGACAACGCCGGCTCCCAGGAGAGGTCCCCAGAGCGTCCCGCGGCCTCCAACCGCAACCCAAATTGCCATCTCGATGCTGTTCGATGGCTCCATTTCACTGGGATTGATGATCCCAACCTGCGGAGCATAGAGAGCTCCGGCCAACCCCGATATCATGGCGGCCAAAGTCCACACGAACAGCTTGTAACTCCGTGGATTGTAGCCACAGAACATCACCTTGCTTTCCGCGTCGCGGATCGCAGTGAGCACCCGTCCAGCCTTACTCGAAATCAGGAAGCGGGATCCGAGATAGGTGAGAAACAAGCAAACGATGGAGCACACGTAGAGCGCCACCTTGGTCTTCGGGTCCTGCAGCGACTGCCCCACGATGCGCTTGAAGTCCGTAAGGCCGTTATTTCCGCCAAACCCCGTTTCATTGCGAAAGAACAGCAGCATCAACGCAAAGGTCATGGCTTGGGTGATGATGGAGAAATAGACCCCTCGGATCCGCGAACGAAAGGCGAAAAACCCAAACGCAAAGGCCAACCCCCCTGGTACCAGGAGTGCCATCGTCATCGCGAATGGAAAGCTATCAAAGCCGCTCCAGTACCAGGGCAGTTCCTTCCAATCGAGAAAGACCATGAAATCAGGCAGCGCACTGCGGTACATGCCCTCGCTTCCAATCGAGCGCATCAAGTACATCCCCATGGCATAGCCACCGAGGGCAAAGAACACGCCTTGGCCGAGGCTGAGCATCCCCGTAAAACCCCAGATAAGATCCAGGGCCAACGCCACTTGGGCAAAGCACGCAAACTTCCCGAGAGTCTGCACCATGTAGGCCGGAACATGGAAGACGGAGTCGGCAGGGACGACCAGATGGAGTGCGGGCAAAACGACTGCGAATAGTCCCAGAAGCATGCCGCAAACCAGCCAAGCACGCCTATCGTGAAGCTGAGTGAGACGGTCCAGCATACTATCCCTCCACCATCCGCCCCTTGAGGGCAAAGATCCCTTGAGGCCTCTTCTGAATGAAGAGAATGATCAGGGCCAGGACCAGAATCTTACCCAGTACAGCGCCTGACACAGGCTCGAGGAGCTTGTTCAGGACGCCGAGGCCGAAGGCGCCAACCACGGTTCCCGCAAGCTTTCCAACTCCGCCTAGAACGACCACCATGAACGAGTCCACGATGTAGCCTTGGCCGAGCTCCGGTCCGACGTTCCCTATCTGAGACAGAGCGACACCTCCGAGGCCGGCGACACCTGAACCAACCCCGAAAGTCCACATGTCTACGCGCTGGGTTCGAATGCCCATGCATGCTGCCATGGCGCGATTTTGCGTCACAGCACGCACATCGAGTCCCAGCCGACTGCGCGTCAGAATGAGCCACACGAAAGCGAGCACCAAGGCTCCAAAGACCACGATGGCCAGTCGGTTATAGGGAAGCACAATCCCTTGCATCAAGCTGTAGCCGCCCGAGAGCCACGACGGTGCAACCACCGCGACATTCTGTGCACCAAAGACGAGGCGCACGGTTTGAATCAACGCGAGGCTCACGCCCCACGTGGCAAGCAATGTCTCAAGCGGCCGGCCGTACAGAAAGCGCAGTACAGAGCGCTCAATCGCCATCCCGGCGAGCGCGCACACAGCGAAAGCCAGCGGCACGGCGCATGCCACATACCAATCAAAAAAATCTGGCGCATAGCGTTGAAATCCAAGCTGCACCACGTAGGTCACGTAGGCGCCCAGCATGAGCATCTCGCCGTGCGCCATGTTGATGACGCCCATCAACCCGAAGGTGATGGCCAGGCCCAACGCAGCGAGCAGCAAAATGCTTCCGAGACTCAGGCCGTAAAGCAGGTCGCCCACGATGCGCGTGCGGGTCTCTGTCCAACGCAGGCTCGACAGGACTGAGGCGGCCGTAGACCGCACCGCTGCGTCGGGCTCGATAAACTGGCCCTCGTTGTCCTTCTCCAGCAGACGCTCGACGCGCGCCTTGAAGGCCAAGTCTCCTGTCTTGCCCAGCTTTGCCACCGCTGTCCTGCGGATTTCTGGGTCGCTAGAGTCTAGATCCAGTTGCGTGAGCGCGCTCTCTATGAGCCTGCGCACGTCGGGATCGGTTTCGTTGCGACTTGCCGCCTCGAGCAGCGTCCGCTGCTCAGGATTCGGTGCGGCGGACAACGCCTCAGCAGAATGGCGTCGTAGCTTGACGTCGGGCGAGGTCAGCTCCAACTGTGCGATGCCAGCAGTCAGCGCGCGGCGTATCGCATTGTTCAACGCAACTTGTCGACACCCCTCACAAGCCAAAGCTTGATCATCGAGGACGCGACGAGACTCGCCATTGCGTACGATGAAAAGCGCGCTCGTCTCACTTTGGACGTGCAGCACACCCTCCTTCAATGCGATCAGCGTCCGCAGCGCCACATCTCCACCGCTTTTTGCGACGCGAGAAATTCCCTGCTGAACGACTTCCGTTTCGTGCGAGGCGAGCAGCTCGAGCCCTGCTGCAAAGTCCGACGTGATTTGTGCGTGCACCCGCGGCAAAGCAGGCAGCAGGAGCGTGACCAGGAGTGCCATCCAGAACTGCATACAACCATCCCTTCGACTCAGAACCGACGCCCGATCACGCCTGCTTAACCGGACTAGTTTACGTACTTAGCGGTCTCGCAGTTCCCGCATGCCCATGGGAACGTCCAGTCCGCAACCTTCTTCGAGCTATCCGGAATGAACGGACTCCAAGCCTGGGCGCGAATCGGCCCCTCAGTCTTCCACACAATCTGAAACTGCCCGTCGGCCTTGATCTCTCCGATATAGACAGGCTTGTGGAGGTGGTGATTCTTCGCATCCATCGTCATGTCGAAACCGGATGGCGAGCGAAAGCTCTGGTAGCCGATGGCCTGACGCACAGCATTCACATCCGTGGTCCCAGCTTGCTTGACGGCTTGGGCCCACATCTGGATGCCGACGTACGTGGCTTCCATCGGATCGTTCGTGACGCGCTTATCGCCTCCGGGAAGATTGTGCTTCTTGACGTAGTCCTTCCACTTGGCGACAAATGCCTTATTTTCAGGCGTTTCGATGCTCATGAAGTAGTTCCATGCTGCGAGGTGGCCCACGAGAGGCGTCGCATCGATTCCGCGCAGCTCTTCTTCGCCCACCGAGAACGCAACCACCGGCACGTCCTCTGCCTTGAGCCCCTGATTGCCCAGTTCCTTGTAGAACGGAACGTTCGAATCGCCATTGATGGTCGAAATGACAGCCGTCGGCTTACCCTGCGCAAAGCGCTTGATGTCAGCGACAATGGTCTGATAGTCGCTGTGACCGAACGGCGTGTACGTCTCCATGATGTCAGATTCGGCGATCCCCTTCGATTTCAAGAAATACTGGAGAATCTTGTTGGTCGTCCGCGGATACACGTAGTCGGTACCGAGCAACACAAAGCGCTTTGCACCGCCATTCTTCGGATCCATCAGGTACTCGACGGCGGGAATGGCCTGCTGGTTGGGCGCGGCGCCGGTGTAGAAGACATTCCAGGAAGATTCTTCACCCTCATATTGAACTGGATAGAAAAGTAATCCGTTGAGCTCCTCGAAGACGGGCAGAACGGACTTACGTGAGACGCTCGTCCAACAACCAAAGACCGCCGCAACCTTTTCCCGGGAAATGAGCTCCTTTGCCTTTTCGGCAAACAAGGGCCAGTCAGAGGCGGGGTCGACAACCACCGCTTCAAGCTTGCGTCCCAACAGGCCGCCTTGCTGGTTGATCTCCTCGATGGTCATCAGGGCCACGTCCTTGAGCGACGTCTCGCTAATGGCCATGGTTCCAGATAGCGAATGAAGAATACCCACCTTAATCGGCCCGGCATCCACTCTCCTGCCCTCCTCAATCGGAGCAGCAGACGCGATCTGTGTCGCTGCGGGCGCGCTAGTATCCGCGCCACCACATGCAAACGAAGCCATACAAGCCGCTGCGACCCATGCCGTTCCAAGCCATTTCCGCATACTTTTCCCTCCGGGAAAACGCGCAAACCGGACGCTCACTGAAGACTTCCGCAAGCTCACACACTCAGATACAAAACGAGCTGTGTTGGTTCACGTAAGGGAAGGTGCCGCTGTTCTATTTCCATCCGTTGTCGACAGCGTTTAATCGATAGCGCGAGCGGTGTTTTCTTCGGTCGTCATGGACTAGCAGGGGAAGAGAGTGCTGTCACAATCCAAAAGCCCCCCACCAGAAGCGCGCTAAGGGCGCAGAACGGCCGCGCTTGACTCGCAATGCTGGGATTGCGAACGAGGCGCCGCGTACACGCCCCAAAGAACGCCATCGACGCCACACCCGAAAGCGTGAAACCGGCGCAATAGAGCACCGACCCCTGAGCAGACAATCCGAGCATCGGCAGTGTTGCAGCGAGATGCCCCGCGCCAGCGCTGCCGTGGAGAACACCAAAACCGAAAGCCTCGGTCACGGAATTTTGCTTCTCTGTATCTTCACAGGGTTCATGAGGCACTCTCGCGCAACGCCGCCTGAGCTCTCGACGTACGCCCAGCAGGCCAACCCATAGCAGCGCAAATCCAACCAAGAGCTCCGCGAGCTCCGACACGAATTCGAGCGGCAATAGCTGGCGAAAGCATAGCGCGGCGAGCAACCACAGCAGCATGCTCCCACCGTGGCCCAAGCCCCACACCGCACCAATGGCATGCGCGCGTTCTGGCAAGCGGACCGAGAGCGGAAGTACAGCGGCAAGGTGATCCGGGCCGCTGAGGACATGGAGGCCGCCTGCGAGAAGGCCACTCAATAGGGCTAGCAGAACCAACATCGGACATCCGCTTTTCGCATGCGTAGCGTTGACCTTGCGCCAACCGCATTTCGAAAAGGTATCCTAGCGGTTAATTCGTGAAAGCTTGGGCGTGAGGTCGGAAATTCGCAGCTCTTCACACAGCGTTGCCAGGTCTGTTGTGGGCCCCTTCCAACGCAGCGCTGACACGTCTTCGTCGAGGGGAACGTCCCTACGTAGCGTCGCAAGCTGTTCGTACAGAGCCACCTCTTTGCGCGCTGCCGCAAGCTCTCGCGCAAGCGCATCGGCACCACGCACCGTCACCGTCCAGGAGCGAGCATCGTCGGGAATGCTCTCGATGGTGGGATAGGCGCGAAGAACCTGCGCCGCGCTCTTCTCGCCCCAGCGAGCGATACCGGGAATGCCGTCTGCGGTGTCTCCCACCAAGGCCAGAAACGAGGCTACACTTTTGGGCGGTACACCAAGTCGATTGACTGCACCCACCTCGTCCACAATGAGCCGCTTTTTGCGGTCGTAGAGCACTACGCGCTCGCCCACGACACACTGACAAAAATCTTTATCGGGAGACGCGATGCGAATCTGAGTCACTTCCGCATCCTGTGCAAAACGGGCCGCCGCTGTGGCGATGGCATCGTCTGCCTCGAACTCGATCATCGACCAGGTCGCCATCCCAAGGGCGCGGGAGATGCGCTCCGCCATGGGAAACTGCGCCCACAATGCCGGGTCGATTCCTTCGCCTGTTTTGTAGCCGTCGAACAGCTGGTTGCGAAACGACTCAATGACCGTGTCGAACGCCACCGCGATATGGGTTACTTCGGGCTCGGCGAGGAACGCCGAAAGCGAGCGCAATAACGCGCGCGATGCGCCCACCTCGCGTCCGTCGGGCAAGATGTGCGAGGGGGCGCCATAGAACGCGCGGAACAGCTCGTAGGTTCCATCGAGGAGTGTGACTATCAAGGTACGCGAGCATAGCGAGAAACCTCGAGCTGTGTAATGCGGGCGAGCGACTACAATGAGCGCCCTATGGCCACCCGCAAGAAAGCTGCTTCTGCCCCAAGAGCGCAACGAAAAAGAACGCCGTCACTCGGCCACGCGCCGGCTCCCAAAGCGCTGTTCGAAGCCACGCAAGCTCGGCTTCTGCGCGCGATTCCCGATGCGATTTGCGAGCTGAATCATTGCAACGCCTTCGAGCTGCTGGTGGCGACTATCCTGAGTGCGCAGAGCACCGACCGCATGGTGAACTCGGTGACGCCTGGGCTCTTTCAGCGTTGGCCGACCCCCGCGGCGCTCGCTGCTGCCACCCAAGAAGAGGTCGAGACGCTCATCAAGCGCACCGGTTTTTTTCGAAGCAAGGCGAAGGCTATCTGCGGCACCGCGCGAATGCTTGTCGAGCTTCATAATGGCCAAGTCCCCAAGACGCTCGATGCGCTGATCGCACTGCCTGGCGTCGCGCGCAAGACAGCCAACGTCGTGCTCGGAACCGCGTTCGGCATCAGCGAAGGTTTTGTGGTCGACACCCATGTGAGTCGCGTCGCGCTGAGGTTGAAGCTGACATCAGAGACGGAACCACGGAAGATCGAGCGCGATCTATGCATCGGATTTCCCAAAGCCGATTGGGTGGACCTGTCGCATCGGGTGTTGTTGCATGGTCGCTACACCTGCCTTGCGAAGAAGCCTATGTGCACCGAGTGCCCGCTCAATGAGCTGTGCGAGAGTCGACTTTCGGCTCCTGAAAACAGCTGGGAGCAGCGTGCGGATAGCGAAGCGTTACGCGTGCCGCGTCGCTCCGTTTAGCACTGCCTTCTGCCGTGCTGATTGGTCCAACCTTTGGTGTCGCACCCCCGCTTGCCCAGCCGCGAGAACAAAAGCTTCGCGCGACACATAACTAAGGCCAGTTCGTCCCATCCACTCTAACGGGGGCGGCGCGATGCATCTCGATCGCCGAGGAGAGATGTGAACACGATTGAAAGCGCCGCTACAACGCGGCCTCCACAGTTCACCACATCTCGTCTGCCGAATTTACCCCAGCAACCAAAATACCTAAAATTGCGCTGGAATGGACCGAAGTGAGACCCCGACGGCGTTGACCTGCTGTGTACGCCAATGGTAGACGAATAGGGTTCACGCTTGGTTTCTTATGCAGCCGCAAGGCGCGTCCCCAGAGACGTATGGGACCTGCCTCGAGGAGAATTATGACGCGTCGCGCAAGCCAGATTTTGTTGTTTAGCCTCATCGCAGGCTGCGCTTCGGAAGCGCAAACGGGACCCAAGGTCATCAAGGTTGGAGACCCGGTAGACATCAACAACGATGGCAAATTCGACGGGATAGCTGTCGATCGCGACAACGACGGCATCGCCGATAGCGTCGACTTGGACGGCGACGGCATTCCCGATGCGCTGCTGCCCGGCTTCGGACCGAAACCCTCTTCCCCCGATGCCGGCAATGCGGGTGACGGTGATGGTTGGCCCTTCCCGGGCGATGGTGACCAAGAGCCGGGCGATGGTGACCAGGAGCCGGGCGATGGTGACGACGACGAGCCGCTCGAAATTGACCTATTTATCGCCGACGTTCCCTGCGGCGGCAGCATCTGTCAAAGCATCGGCAACAAGCTGTGTTGCGAATCATGGAAGCGCGCAGGCTTCGGCAAAGATTCGATGTGCATTCCTGAAGACGAATGCTCGCTCACAAGTCTCGGCGGCAAGGGCAAGTATTGGCTGGCAGAGCCGATCCCCGGTTTGGATCCAGAGCGCGCCGTGATGAGCCGCTGTGACGGGGCCGAGGACTGCCGTCCAGAACATATCTGTTGCTACGTGCGCCAGGGCATGCCGCTCGGATTCTCACCGCCCAACTGGGAAGGACCCGGCGCAGGGCGCCAGTGCATGGCGGCGGACACCTGTCGCGGCGAAGGCACCCCAAGTGGCGTTCCGACCGGGCTCTTTTCCTGCAACGACGATGTCGATTGCCTCAAAGCGCCGGGTACGACTTGCAAACCCGAGCAGGACAACAGCCCGACCACGGGCAAGAACGTCAAGGCGCGTCCTGGCTTCATGGTGTGCCGATGAATTGCCCCTCCCGTACACCGCTGCATAGACCTTTCTTAGGTGAGCTCACAATGAAGGCACACAATTTCGGCAGTCGCGATCTGGCGAGCGCCATGGCGATCGCTCTCGGCGTAGCGGCGACCGCTTGTTCGGGGACTGCGCCTGAATACAACGCGCCTCGCCGCCCGAATGTCTCGGGCATCCTGCCCGGTGACCCAGTCGATTTGGACGGAAATGGCCGCTACGACGGTGTCGCTATCGACTGCGATGGCGATGGTAAAGCCGACGGCGTGGACACCGATGCTGACGGCGTGGCGGATCAGCCGCTACCTGGGGGCAGCGAATACTTCTGCGGCCGACAGCCTCCCCCGGTCGAGGTCTGTCCAGAGGACAATCCGTACTGTGGAGGGGACAACGACGGCGAGGTTCCGGCAGGCTGTGGCGTCGAGAAGTTCGACCTCAATCCTGTGGGCGTGAACGTGATGGTCGCCATGGACGGCTCCTACTCCATGAACGCGGTGTGGACGCCCACACAAGAAGCCATCCGCGACATGATTCTGGCCAATCCTAAGCAAAACTATGGCATGCACATGTTCTGGGGCGAGCCCGTCGAGAACATCATCGAAGGCATCGTCAATGTGAACTTCTGTGGCCACAACCAAAACGAAGTGCTCGAGCCCGCTCCGAATCAGCAGAAGCAGATTCTGCCTTTCATGGGCACTCAGGCGCCGGGACAAGGCAATGCCTTCTTCGACTTCACGCCAGTTGTGGATCCGCTGAACTACTACCTCGAGAACACCACCACGCTCGAGGATCCCAAGAGCACCAACTACCTGGTATTCGTCTCCGACGGCAACGAAAACTGCTTCGGAACGGCCTTCGCAAGCAGGGCCGACAAGCTACTTGCGTACGAGAAGCTCGGTACCGAGCTGGTGAAGAAGAACATCCGCCTCTTGCCCATCGGCTTTAGCAACACGGGACAAGTGCGGCCTGGTGGCAGCATGCGGACCACGAACTTCGAGGCGCTCAACACGCTGGCCAAGTTTGGTGGGTCGGGCCTCACAGAAGCTATCCTGGCCGACAACGCCGCCGCGCTAAAAAAGGCACTGCAGACGGTGGCCCAGCGCGTGCGCCCCTGTCGCTTCCAGGTTCCCGCTACGCTTGACCCCACCAAGAACCTGAACCCGTTCGAACTGAACTTCGTGCTGGGCAGCAAGCTGGTCCAACGTGATCGCGAACGCGTGGAGGGGTGGAACTTCGTCGATGGTAACACGAGCGAGGTCGAGTTCTTCGGCGACGCCTGTGAAGCCATTCAGTTCGGCGCTCCCCTCGAAGCGCGCAAGGGCTGCGAGTCCGAGGTGTGCGGCACGTCTGCGACCCAGGTCTCTACCAAGCCGCGAGCGGTGCAGTACCTGCTCGACCGTTCGCTCACGATGAACGATTGCTCGAACGATGCCCCCTTCGGCTGCGTTCCCGCTTCTGTCGGCGGCGGCGGCGGCCTTACCTGGTGGGGCGTCATGGCGAAGTCCATCGGCATGTCGGTGGTCGCCACGGTGAACGACGACGTGGAGTTTGGCTTGCGCATGTTCCCAAGCGCTGGCTCCAACCTCTCCTGCGACGTACACGATGATCCGGAAGTGACACCGAGCTCGAGCTCGGAACTCACGATCATCCGTTCACTTCTGTCTAACCTTCCCCTCGGACTGACGCCGCTCGTTGCGGCGCTAGAAAAGACGGCAGACCTCCCCGGCAGGCTCTCAGAAGACCTGGTGACCGGAGCCGTTATCGTTGTAAGCGATGGCGGAGATTCCGGAAGCTGTGGCGTCGAGCAGCAGGAAGCTGTGTTGCGCGCAGGCGAGGCTGCCAAGCGCCTCTTGGATGTGGGCATTAAAACCTACGTCATCCGTTTCGGTTCCATCGACGGAACGACCACCAACGACGACGAAATCCTGCACGCCATCGTCGACAACGGCGGCACCGCGCTCGTCGATCCCGCTCAACCAGAGGCTCCACGCTACTACTCCGCGCCCAACGAAGCCGAGCTCAACGAGGTCCTCAACGGCATCTCGCAGGCCCTCGCTGACTGCGCCTTCACGCTCGGCGAACTGCAAGATCCGAACGTCGACAAGTCCAAGGTCAACCTCTACCTCAACGGTGAGGTTGTACCCATGGATGAGAATGAAGGCTGGAGCTTCAGCGATGAAGCACAGACCGAAATCCGTATGCACGGCGATGCCTGCACGCAGTTCAAGAACAACCGCACCACAAGCCTTGTGGTCGAGTTCGGCTGCGAGCCCATCGTCCTGTTCTGATCACACACTCAGGTCGAGCGGTGTCTCCCCCACCGCTCCCTGAGTCACAAGGCGTACCTTAGGCGATGGTCTCCATCGCCCGAACACCTTCTTGCCATGCATCGACCACAGCCTCGGCGACGGCATCAGGATTCTGAAGCCCCGCCTTCTCGAGCATGCCGCAGGCGATGCACGTGGCGTCGTGTGGGCCGAACAGCAGCATCTGCGCAATGTTGTTTGCACGCTCGCGCGCGAGCTCGAAGCCGAGCAGCGGCTCCAGAACAGCGCTCACCCTGTCTCTTCCCGCCATGATGCACAAAGATGTGACAGCCATATGTCCCAGCCCCCCGAGATGACCGTGCGTGGCACTACGTTGCACTTGGCGGCAAGGTATCAACGTGCCCGGAGGAAGCCCGAATCTTTTCAAGCCGCTTTTGAAAATCGATAGGTGTTCGTATGGCGGGAGAGCACATCCACGACACGCCGTGAAAACTAGGTGTTTTTGTGGTGAACGCCCCAGATGTACGCGGATCTCTTCGCGCGCAATATCACCGAGTTGCGAGGACAATTCGTAAGGATGCTCGCACTCGCTCTCAGCCTAAAACGCGCTTTGCACAGTTGGCCGACGGGAGCCGCGGCGGTCAGGCCCAAAAACGCGAACTGAAATTTCAGCGAGCCAAAGCACAGGGACCTTACGATCTCTCGCACTCGAGAGCGCGCAATGCAGCGGGAAGATCTCCCAGCAGCTTGATACGCTCGAAAAGCGGTACCACTTCGGGAGCAAAGGTGCGCGCCAGGCTGAGCCACTGCTTGAGCCGGCGCAGGGTGCCCTCCGACGTGTAACCGCCATCACGCATCAGGCCCGCGTAGCGCAGCAAGACCTGCGCATAGGCCTCCATGTACTGCGCGGGCGGGGCTTCGCCGCGCAGCTCGCGAAACACGAACGGCCGAGCCAGGGAGGCGCGCCCGATCATGAACGACTGAGCCCCGCTTTGCGTCGCGCAGGCTAGGAGCGAGTCGGCTGAGCAGAGGTCTCCATTGGCCACGACCGGAATCGTGAGAGCCGCGCGAGCGCGCCCGATTGCGCCGTAGTCCACGGGGGGCGCGTACATCTGGATCTTGGTCCGGCCATGCACCGTCAACCAGGAGGCTCCTCCGCGCTGTACCGCCAGCGCTATCTCCTGCACCGCGAGGGTGTCCTCCCAGCCGAGACGAATTTTGACGGTCACGGGAATCGAGCTCGGCACGGCATCCCGCACGGCGCGTGTGATGTCTTCGGCACGTTGTGGGCAGCGCAAGATGCTGGCACCACCATCGTGATTGTTCACGCGTTTCGCCGGACAACCGAAGTTGATGTCGACGCCCTTCGCTCCCAGTTGCGCCGCGATTTTTCCGGCGGCTGCCATGGCACGCGGATCCCCGCCAAGGATTTGCACAAACACGGGCACGCCGCTCGACGTGGTGCCCCCGCGCGAAAGTTCCGGACAGTCCTTGAGAAACACCCGAGGCGGCGGAGCTCTGTCGGTGACCCGCACAAACTCCGTCACACACAAACTTACGCCCCCGATGCTCGCCGCAAGCTCCCGGTGCACCCAGTCGGTCACACCGTCCATGGGCGCAAGCACCAAAAACAGGCCTTTCGGCGCAAACGGGCTGTCGGCGACGAGATGGCGCTCCTGCAAATAGCGTTCGGAAAAAGCGGCGGTGTCCACGGCGGGGCGAAGGATGCGCGACGACCTCCCAAATGACCAGCGCAAGCGCGCTCGCACGAACGCAGCCTGCTCCCCCTCGTGCTACCCCTCCGGTGTGCAAAAGCTGCTGGAAACCGTCCGTGAAGAATGCTCCCCCGCTATCTGGTCGCGCGCTGTAACCCAAGCGCGCAGCGGCCAGCTGAGCGGAAGGAAAGGTCGCGACGGCTCCATCGAAGTTCGTATCGCCACCAAGGGTGGCATGATGTCGCCGCTGGTTACACTGTCGCCAGAGCATGTCGAATGGTCCTGTGAGTGCCCTTCAAACGATGCCGTCTGCCAGCACGTGGCAGCAGCGATCATCGTGCTCGCCCAGGCCGAAAAAGAAGGGACCGACCTGCTAGGCGTGCGAGGCCCCGCCGCTACGGTGGGGTACGAACTCAAGAGCCAGGGCAACCAGCTCTTTCTCACGCGCGTTGTGGTCCAGGGGGACACGCGCACCAAGCTCACCTCACGCCTACTCGAAGAGAAGAAGAAGGGCGAGGCGGCGCAGATAGCCACAAGTCGCATCGACGTCGAGATAGACCTGCTCATCGGCACGCTGCGCGAAGGGCCGATACCGCGCGCGTTCATGGAGCGTCTGATCGGGTGGTTTTCGGAATGCGAGGACCTCACGCTCGACGGTGCGCCGATCCGGCCGGGCGAACCGGTCGATGGCGTCGCCGTGCGCGTCGAGGCAGACCGCGACGGCTACCGCCTGATCGCGCGCGACAACACTGCGCTGCAGAAGCGCTTCGAAAATGGGGCGGCCCTGTTCGCAGGCAAGCTCTGCTTGATTCAAGAGCCACGCATCTCCGAGACTGATCTCGCGGCCCTTCGGCGCGGACGCCACATTCCTCACCAGGAAGTGACCGACCTTGTGGGCCGAGTCCTGCCTGCGTTGCGCGAACGCATCTCGGTGCAGGTGCCGCCGGAACTGTTGCCCGGCGCCGAAGCCCTCCCCGTGCGGCTTTCTTTGTCCGCCGATGTTCTCGCGGGCGTGCTCGAGGTTTTGCCGACCATCGTCTACGGCGATCCCCCGTGTGCGCGCGTGGATGGCGGCAAGCTCACGTATCTTGGAGGCCCAGTCGCCCTGCGTGACATCGATGCCGAAGCGCGTCTTTCCCAGCTGGTAGAGCGCAAGCTCGGCCTCGAGGTAGGACGTCGTAAACGCCTGTCAGGCGAGGCTGCGCTGGAGCTCGCGGAACGTGTGCGCGGGCTCGACGACGTACAAATCTCGGGCACAGGACTCGAGAACTTCTCCATGCGCGGCGCCCTGAGTCCCACGCTATCAGTAGACGGCAAGCGCTTCGATCTCTCCTTCCAAACGGAAAAGGGCGAGCGCGCTTCTGCCGAAGCCGTCATCGCGGCGTTTCAACACGGCTCTCCGCTCGTGGTGCTCGAAGGTGGTGGTTTTGCGCCTCTACCGAAGGACTTTTTGTCGGCCCATGGTCACTTGGTGCGCGACCTGCTCGCTGCTCGCGACGAAAAGGACCAGACGCTGCCCAACGCGTCGCTGGTCGATTTAGCGCGCCTGTGCGGAGCCCTCGACCACCCGGCGCCGCCCGAATTGATGCGCCTTCGTACCCTGAGCGAAGACTTCCAAGGCATTCCCCAAGCGCCTCTTCCCACAGACGTTCAAGCGGACTTGCGCAGCTATCAGCTTGAAGGCTATCGCTGGCTACAGTTTCTGGGCACGGCCGAGATGGGCGCACTGCTCGCGGACGACATGGGCCTCGGCAAGACGCTCCAAGCCCTATGCGCGCTGAGCTCGCCCGCCTTGGTGGTGTGTCCCGCGAGCGTCGTCTTCAATTGGGCCGCTGAAATTGCGCGCTTTCGGCCGAATCTCAAGGTCTGCACCTTCCACGGCAGCCAGCGCACGCTCGACCCCACGGCCGATATCACCATCACGACCTACGCCGTCATGCGCCTGTCGTTTGCAGAGCTCAGCCAGCAAACTTGGGAGACGCTGATCCTCGACGAAGCGCAGACCATTAAAAATCCCGATAGCCAGGTAGCGCGCGCCGCCTACGAACTGCCTGCGCGTCGCCGCATTGCGCTAACCGGCACGCCCGTCGAAAATCGGCTTACCGACCTGTGGAGCTTGTTTCACTTCCTCAATCGCGGCTTGCTGGGAGGGCGCGCGGACTTCGAAGATACCTACGGACGTCCGATTGCAGAGGGCAGCCGTGAAGCGGCCCAACGCTTGCGGTCGCGCATCAAGCCCTTCGTGTTGCGGCGTCTCAAGCGCGACGTAGTGAAGGAGCTCCCGCCGCGCACAGATGTCGTGCTGCACTGCACGCTCGACGAACAGGAACGCGCGCTCTACGAGAGCGTGCGCGCCGCCACGCAGAAGGACGTGGTCGAACAGCTGGAATCAGGGGGCAGCGTGCTCGCCGCCCTCGAAGCGCTCCTGCGTTTGCGTCAAGCAAGCTGCCACCGTGGGCTTCTTCCGGGGCAAAGTGCCGAGACTTCTAGCAAGCTCGAAGTGCTGTTCGAGACGCTGGAAGAAGCCTTGAGCGAAGGTCACAAAGCGCTCGTGTTCTCGCAATGGACGGGCTTCCTCGACCTCGTGGAACCCCATCTGAAGCAGCGAAACGTGAACTTCGTGCGACTCGACGGATCCACAGCGGATCGCGGCGCCGTCGTAAAGCGTTTCCAAGAGGACGCGGGCGTGAGCGTGATGCTGCTTTCGCTCAAGGCGGGTGGCGTGGGCCTCAATCTCACCGCCGCCGATCACGTGTTCTTGCTCGATCCGTGGTGGAACCCTGCGGCAGAGGACCAAGCCGCCGACCGCGCCCACCGTATCGGCCAGGAGCGGCCGGTTTTGGTGCATCGTCTCGTGGCCAAGGACAGCGTCGAAGAGCGCATCTTGCTGCTGCAGGAAAAGAAGCGAGCATTGTCAGCCGTGGCCACGGATGGCGCCGAAGCGGCCGCTGGCATCACCCGCAACGACCTGCTCGAGCTGCTGCGCTAAGGAGCTCCCAATCATAGCCAGCCCGGCTCTACCGCTGACGCTTAAAAGGGGAAGCGCGCACCCTGGGGGAGGATGCGCGCTCGGAGTGCGTAGGTTCTGCTGGGGGAACGGGGGGTTCGCGAAACCTAGGCTCATTCGCGCGGGGGGAGAACACCGAACGAGCACGGCACTCGACTCTGCTTAAGCCAAATCCGTGCCAGCGTGTGCACTCCTAAAAAACGCTGTGGTTTCAATGAGCTCTGCGTTTGCGGCCTAGACGCACCTTGCAAGACTGCAATCGAGCCTGCTGCCAACCGCAGCTTTGAAAGCGTCGAGGTTCTTTCGCGCTCAGCCGAGTGTCGACTCTGGGCGCACGGAATCACGCACCACGTCGAGGCTCGGACGGTCCCCGAAGTACTCGACGAACTTACTCTCGGCCTCATCTCCAAACAGAATGCGACAAGCTTCAAATAGGCCTGGTGCCTCGCGAATGGTCTCCGTTGTCGCAATGAGCGCAATCTTGGAACGTCGGCGCAGGAAGTCCGAGAGCTTGGTTATCATCTCGCGTCGAGCTGCATGATACAGCTCACCTCGGATGTACTCCGTGCCCTTGATGAGCACCTCCGCCATGGTCGGGTCGGCGCGAATGTCTTCGAGCAGACGTAAACCACTCTCTCCATAGCGGCGCCAGATGCGCATCGAGAGCACCTCGGATGAGTCTGCTTCGGTCATGCTGTCGAGGTCCATCAACCGCGCTTGATGGAAGAACTCATCACGTACCTCGTCGGGCGGCTCGCCGTACCAACGCCTGCGCAGATACGGTAGCTGCACACCAAGGCCCGCCACCGCGTCGGTAATCTCATCGCCCACGTTCAGACAGTCCGTTAGCTTGCCGCCGAAGATGCTGATGTGTGCGCGCGCTTGATCGACTTCAATCTCATGCTTGCGCGACAGTGTGAGCCAGTCATCGCCCGGCGAAGCGCTCGCTCGGTTTGCGATGACCAAGGGCCGCACGCCGCAGCGCTCTGCGAGCACGTCCGCCTGGGTCAAGGGCCGCGGTAGGTTCAGTCGCTTGTTGATGTTTTCCAGCACGAAGCTGCGGTCTTCAGGCAACACCGTAGGAGGCAAACATTCTTCGCGCGTATCCGTGGTGCCGATGCAGCTCTTTGGGCCCATCGGGATGACGAAGAAAAGACGGCCATCGTCGGCGAAAAACGTGAGTACACGCCGCGAAGGCGTCAAACGGTTGACGATGAGGTGGATGCCCCGCGAGAACACGTGACGATGCGTGGTCTTGATGTCTGCGCCCTGATTGTGCGCGTCCACGAAGGGTCCACACGCGTTGATCAGCACCTTGGTGCGAACGCGAATCTCAGCCCCCGTGAGCACATCACGCACTCGGCACTCCCAGAGGCCGCCCTCGACGCGCGTGGCCCCCAAGGACTCGACATAGTTGGCGGCGATTGCCCCGCAGTTCAGCGCACTGCGCACGAAGTTGAAGACGAACCTGGCGTCGTTGTCGACCAGGTACGCGTCGGAGTACTCCACACCGCCCTGCATCTCTTGGGTTCGCACCACCGGTTCTTCTTGCGCGATGTCGGCAACAGACAGGAGACGCGGTCCACGCGTAAAAAAATTGCCTATGAGCCAATAGAGCAGCGATCCGAGCCACACCAGAATCCGGTGTTTTCGGAACGTCTTTTCGAGCGCAGTGAAGAAGCGTATTTCTCGAATGCTCGAGGGGTATGCACGCAGCAAGCGATTGCGTGACAGGCACAGCTTGCGCACCAACAAGAACTCGTAGCTCTCGAGGTACTTGATCCCACCCCACACGAGGTTCGAGCTCTCCTGGCTCGTGAAACCCGCGAAATCCCCGCGGTCGATGAGCGCGATTTTCGCCCCGCGGGAGCTCAGGGCGGCGGCGCTGACGGCACCGTTGATCCCGCCCCCCACGATGAGCACGTCGAACACACGCTGACTCAGCTTGACCAAGTTACTTTCGCGCAGCTTCACCAAGACCTCGATAGCGAATTGTACGTCACACTGCGCCATCGTGCGGCTACCATGCGCAACTATGCAAACGAGCGACTTTCGCCTGCCGACCCGTGATGGGAACGCACTCTTCGTCCGGTCCTTCGTCCCCGACCAATCTACGCGTGCCATCGTCCAACTCGCGCATGGCATGGCCGAGCACTCGGAGCGTTATGCGCGCCTGGCGGAGGCCCTTACCGAGCAGGGATATGCCCTGTTTGCGGCGGATCACAGGGGCCATGGGCACACGGCGACAAGCCGAGAAAGCCTTGGATACTTTGCAGAAAACGACGGCTGGTCCAAGGTCGTCGAAGATCAGATCGACCTGACCGAAGAGCTCAAGGCGCGCTTTCCTGGGCTGCCTGTGTTTCTGATGGGTCACAGCATGGGGTCGTACATCGCGCGCGGCGTGGCGATTCGACGCGGCGGCGATTACCGAGGACTTTTGCTCTCGGGCACGGGTCACGATGCCCCTGGCGTCTACAAAGCCCTACGCCTTGTGGTGGGAGCCGAAGCGCTTCGGCTCGGCAAGACGAGCAAGAGCGCGCTCATCAGCAAGCTCACCTTCGACGCCTTCAACAAGCAGGTCAAAAACCCGCGCACGCCGTGCGACTGGCTGTCCCGGGACGAAGCCGAGGTCGACAAGTACATCGCGGATCCCCTGTGCGGCTTTCAGTGCACAAACCAACTGTGGTGGGACGTCATGACCGGTCTGATTGAAATCTGCTCCGCCGATCAAATCGCGCGTATGCCGAAAACACTGCCGGTGTACGTGCTCGCGGGCGAAAGAGACCCCGTCAACAACAAGCTCGCGGGCATACGCAAGCTGCGCAAGGCCTACGAGAAGGCGAAAATGAACTCCGTAACCGTGCGCGTCTATCAGGGGGCGCGGCACGAACTCCTGAACGAAAAGAACCGCACCGAGGTCACCCACGACCTGCTTGAGTGGCTCAATCGGGAGCTCGCGTAGTAAGGTGTCCGCTCGATGGTACTTCCGCTCAGGGGTCATCGAGCGTGCTGGTTCTGATGTGCTTGGTGGAGTGCCTTTTTCATGGAAAACAGTGTTACGCAGGCCCTCAAGGTTCTGATTGGCCACCGCAGCCTCACGGCCGAAGAAAGCCGAGACGCCTTTCACTCCATCATGAGTGGTGAAGCAGGTCCTGCCGAAGTGGGCGCGTTTTTGGGAGTACTCGCGATGCGCATCCCCACCTCGGAAGAGATTTTGGGTGCCGTCACGGTCATGCGCGAGCACGTGGAACGCGTACCCGCGCTCAGCGACCCGGAACAGCTTGTCGACACATGCGGCACAGGCGGTGCGCCCAAGACCTTCAACGTCTCGACGGCGGCCGCGATCATCGCTGCCGCAGCTGGCGTCAAAGTGGCCAAGCACGGTAACCGCTCTCGAACGGGCCGCGGCTCGGCCGAGGTACTGCGCGTGCTCGGAATCCAGGTCGATGCGGACCGCGCCACGCAGGCAAGCTGTCTTGACGAGCTCGGGATTTGCTTTTGCTTCGCCATCCACCACCACCCGGCGACCAAGAATGTGATGCCGGTGCGTATGGCCCTGGGGATTCCGACCCTGTTCAACTTGCTTGGCCCACTCACCAATCCCGTGGGCGCCAGGCGGCAGGTCATGGGCGTGTACGACGCGCGCTTTCTCAAGCCGGTTGCAGGAGCGCTGCAGGCGCTTGGGGCGAGCAAAGCCATCGTGATGCACTCAGAGGACGGGCTCGACGAGATCTCCATCTCCGCCGCCACGGACCTGGTGCACGTCACTCCGTCCAGCACGCGCAGCGAGCGCATCACGCCCGAAGATTTTGGGCTGGCCCGCGCACCGCGCGAAGCGGTTGTCGCCCGTGACCTCGAACACGCGGCCCAGATGGTGCGCGACGTGATCCATGGCACAGAGCGGGGCGCTCCGCGCGCGATGACGCTGATGAGCGCCGCCGCTGCGCTCTACGTAGGCGACAAGGTTTCCACGCTAAGGGCAGGCGTTGAGCTCGCCGCTCAAATCATCGACGACAAGCGCGCAGAGCACACGCTTTCGCGCTGGATAGCGCGCTCCCACGGTCGCTGACGCAAGTCGCTCCGCAGAAACCCGGCTTCGGCTAGCTCCACGCTCCGCAGAAACAAACCTGCTTCGCTTAGCGTGCGAAAAAGCGGACGCAGTTGTGGATGATGGCGAGGCCTCGCTCCCCATCGGCCGACAGGATCGACTCGGGATGGAACTGCACCGCTGCGATGGGCAGGGTGCGGTGCTCGATGCCCATGACGACTTGTTCATCTGCCACGGCCGTGACTTCGAACACCTCCGGGACCTTCGCGGCATGCAGCGAGTGATAGCGCCCCGCCACGAAGGGCGACGCAATCCCACTGAAAAGCTTACCGCCCGTCACCGCCACGTCTGACGGCTTCCCGTGCATGGGGTAGCCAAGGACGCCGAGCTCACCACCGAAGTATTCGATCAGCGCCTGAAGCCCCAAACACACGCCAAAAATGGGCAAATTGCGCTTGAGCGCCTCGCGAATCGTGCCGTCCGTGTCGAAGTCCTTGGGGTTACCCGGCCCGGGCGACATCACAACTAGATTCGGTGCCAGGCGGTCGTACTCCGCAGGGTCGAAGCCATTGCGCAGCGTGACGACCTCGGCCCCCGTGCGGCGGAAGTATCCGGCCAGTGTGTGCACGAAGGAATCTTGGTGGTCGATGAGCAGTACGGTTTTGCCGCTGCCCGGACTCCCGCTCAAAAGGCTCTCCTGTGAGGGGCGCTCCAAATCGTGCTCGATGGCTTCGAGCTGCGCCGACGCTTTGAGCCGCGTCTCGCTCTCTTCCGATGCGGGATCTGAATCGTAGAGCAGCGTCGCGCCAGCTCGGACTTGGGCGACGCCATCTTTGATGCGGATGGTGCGCAACGTGAGCCCCGTGTTGAGTCCGCCGTCGAAACCAAGCTTGCCGACCGCGCCGCCATACCAAGCGCGTACGCTCTTCTCGTTGTCCTCGATGAACTGCATGGCCCACAGCTTCGGCGCGCCCGTGACGGTCACTGCCCAGGTGTGGGTTACAAACGCATCCAGGCCGTCGTAGCCAGGGCGCAAGAGCCCCTCCACGTGATCCACGGTGTGGATCAGCTTGGAGTACATCTCGATCTGCCGACGGCCGATCACGCGCACGCTCTCTGGGCGGCACACGCGCGATTTATCGTTGCGATCGACGTCCGTGCACATCGTGAGCTCGGACGCTTCCTTCTGCGAGTTGAGCAGCGCCAGAATCTGGCGCGCATCGGAGATGGCGTCGGTTCCGCGCGCGATGGTGCCGGAGATAGGGCACGTCTCCACACGGTCACCGTTGACGCGCACGAACATCTCGGGCGAGGCCCCGACCAGGTACTCCTGCGAGCCGAGGTTGATGATGAAGCCGTAGGGAGCAGGATTCATCGCCCGAAGGCGCCGAAAGACCTGGCTCGGTTTGCTCTTGCAGGGCTTGAAGAACGTCTGGCCGGGCACAACTTCAAAGAGGTCGCCTCGAACGAACGCCTGCTTGGCCTTTTCCACGACGCGCTCGTATTCCCCAACCTCATGGTCGCACTCGCGGGCCACGCCAGCCGCAGTCACGTGCCCCTCGCGCGTTCCGGTTCGCGGCAAACCAACGGTAGAGCGCCCATCGACCTCGAAGTCGTAGCGGACCACCTGGGCGGTTTCGCGCATGTGATCGACGACGAACAACTCATCGGGCACGTAGAGCACCAGGTCCCGGTGATCGTCGGGCCGCTGCAAGCGACGCTTGACCGGATCGAACTGGAACGTGAGGTCGTAGCCGAACGCGCCGTACAGGCCCAGGTGGCTGTCCCGGGTGCTGTGGAAGGCCGCGATCAAGGCACGAAGCACACTGAACACACTCGGCTGCCGCGTGCGCTGCTCCTCCGTGAACACGGACGTAGCCTCGACAACCTGAGCGCGCAGCGTGACCCCTTCACGACGTAGTCCCGTGATTTCGGTCAGCTTGATAAGCGCTCGCTCGCAGGCTGGAAGCAGGACTTCGCCGCGCGCGTTGAGCGCTTCTACCCAGATGTCGCGATCCTTGGCCCACACCATCAATGGCGGGTCGACGAACCCCATATCCCAGCGGGTGTAGCGCCCCGGGTATTCGTAACTCGAGGTGAGCAACGCACCTCGCCGCACATCGAGATCGGCTGCGAGTTGTTGGATGCTGCGGGTGCCATCGATGTCCTCGATCTGCCGTCGGACCCGTACGCCACCATCGGTTTGATAAGTCTCAGGGAAAGGAACCGTCACCCAATGAGACTAGCGCGACGCGGTGTGTCAGCCAAAGCGCCTTCTGCGCGTCAAGGCGTTGGCGCGGTCGAAAGGCGCGCTGCTGCCTCGCGCTGTGCCTGCTCACGGACGGTCTCGTAGCGCTTACCGAGCATGCGCTTGAGGGCCTCGTCCTCTGCTGCCCTCGCCTGCTGCGTGTCGGCGGCGAATTCCTCGAAGCGACCGGCGAGCGTCGTCCGCTCGGCTTCGCTTGCCACCAGCGCCCCGCGCAGGCTCTCCGCACGCTTCTCGAGTTCGGTGAGTGCGTGGTCCGTGGCGCGTTGCTGAAGGCGCGTGCGGGAAAGCTCCTCGCCCAGCGCCGCGCTGCGCTGAAAGCTCACAACCAAGCCGGAAACCACTAAAAGGACCACAGCCGCGGCCGCGATCAGCCAACCGCGTACGACCTTCGAGGGAGCCGAAGCTGACGCTTCTGCGGCGGCAAGCTTGGCGCGCACCGTAGCACTGTCTTCCACGCTCTCGTCGAGCGAGCCCGAAGCGGGCAGCGCCCTACGCACTGGCCCACTCTCATTGGGAGCGGCAATCGCATCAGGCCCCACTGACTCGGAATCGGCCATGAGCGGCATCACGGACACCGAACTACGCTCCCTGTGCAGCCCGCTCGCCAGCTCTCGCAGCTCGGCATCCGCGCCGTAATCGGACGGACTCATGGGGAGACTGTGCAGCTCGAAGAAAGCGAGCATCTCGGTGACGCTCTTCTGGCTGCGGGCGTGCTCGTGCAAAAAGCGCTCGACCTCAGCCGTGGTGAGGCGACTGCCCGCAGGAACGCCCTGCGCCAGCACTTCGTAGAGCACGTCGAGGAGCTCAGCCTCCGTCTTGTGGGGTTCGTCCGCCCCCAATTGCCCAGCCTCTGCCCGCGACATCATCCCTGCCTCCTCGACTACAAGCTTGTTCAGTCTTAGGAACCTACGCATACCTCGATCGCGCCAGTCAAATTTCGGGGCAGTCCCTTCTGCTCCCCACGCGCTACCTCAGCGGCGTAGAATCGGACCGCATACGCCGTGTCCATCTCACCCCTGTCATTACCCACTATCGCGCAGTTCGGTCGCTTCGAAATCCTCGGACGCTTGGCGCTGGGGGGAATGGCGGAAATTTTTCTGGCACGCGAGCGGGGCCCCGGACGTGGCGCACGCGCCGTCGTCGTGAAGCGCATCCTCCCGCACGTCGCAGATGACCCCCGCTTCGTGGAAATGTTTCTGCATGAAGCTGAGCTGTCGATGGGCCTCAACCATCCCAACCTGTGCGCCATCTATGAATTCGGCGAACAGGAACACGACTACTTTATCGCCATGGAGTGGGTACGCGGGGTGTCGATCACGCAGATGCACAAGCGCCTCTTCGAGCGCAAAGAGGCCGGTCTGCCCGCACATGTCGTGGCGCGCATCGGTGCGGAGATAGCGGACGCCCTCCACTACGCCCACAACGCGACGAACGTGGAAGGCTTGCCTCTCCACCTCGTGCACCGCGACGTCACGCCCGACAACATCATGCTGAGCTTCGACGGCAAGGTGAAGCTCCTCGACTTCGGCGTCGCGAAGGCGGCCACCCAACGGCAGCGAACCGAAGCAGGCATGCTCAAGGGGAAATTCGCCTACATGTCCCCCGAGCAATACCAGGGCCTGGAGATTGACGGCCGCGCCGATGTGTTCTCGCTGGGCGCATGCCTCTACGAGGCGGTGACCGGCCTCGCGCTCTTTCATCGATCGAGCGAGTACGAAACCATGGGTGCCATCGTCTCCGACGAGCCGGCCCCGCGCGCACGGACCTACCGCAAGACGGTTCCCCAAGGACTCGACGACATCATCGGCAAGGCGCTCGAAAAAGACCGCAGCCGCCGCTACGCGACAGCACTCGAGATGCACAAAGCACTCGAGCGCTTTTTGATCGACGACGGCGTTGTCCTCAAGACGCGGGAAGTCGGACTCTATGTGAGTGAGTTGTGCGCCGACGCGAAGCTTGCCGGGCCACGCATCGACGGGCGCCCCGAGGTCTGGAGCCGCGAAGGCGAAGCTTCAAAGCACGAGCGCGCAGCACTGCGCGAGGCACTCAGCCAGGACCTAGACGTCGAAACGGCCCAGCTCGAGGCCGCGCGCAAGCGTAAGGCCCGGATGGTGCGTTTCGCGTTGTTGGCAGTCGTGCTCGGCCTGGTGGCGGCCGTGGTCAACGCGCTGACGGAGTCCTAGTCGGAGCGGCGTGGGAAGCCGCCGGCCGACAGGACAACCCTACTCACAGCTGAAGGTCTCGGTCGACCCGTTGCGGCATTGCACGATCTCGTAGAGACGCTCGAAGCCGCGGCGCTTGTCGAGCAAGACCTCCGCCATGTGGCCGAAAACGGCGCGGAAATCCTGGGCCGAGAGCGTGCTCGTCGCCGAGGGATCCTCACGCTCGAGCGCAATCAGGACGTCGTAGATTTCTGCCAGCGGGCTCGGACGTTCGTCTTGCGTGCCAAAGCCTGGAAGCGCGACCGCATTGTTCAAGAGGCGTCCGAGAACCCCTTCGCGGTCCATTTTCGCGGTATCCCGGAGCAGCTCGAGGTTGCGCCAGATCATGCCCTCGTTGAGCGCAAAGGGCGCGCCCTCGCTCAGTACGCCCGAGACGTCCGGAAGAATGCTGTTCCCCATCACCTGAAACAGTGAGAGCAAAGCATCGTCGCCAGGCAGGAGCTCGAACATATCGGCAAACGTCGCGATGAGCGCGCGCGCCTGAGCCTCACTCTGCTCGCCCCCGAGCACGCCACGGGCGTAGCGGTTGAGGATTTCCATGACCTCGGCATCGAGACTCAGTTGCTCGATCACACCGAGCGCGCCCGCAAACACGGGGTTTTGCAGCAAGTCCACCGTGTCGGCGACAAGCTCCGGCCCCACCTGTGACAACCGGCCGGAAGCTCTGTCCTTCGCCCACTTTTCACGTGCATCATCGAGCATCGCGAGCAGCAGCGCGCGCAAGCGGCGGTCGAGGAAGCGGTCTTTTCCGAGCTTGAAATACCCGTCGAACAAGCCGGCCCGCGCGCCCTGGAATGCAGCTTCGAGCGGCTCGCTATCGCCGATACGATCGTCCACAGCGCCGATTGCATCGAGCGCGAGGTACAGAGGGCTTGCGTAGTGGCAAGCTCCCGCTCGGTCGAAGCAAGTGCCGTCGTTCCAACACACGGTCGAGCGCCCGTCGCGATACGCGAGCGGAGCCTTATAGCCTGGTGCGCGCGGCGCTTTGCCATCGCAGCTCGGCGCTTGCGAAGCCAACATATCGCAGGCGCCCTTGCCATCGATGACGCGGAGGTCTGCTCCCGCGGGCGCACACGAAGCATGGGGGCTCAGCAAGAGCTCGGCGAGACTTGCGCTGAAGCTCACCCCGTCACGACCGCCGATGTCGAGATCGACAAGCTTTTGAAGCAGCGGGTACGAGTGATAGATGAGACCGAGCTGACGTTCGGGCTTCTTGGGCAGCGTCGCGTCGTCGAACAGGTTTCCGCCATGCGGTGCAAGCTGCTCACGTACGAGGGTCCCATCGTCGAGTGCGTCTGCAAGCAGCTCTTCATAACTGACGAGGTTACTTTTGCTGCGATAGTGCGGCGCGGACTTGTCCTTGTTCTGAACCGCCGGGTTCCTCGGTGAGTCATAGTGCTGCGCGACCACCTTACCCAGGGTCGAGAACAGAAAGTCCGTGCCTTCGAAGTTCTTTGGGTCATCGCCCGAGGCCGCGTCGTAGTCCGTGCGGTTCACGCCATCCGCCAGCGTCTTCATCGCATCGAGAAGAGACAGGCTCGACCCATCGTTGAACTCCAACCTGTGCTCCCAAGCGAATGAAGTCGTGCCGTAGTAGGTGTCGAGGCGATAGCGGAACGGCGGATTCTTCAGGTCGAAGATGCAGCAGCCACCCTCGGGCGTAGGCGCCGTGTCATCCATCAAGCAGGCGTTGGCCTTGGTTGCTTCGGTGCAAGCCTTAGGCGCCCCGTGCACCAGCAGCGGGTCGAACATGATGAAGCTGGTGCTTCCTGGCGGCGCAAACAGCACGCGCGTGAGGGCAGCCACATCGGGTCGCAGCTCTGCCAAGTCCTTGTCGTTGTTGAACAACGATGAGTCATCGAGCAGATATTCGATGAGCTCCCCTAGCGTGTCGATCTCGGCAGGCATGTCTTCGTACACGTCGCGCGAGAGACGCGCAGAGCCTGGGATGCAGGGCGGCACCTCATAGGGATCCGTGATGTCGAATGCATCGGCGCAGTCAGGAATGGAAGGGTCTCCGGCCCGAGCGACGTCTTCCAGGTAGCGGCGCATCCACGGGTTCGGTATCTCGATCGTGAATTCGTGCGTGAGCGCGCGCCCGAACGAGCGACCTACATCGGGCAGGTCTAGCAGATTGCATTCGGGCAACGTGGCAGGCACGCCGACGCCCGGGCCATCGGGGTCCACGAACGCCGCCGGATATTTATCCGAAAATGCATGACATGCCGCGTCCGGCTTGTTCGTGGGACATTCGTAGTCCTCGGCCACGCGTTCTTCGGCTTGAACGATGGTGTCGTTGCGCTCTGTGCGCTGCTCCTGCCTCAGCCGGATGCAGGTCGCAGACCCAGCCTGCGCCACGCACTTATCGGTCCGCGCGTCACACACGTAGTCCGCGTGCCCAAAGGTCGCCGCACATTCCGCGTCCGCGCTGCAGGTCTTTTCAGTCGCTAGGACTTGGCAAGGATCGTCCAGCACCGCGAAGTCGAGTAGATCCCCAAGTGTGATGGGCTTGTTGCACTGCGAACGCCCAGCCATCTCCCAAATGAGCCCCATCGAACGGTGCAGGATGCTCTGATTCGCGGGCGCACCGCACTCCTTGCTACTCTTGGGTCGACCATCTCGCTGCAACACGCAGTTTTGTTCTGGCTTGGCCCAACGCTCGAACGGGGAGTCTTTTACGAGGCCGCCACACCCGTCCTTGCCACACGTGACGGGCGCATCTGGCAGGCTGCGGTCCACGGGCGTCCGGAAGCTTCCGATCGTCGCAGGATCCCCGGGCTCCCGCTCGGACTCGCCCTTGGGGTTGTTTCGCCACTCGTCCTTGTAACGCATCAAGGCCGCGACCAACGCTCCCTGATGACGAAGCACGTCGGGGCTCAACATTTGCTCAACAGGCGCACCGGGCTTGTCGACGTTGCGCGCATAGCCCAGCGCACCACGCAACAGCAGCTCCACAAGCGTCGGCCCATCCTGCGTCTTGCGACGTCGGCTCATCCGCTCAGCCTCGAACAAAAGCTCGTCCCAGAAAGTGCTCTGATCCGCAAGCTCAGCTGCCGGATAGGCATCGTTCGCTGCGCGCGTGCGCTTCTCGAGCTCGAGGAGCGGCGAGAGTGCATGCACGAGCTCGGGCTCATGAGAGGCGAGTAGTTTCTGGGTCAGCTCCAGCGACTCCTCGTAAAGAGGATGGTCGATCATCGACATCGAAGCGTGGATCAAGTTCACCACAGGACTCTGATCGGTATCCGACGCGGGATAGTTCAGCGCTGCCTTGCCGTAGATGCGCTGCTGCACATTGCGATCGCCGAACAAGGCGGGAACAAGCCGCGCGACGTGAACTGCAGTCTGTCCTTGGGCGTCGAAGAGCTGCGCTATTTCACGAAGCGCGCCGGCCAGGAGCGTTCCGTCTACGTCGCGCGTCTGAAACAGCGTGCGCTCGGTCTCGAGCGTCCCATCGGGGCGGAACCCGAGTGCTCGCCCCATCTCGTCTCGGACCACCCCGCGTTCCGAGGGCGTAGCAAACGAGCCGGGCAGAGCGCCACGGAAGGCTTCGTTCAGCTCGAATTCACCGTCGCGGACATCTGCCAGGTTGTCGCCATCACGATCTACGAAAGGAAACGGAACGTTCTGTCCTGCGCTCGGCGTCGGGATCGGAAAGCCACGCTCATCACGCAGCGTGATGAACAGAGGACGCTCCGTGGCGAAGTCTGGATCGGTTCGCGCAAGGAGGGATTTGAGGCGGCGCGTGTCGGAATCGGGCGCGTCATCGAGCTCGCTCGTGCTGAGCTCAAGCGCCATGCCAGTCAGCATGGTCTGGAAGTAAGGCCGCACATTCGGATCGTCGGCGAGCATCGGCAGAAGCTTCGAAAACAGGCCATTGAGCCTGTCGTAGCCGAGCAGCGCGCGATACAAGCCAAAGCTGCCCTCGCGGGACAAGACGCCGTCACGAGCCACTCGGGTCAAGCCATCGAGCGCTGCGTCATCGGCCGCCATCTTCTGCAACAACCCGGCAAAAGCGCGCGTGTTCTGCTGAATCCGCTCGTCTGGCGGATCGTAGAAGGGCAAAAGTTCGCGCATCAAGAGCTCGAGCTCGTCGCCGAGCGGGTCGGGCAGCATGTCGTCCACGGCGCGAACGAACTGAGCCCTGCGCTCCGCCAAAGTCACGACGCGCTTTGGCAAGTCCGCGCGGCGCTCCTCGAGCTCGTCGGCCACAGCCTTCTCGTCGCCGAGGCAGATGACCTCACTGCCCCTACCCTCGAGATCGTCAGGCATTTCCGTGCCGGCCACGCGGCGACAGAGGCTCTTGTAGACCTCTTCCCCAAGCGTGCCGCGCGCGCTGCGTTGCTGTTCGAGCTTCTCGAACTCGGGTGAACACCCGACGAAAAGCAAGCTCAACAGCGCACATCGCCCGCTAATTCGGCCACGCACGTGAAAGCGTGCACGACGGGCACCCGTACTCGGTGCGCTACGCCCCATGTAAAACCTCACGATCCCGCTAAGCACGACAAGCCTGACAGGCGCCGCACTCTACAGCGAAAGACCGCTAAAAGCCTAGGCCCAGCAGCGGACCAAAGAATAGGCCGCCACGATTGCCCGAGAGGAAGCCCGCGGTAACGCCAAGCCTCACACTCGCGCCTTCGCCCAGGGCAAAACGGTAGCCTGTCGCACACCCTCCGAAGCCAAACACCGTCAGGCCACCTTTTTCCGCGCCTGGTGCAGCGCCGAGGCGCAGCGTCGCGAAAGGTCCAGACCGATCGTCATCTGGCCGAGCCAGCTGCAACGACAGTCCCACAGGCGTGAACACCTGGGAGCTCTTGCCGTCGCCGCCCGACAAAGCGCTTACGCCGGCCGTCAAACCAGCTCGCAAGACGTGTCTTCCCCACCAAAAATCGAGCGTGAGCCCGCCGCCATAGCGACCTGAGTGACTCAGCAGAGCCTGACCGTCGAGTGCGCCGTGGGTGGGTGGACGTGCCTGGGCGAGTGTCGGAGTGCACAGCGCGATGCAGAACACGAAGACGCATGTGGCTCTCATGATACGAATGGCCACCCCGCGTCGTCGTTTGCGAACCGAGCGGCCCGACACGCTCTCAGCCTTGCGGGATCTTCTTGGCGTCGGCGAGGAACTTCTCGAGGCCGCTGCTGGTGAGCGGGTGGTCGAGCAGCTGCACGATGACCTTGTGCGGCAAGGTTCCCACGTGGGCTCCGGCCAAGGCGGACTCCACGAGGTGCACCGGATGCCGGATGCTCGCTGCGAGGACCTCGGTCGCAAAACCGTAGTTCTTGTAGATCTGGACCAGCTGCCGGATGAGCACCATTCCGTCGCCGCCGATGTCATCGATGCGTCCGATGAACGGGCTGATGTACGTGGCTCCCGCCTTGGCTGCCAAAAGTCCCTGCGTCGGGCTGAAGCACAACGTGACGTTGGTCTTGATGCCCTCTTGCGAGAAGATTTTGACTGCTTTGATTCCGTCCGCGATGAGCGGAACCTTCACGACCACATTCTTGTGGATCTTGGCGAGCGCTCGCCCTTCGCGAACGATGCCCTCGACGTCGGTCGACAGCACTTCGGCGCTGATCGGTCCGTCGACGATCTCGCAGATATCTGCGATCAGGGCTGCAAGCGGACGCCCTGCCTTGGCTACGAGCGTAGGGTTGGTGGTCACACCATCCACCACCCCCATCGCGGCTGCGTCCCGAATCTCGTTCAAATCCCCGCTATCGATGAAAATCTTCATAGTTTCGCCTCGGCAGCGGCAGGTTTGTATGAGTCGCCGGGGAAGGTCAAGCGTGCGCTTTCGTTCGTCCGGAAGAGCAGCGCTTTGGGGAGCATTCGCGCTACCTTGAAGATCGACGGCGGCGAAGGGGTCAGAGCATCGTGAAACGAATTGTTTGGCTAGTCATCGCGCTCCCCCTGTTCGTTTTAAGTGGGATTGCTCACGCCCAATCCACCCCGGCAGACGCGCTGACTCAGCGTCTCGAGTCGCTCGATGAGAAGGAGCGAACCCTCCTCGCCCCACTCCTCGACCGCGGTGCAGTCGCCCTGGTGGAGCTGGTCAAAGATGAGACCCTGCCAGCCGTTCTGGTCGCCACATATGTGGACGCTCCAGCCGATCTCGTGGCCGGGATCATCGCCAAACCCCAGGACTACCCGAAGTTCATGCGCACCCTCGATCACGTCGAGGTCCTGTCACAGACGCCGACGCAGAGCGCCTACAAGTGGACCTGGCAGACGGGCGTGCTGTTTCTCGAGGGCGAAAACCGCATGACGATGATCACGCCGCCCAAGGACCATCCTGAGTTTGGCCACCGCATCAGCGTGAAAAGCGAGCAGGGCCACCTCGGCGAAGGTCGCTTGATGTGGCGCGTATACCCAGCCGGGCCAAAGCGCAGCTTGATGTTGCTCTCCATGCGCGTGGACATGCGCGAGGCCAACTTTGTGATGAAGCAGCTCAAGGCGGCCGCCAAGAGCGTCAATCGCTCGGTCAATCTTGCGCTTTGTTACGTGATGGCGCTCGGCACCAAGCGCGAAGCAGAGAAGCGCGTCGGGGCTCCCAATACCCTGCCCGACCAAGTTCCATTCGAAGCGCCGAGCCTCGATCTTCCAAAGTTCAAGAAGCTCCTAGGTCGAGCTGATCTGTTGCTGATGGAGCTCACCAAGGACGGGCTCGGCAAGATCAGCGTAGTGGGACGCACCGGCATGTTGCCCGAAAGCGTGCGCCCCGTGATGACTGAGCCCGAGACCTTCGGCAAAAGCTTGGTTCCCGGCAGCTACACGCGCGTCACGAAGCGAGAGGGCACACGCAAGCTTTTCGAGTGGGGCATCAGCTTGCCGCTCATCGGAACCTCAGGCCTGATGCAGATGGACGAACAGGCAAACACCCTCACCATCGACGCCATCGACGGGGCCCTCAAGGGCGGCAAGTGGCGCTTTGACACACCTACACTGCCCGGGGGGGAAGCCGTGGTGGTCGGCTACTCCCAGTTCGACATCACGAAGACCACGTGGCTCATCGAAAAAATCGCGGGCCTCGATCCGTACATGGGACATGGGCTCGCCGCTGCTAGCCAAGTGATGATGCTGCGCGCACTGCGCAGACGCGCCCACGACGAAGCCAAGGACAAGGGCGCCCAGCCGGCGAAGAGCGCGCTCCCAGCGGTTCCGGTGGCGCAACCAGCCAAGCCTGCGGCCCCGAGCGAACCTGCCAAGACCGAGAATCCGGCGCCCACGAAGTAAGCATCCCGCGAAGGGCGAAGCGAGGAATGGTATAGCTTCGTGATGGAAGCCCTTCGCTTCGAGCACGCCGAGTTACCTGCCGAGTGCGAACACGTGCGCGGCGCGATCCGCGACTTTCTGCGCACCCACCTACCGGCCCAAAATGCCCCAGAACGCGCACGCAGTTGGACCGCATTCGACGCGGAGTTCAGCCGCGCACTGGGGGCCCATGGCTTTTTGGGCATGACGTTCCCAGCGCAATATGGCGGTCACGGAAAGACTGCGCTCGAGCGCTACGTCGTTGTCGAAGAACTCCTCGCGGCCGGCGCCCCCGTCGCGGCCCACTGGATGTCCGATCGCCAAAGCGGACCGCTGCTGCTGCGCTTCGGCAGCGAAGCTCTCAAGTCGTCATTCTTGCCTCGCATCGCGCGCGGTGAAGCCTATTTCTGCATCGGCATGAGCGAACCCGACACGGGCTCGGACCTCGCCACCGTGCGAACCTATGCCGAGCGCGTTGCAGGCGGCTATCGGGTCAACGGCACAAAGCTTTGGGGCACGCACGTCACACGCTGTCCCCACATGATTGCGCTGGTTCGCACAGACAAATCCGTGAGCAAAAAGCACCAGGGTTTATCCCAGCTCCTGATCGACCTCGACGGTCCAGGCATCACAGTCAGACCCGTGCTCGATATGTCCGGCCACGACCATTTTGGTGAAGTGACCTTCGAAGATGCCTTTGTTCCAGAAGAGCGCTTGATAGGCACCGAAGGCGCTGGCTGGCGCCAGGTCACGGCCGAGCTCGGCTACGAACGCAGCGGGCCCGAGCGCTTTCTGTCGAGCTTCGAGCTCTTGAAGGAACTGCTCGCCCATGCCGACAGCTCCGAACATTCCGTCGCGCTAGGAATGCTTATCAGTCGCTTGATGGTGCTCAGACAAATGTCGCTCTCCGTGGCAGCACGACTCAGCCGAGGCGAAGAAGTCGGTGTCGAGGCAGCCATCGTCAAAGAACTCGGGACGAGCTTCGAACAGTCCATCTCCGAAGTAGTGCACGACCTGCTCGGAGTCTTACCGATGCGCAGGGGCGGCGATTCCCTGCAGCAAACGCTCGCCGTCATCTCCATGCTTGCCCCCTCCTACTCCTTGCGGGGCGGTACGCGCGAGATCCTGCGCGGAATTATCGCCAAGGAGCTGCTGCGATGAGTTCACTTTTGACGCAGACCGTCGACAAGATTTTCTTGGAGACGAAAGACGACGACACACGTGGCACGCTGTTCAACAAACTTCTCGCGAACGGTCTGCTGAGCCCTTTTCAACAGGGACTGTCAGCGTGGTCTGAGGGCGCGTCACTCATCCAGGCAGCCGCAGCCCATGCCTCGTCGTTTCCGCTCGCCGAACAAATTGCGGCGAGCTACCTGGCGGCCCTCGCTACTTCGCCCTTCTTCGAGCATCACGTCACACTCGCACCGCCCCACGTCAGCGATCTCAGCCTATCGGAACGCGGCATCACGGGACGCGCGCATCAAGTGCCCCATGCTGCAGTAGCGAATCAGGTCTGGAGCGAAGCCTCGAGCGGACTGGACTCGCTCTCCTTGGTGCTCGTTGAGATCCGTGGCGTGGATGCTTGCTCCGGACAAAATCTAGCCAGCGAGCCGCGCGATTCCCTGACATTTCTGGGCGCCCCCGTCCTGCATCGCGTCGCCTTGACCCCGTCCCCAGCGCTCGGTCCTGTGACGCTGGTAGGCGCGCTCACTCGCTCCACCCAAATCGTTGCACTGGCGGAGGCAGTGCTCGCTATGACGGTGGAACATGCGAAGACGCGCCGGCAGTTCGGCGTCCCCATCGCATCGTTTCAAGCCGTGCAGCATCCCATCGCACTGCTCGGATGTGAGGTGGCTGCACTCCACGCGATCCTCAACCTGGCCCATCGCGCGCTCGACTCGCTCGATCTTATGCATCTCCATGAGGCAAGCGAGCTTATCGCGGCGGCGAAGGTTCAAGCGGGCCGCACGGCTCAAATAGCGTGTCAGGTCGGACATGCGGTGCACGCGGCCATCGGTTTCACTCTCGAGCACAGGTTGCACGGGTACACACAGCGCCTCCTGAGCTATCGTGCCGAGTTCGGCGCGGACCGCATGTTCGCGAAATTCCTCGGAACCCGAACGCTAGAGCGCGGCACAGAGCAGCTCTGGCCACACCTCGTCGCCACCTCGCCCACGAATATCACCCCAGGGGATGCCACATGAGCCTGAAAGCAAGACTTGCCGACGACCTGAAGGCCGCCATGCGCGCCAAGGACACCGTGCGTCTCGATACCATCCGGTCGATCCGCGCCGCCGTCACGCTGCGCGAGGCCGATACACAAACGGAACTCGATGACGCAACCATTGCAGACATTGTGCGCGGCCTGCGTAAGCAGCGAGTGGAATCCATCGAACAATATGAGCAGGGCGGACGTACCGAGCTCGCCGACAAAGAGCGCCTGGAAAAGACCCTACTAGAGCAGTACTTGCCTGCCGCTCCCGACGCAGCGACAATGGAAACAACCGTCCGAGCTGTAATTGGGGAGCTTGCAGCGAGCTCTCCGAAGGACATGGGACGTGTGATTCAGACCGCCAAGAGCCGCCTTGTGGGTGTGGATGGAAAAGAGCTGAGCGAGCTCGTAAAGCGCCTCCTTTCGGGAGGTTGAGCAGTCTACTCGCTAAGTGGGACAGCCTCATCTCCTCGGCTGGGTTAGCGAGTTCCCCTACGAAGTCGGTCCAAATCGGGAATCTCACCTAGACCCCGCAGGCTTTTAGGCGTAAAAAATCCGCACGACCGGATGATTTTGCTTGCACAGGGGGGCCCTTAGGCCTTCATCCTGTCGCCTCGACCGGGCGCGTAGGCTCGGTGTAACGGACCCCGCTGGGGGCCCTACCAACGGTTTAATTGGCCGCGTGACCTGGACCAGGCCGGGTACGTTCGCTCG